>NZ_LJPA01000090.1:0-1436 GCF_001414035.1 Frankia sp. ACN1ag | reverse complement strand
GGCGTATCCGCGGTACGGCTGGCTTGGCGCGAAGGAACGTTCCCGGGACACCCTGTCCGGCCTCACCCTGATGGGTGTCCGTCTCTACGACCCCAACCTCGGTCGCTTCCTCCAGACCGATCCGGTCCCCGGCGGGTCGGACAACGCCTACGACTACGCCCACCAGGACCCCTACAACACCTTCGACCTCGACGGCCGGTCGATTAGGCATTGGATAAAGAAGCACAGGAAGGGAATAGGGAAAGCCTTCTCCTATGCCGGCTTTGCCGTGGGCGTAGCTTCTATCCCGTTCGGTGGTTGGGTGGGAGTTGGTCTTATCGCCGCATCCACCGGTTTCGACTACGCCGGTAGTAGATTCCAAGGAGCGAGTAAGAAGTCGACTTACGGGACCCTTGGTGCCGATATAGTCTTCGGCTATGGTGGTTTTGGGGCCCTTGCGCGGTCCGAAAAAGCGGTCGGAAAAATTACGAAAGTGAGGGCGGGTGGAGCAGTAAGGATTGCGAGGCGACGGGGTCGTGTTTCGGCCCGTCGAGTTGTCGGCTACGGTGCGATCTTCGGCTACACTCAGTTCAATCTATTGAACATGATGCCCAGTGGCTGAGTCGGATTCCGTGCCTGCAGGGGACCTTGAGGTCCCCTGCAGGCATCTGTCCGACCGGGGAATGATCGGAGGATGACTCCAATGGAGGATCTACTCTTCTCTCTATTTGGCGTGCTGATGATTAGTGCTGGGCTGATCTCGCTTCTGATTCCCGAGAGAGTATCTCGTTGGAATGACACGGTAGGGCCGAGGTGGATCCGCGACTTCAGTGTGCGTGGCGAGTTCAAGGCATACGATGGGCGAACAAAACCGTGGCAGATGAGGGTGTTTGGGGGAATCTTTTTGATCTCTGGCACTCTCTTTGTCTTTGCTGGATTCGTGGGCCTGTCGGAATAGGAGGCCATAAGAATTGGCGTCTCGCATCAATCAACAATGTCTTGGAACGATGAAGGCCATCCTAGGCTCCCATCGAAGGCGGGTGCCATTTCTCTATTTCCTGTTCGCCGCTGCTTTTGCCGGCTTTTCGCTCTGGCTTCTTAGTACCTCATATCGAGGTCCTGCTCTGCCGTTTGGGGTCGTTACGGGCCTACTGGTGAGGCAAGGTATTAGGTCTAGAGTAGATCGGCCTTAACGAGATCTGATCTGGAAGCGGGTGCGTGTGATAGCACCAATGTAACCGGTGAGGTTCCGATATGTCTCATGTACGGATCCGTGTCCGCCGGCCGGGTCGTCGGTCAATGTCGGCTACTACGTGAACGATCTGGTCGCCAGCGAGCCCGTCGGGCTCGTCGACCAGGTCCTATGCGTTGGATCCGGCTCGGCGGGTTCGGTCGTGGTCGGACGGGTCGACCACGTCGGTGAACCATTACACGTCGGGGTCGGGGGACAGCCCGGC
>NZ_LJPA01000089.1:0-1692 GCF_001414035.1 Frankia sp. ACN1ag | reverse complement strand
ACTAGTCGCCGTGGGCTTGGCCTGGTCGGGGCTGCGCCCATCGTCGTCGCCTCGGAAGGGGGCTGGCCATGGCCGGGTGTGAGGAACAGGTGGGGATTGGCGGGTCGGGTGACGGCGTGCCGGTCGGGTCGGTTGTCCGGTGGGGGTTGGCGACGTTCGGCACGGGGCGGCGGTTGGAGGGGCTGATTGGCCCGTTTGATTCGCCGGCGGCGGCGCAGCGTCATGCGCGGGAGCGGTGTTACGGGGACTGGCTGGTGGCGCCGATGTTGTGCGTGACCGANGTGGAAGGGGTGCCGGCGCTGTGAGCCTGCTCGAGGGCGACGGCCCGGACGATGTCCGTTACCGCTGGTTGCCTGAGGTGGAGTTGCCGGACGCCGATGGCGTGCTGGTCTGCAAGGAGCCGACCGGTGGTGAGGTGCCAAGGGTGGAGGCGGAGTTCTGGCCGTTGTCGACGGGGGTGCTGGTCGAGGCCGCGTTCTATCTTGCCGGTGAGCCGGGGGCAAGGACGGTGATCGTGCACCGTCGGGGCGCGGATCGGGTGGCGCCGCGGTTGGCGGTGGTGGTGGGTCTGCGCCTCGCGGTGCGCTCGGCCCGGCGGGGGCTGGTGCTGTCCGGCGGGTCGTTGGACGGGTTGGACGCGACGTTCCAGTGCCGGCGGCTGGTGGCGCATGAGGTGCTGGTGTGGGACTCGGGGGATGTGTGGGTGGCCCGGCGGGTGTGGGAGGTCATGGCNNCGGACCGCTACGAGCAGTGGAAGAGCCGCCGGCAGGTCCTCGGTCTGGAGCGGCGGTCGTGACCGCGTCCGGCGGCCAGCCCGGTGGCGGGCCGGTGGGTGTGCCGTCGTTGGTGAGGCGGTTGGGGCTGGTGCTGTCCGCGCGGATCGCCGGGGAGCTACCCGACGCCGACCGGGACATGGTGGAGGCGGTGGTCGGTCGGGTGTTGGAGCTGCTGGCCCGGTCGGCGGCGGTGAACCGGTCGCATCCGCTCGCGGACGCGACGTTGTATCTGATGGCGCATGCGTTGGAAAACCAGGATCTGCACCGGTTGTTGGCCGATATCCGGCTGCAGCTTCCGGGGCTGACCGTCGATACCGCGACGTTCCGCAGTGAAGTGGAGTTCCTCCGTCGGNTGGGTCGACGCGGGGGTCCTTCGCAGGAGTGATCGCGGCAGTGTGAGCCGGTGACGGGTGAGGGGTCACGCCTCCCTGCCACCAGGGAGAGGGCCCNGTGCGTCTCGTCCACGCGGCGGGGCCCTCTCCCCCCTCGTGACCGGCACGCCGGCCGGTCACGGAAGTCGGCCCCGGACTGGTAGGCGCCCCCTCGCCACCGGTCCGGGGCCGCACTCGTACCCAGACGAACGCCTGTTTCTCGAGCACGGTGGGGTGACGGCGGGACGGGCGGGGTGCGCTCCGGNGGTTCTCCGGGTCGGCTCCGGGTCTGGTCCGGGTCTGCTCCGCGGGCACTCCGGGCCGTCCACTCCGGGTCGGCTCCGGGCTGACGCGGCGTGGACTCCGCGTCTACGCCGGNGAAATTCCGTGGAATAACCGAATCTGCACCGTTCCACACCGGTATGCGCGGCGGCAGGGTAGGTGGAGCGGGAACCATTCCGGTTTCCGCTTTTCCCCTTCCTGACCCCCGGGGGTATTCCTGTGCGCTGCCGCATTCTTTGCCGATCATGTGAACGGGCCCGGGG
>NZ_LJPA01000088.1:0-1789 GCF_001414035.1 Frankia sp. ACN1ag | reverse complement strand
GCTAGCCCCGTGTTTCGCACTTCGGATTCTGCTGCGCCGACCGGCCCCTGTGATCTTGTTTTCGGGTCATGGGGGTTAGGTGGGGTCGATGCCGAGGAGGTCGAGCAGGTGCTGTTGGAGTGGTCCGGGTCTGGGGATGTAGGCGGGCTGGCCGGCGGCGGTGGGGACCAGGCGCAGGGGGGCGAGGGCTTCGAGGATGAGTCGGCCGGTGGGCCGGGCGGGGCGGCCGGCGTAGAGGCCGGGCAGCTTCTCGGCGGGGGCGATCGCCTGGCGGACGGCGCGTTCGATCAGGGTGAACACGAGCAGGGCCAGGCAGATGACGTGGATGAGGCCGTCGATGCGCTGGTTGGTGCGCAGGAACAGCGGGGCGACCGCGAGTGGTCCTTTGTAGTCGCTGTAGCGGCGTTCGACCTTTTCCTGCCCTTTGTNGCGGCGCAGGACCTCGGCCGGGTCGGCCTCGTCGGCGGACAGGTTTGTCAGCAGGGCGTACCAGCCGTCGGTCGCGGCGTCGGCGTCGAGCGCGGTCTGGTCGAAAGCCCAGGTGAACGTCGGTTTCCCGCTGTCCGGGTCGAGGCCGATGTCGTAGCGGGCGAGGGCGGTGACCCTGCGGGTGCGGCAGACCTGCTCGGCGCGGGCGCGGACCGCCGTGTCGTCCGGGTGGTAGCGGGTGCCGGCGGTGCGGGCCAGCCGGTCGAGTTCGTCGCGGGCCTTGTCCAGCTTGAGTTGGCGGGCGGAGACGGCGGCTTGGGCGCGGGCCGACGACCAGACGTAGACGGTGCGCAGGATCAGCGGCGGGTTGTTCTTGCGGGGTCCGCGCATCGTGGTCAGGCCCTCGCAGGCCCGGTAGAAGCCGCGTTGGTGAGCGAATTTCTCCCGGTCGCGGACGGCGACGTAGTCGACCGGGGCCGCGGTCGTGACGTCGAGGGCGGCGAGCACGGCGGCGGGCACGACGCTTTTCGGCGCCGGGGCGAGGAACCGTGTGCCGGCGGCGGCCAGCTCGGTGAGGTTGCCGTAGGAGACCAGCTTGGTGTCCCCGACCAGCAGGAACTCGCGGCGCCCGGCCACTGTCTGCAGGGCACGCAGCGCGCCGACGACCTGGGAGACCTCCGCGGCGCCGCCGTCGTAGGCCTTCGCGACCAGCGGGACCCCGCCGTCACCGAGCACACCCAGCCCGGTCTGGACCTGCTTGAGATCGGGCCGGCGGTCCTTGGGATGACCGTGGCGAGGCGTCGCGTAGCCCGGGTCGACCTGNGGGTAAGCGCCGTAGAGGGAGATCGAGGTCATGTCCCAGTGGACCTGGGAAAGATCCAGGGCGAACGCGGTGACCGCCGCCGCGCCGACCGAGCCGACGACGGCCTCGGCCTGCCCGGCCAGGGCGTCGAGAGCCCGGGCGATCCGGTCGTCGTTCAGCGCGTCCGCCGCGACGTCGAAGACCTCCTCGACCGCCCAGGCCGCCGCCCAGTCGGCGACCCGGACCATCGCGGTCGGGCAGGTCAACCGGTTGGCGATGAGGACCTCGATGACCTGGCCGTGGGTCAGCCGGGCGTCCTCGCGGACCGGGCAGAGTCGGTCGACGACGCTGGCCACCCCAAGCCGGCGCAGGAAGTCCCGCACGACCGGCAGCGCGCCGAGCATCTTCTCCACGCTCGGAGGTCCATAACCCGCCACGACCGTCACAGGCGGGAACCGTGCCAGGCCCACCACTCCACCCCGCGGCAAACCCGACACGGAACAACCAAAAGATCACGGAACTGTCACATCGCACGAACGTGCGAAGGACAGGGCTAGC
>NZ_LJPA01000087.1:0-1797 GCF_001414035.1 Frankia sp. ACN1ag | reverse complement strand
TGTACCGCCTCCGCGACTGACTCATTGATCTCCTCCGCTCACGGATCAATTATCCCACATAGGGATCACTGTCCGAAGAACGGGGACCACCTCAGACCATCGACCTGAATTCCGTTATCTTGACGTGGACGATTTGACCTCAGAGCGTCCGGGTAAGTTGGCGGATTCGGTGGATCTTGGCGGCCGAACGGCTTCTGGTCGAAGTGGTCGCGGACGGCAAGCGGGACGTGCTGGAGGGGCGGCTTAATCCGCGTTGCAGTGGATGCGTTACGCATCGAGAACCAGCAACTCCGCGACGCGCTCGCACACGTCCACGGTCAACTCCGAGCAGCCCGAACCGATCTTGATGTCGAGGATGGCTCCTGAGCTTCGGGATACCCTCGGCCCATAACGCGCCTGAACAGATCGACACAAGTCACGTGACACGCGCATAGCTTGGATGTTATCCTTGTGACCGATCCGGCTCTTCCTCGGCTCTGGACACGGCATTCCCCGAGGGCCCTCTGACGAGGGCCGAGAAGCGTTTGCAGCGCCTACATCCCCGGCGGGCCTCCGGCGCCGATGTCATCGGTGTTCTCCTTGGCAATCGAGACGAGCCCTGTCCGATCGGCCCTCATGCTGCTCGAGTACGCGCCCATGGTCTGATCCGTCAATGTCCTTTCAACCCAGAAAGCTGGACAATTAATGTTCATATGGCCCCGAATGACCACTGGACCCGAACGTCTCATGTTGGAGAGCTTGCTTGACCGCAACCGGCAAGCGCTCATCGACACCGCGCGAGGGCTATCCGAGACCGACGCACGGCGGCGCCTGGTCGTCTCACTGACCACACCGATCGGGCTGATCAAACACGCCGCCACCGCCGAGCGCATCTGGTTCCAACGCACCCTGCTCGGCCTAGACGAGTCCGCATGCGACGGCTACGCCACCGGTGACGACGGCAGTTTCGTTGTCGCCGACGGCGAAACGCTGGCCGACGTGATCGCCGAGTTTGAGCGTGCCAGCGAGCGTTCCCGCGTGATCGCCGCTGACTTCGAACTCGACGACACCAAGGCGCACCCCCGCGCTGGCGATGTCAGCCTGCGGTTTGTCTACCTGCTCCTGATCGAGGATTTCGCCCGTCACGCCGGCCATGGTGACATTCTCCGGGAACAAATCACCGCTTTGGCTTGGACAGGATACCCGGACCGCGACCTGACCACCAACCTGCCTCGAAAAGGCCAACTACCGTGAGAATCGGGTCGCTGGCGTCCCAGAACACCTGTCCCACGCCTGGTCAGAACCACAAGCCCAGACATGATCGTCGGGACTAACCCGACACGCCAACCGCCCGGCCCACACGACACGCCGACCGGCCCCCGCGGATTCCCATCCGAAGCTGTCCAACCCCAGGTCAAGACTTGATCGCCAGACATGATCCTCGGGAACGGACCCAATACCAGGAACTTAGGTTCTGATCGTGTAGGTTCGAGGGGTGCCGAGACGCGGTCAGGTGAAGGAGAAGCCCGAGGACCGGTTGGTGGACCGGGTCGGGCTGGGGGTGCTGGCGGCGCAGTTCCCGGACGCGCTGGTCGACCGGGTGGTCACCGAGACCGGTCGTCGCGAGAAGCGGACGCGGGACCTGCCCGCGGCGCTGATGGTCCGGTACGTGGTCGCGTTGGCGTTGTTCCCCTCGGATGGCTACGACGAGGTGATGCGGCAGGTGAAGGTCGCCGACGACTGGCTGGCAGACAGTGCCGGGCCGGTGAAGGTGCCGGCGACCACGGCGATCACGAAGGCGCGGGACCGGCTCGGGGT
>NZ_LJPA01000086.1:0-1768 GCF_001414035.1 Frankia sp. ACN1ag | reverse complement strand
GCTCGTACTTGTCGGTCACTGATGGCGTTGCGCGAAGAAGGCGGTCGCTTTTGAGAGGAACTCGCGCTCCATCCGGAGTTCCCGGTTCTCCTTCTCCAGCTCCTTCAACCGTGCGCGGTCGGACATCGAAAGTGGCTCTTCTTCGCCCTGGTGGGTCCGACGCCAGGTGGCCACCCAGCTCCCCAAGGTTCCCTCGTTGATACCGAGATCCTTCGCGATCGCCGATACCGGCCGACCCGAATCGATGACGAGTTTCACGGCCTCGTCCTTGTNCTCGGGCGTGTACCGCCTCCGCGACTGACNCATTGATCTCCTCCGCTCACGGATCAATTATCCCACATAGGGATCACTGTCCGAAGAACGGGGACCACCTCAATCGCCGTATGGTCGGCGCTGCCGGTCAGGGCGGTGCGTCCGTCGGGCGTGAGCGCCACCGCGAAGATGGTGTCGTCGTGGCCGGTGAGGGTGGCGCGGCGGACGGGATGAGCTGGGTCGCTCAGATCCCACACGATCGCTGTCCCGTCTCGGCTACCGGTCAGCGCGGTGCGCCCGTCCAGCGTGAGCGCCACCGCGTTCACCACGTCGGCGGAATCCGTCAAGCTGTTTGAGTCAGGCGCTTCAGAAAATTAGTTGGCCTGCTGATCGGTGTCCTGGTCGTCGGGCCGGTTGATCCACGCGGGCTTGGGGAGCTCGGGTGGGGTCGGGGGTCGGCGGACGAACCGTTCGGGGTGTGCGGCGTAGGCGGCGTCGAGCACGCTGGCGCGGGCCTGGTGGACGGTGTCGGCCTGGCCGTGGTGCACGACCGCCGGGGTCAGCAGGCCGATCCCGGAATGGCGGTGCTGGTTGTTGTAGTGGTCGAAAAATTGTCGGCACCAGGCGCGAGCCGTCTGCAGGGTCTCGAACGACGCCGGGAAGTCGGGCCGGTACTTCAACGTTTTGAAGTGGGCCTCTGAATACGGGTTGTCGTTGGAGACCCGCGGGCGGGAATGGGAACGGGTGACCCCGAGATCGGCGAGGAGCAGTGCGACGGTTTTCGAGGTCATGGACGTGCCGCGGTCCGCGTGGATCGTGAGCTGGTCAGGGTTGACGGCCTGTTTCTCGCAGGTGGCGCGGAGTAGATCGTCGGCGAGGGCCGCGGATTCGGCGTCGGCGACCATCCACCCGACAACATAGCGGCTGTACACGTCGATGATGACGTACAGGTAGTAGTAAGTCCATTTCTTCGGGCCGCGGAGTTTTGTGATATCCCACGACCAGACGGTGTTGGGCTTTTCGGCGACGAGTTCGGGTTTGACATGAGCCGGGTGGGTGGCCTGGCGGCGGCGTTCCCCGGTCTCTCCGTGCTCGGCGAGGATCCGGTACATCGTGCGGGGAGACGCCAGGTAGATCCCCTCGTCCAGCAGCGCCGCCCAGACCTGGTCCGGGGAGGCGTCCACGAACCGCTCCGAGTGCAACAGCTCCAGCACCCTCGCCCGCTCCTCGGCCGTCAGGGCCGCGGGCTGGCGGCGCTGCTTGTGCGGAATCGGTGCCGGCCGCGGCGGAGCAGGGCTTTTCCGGTGCCGCCGGTAATGCGTCGCCCGGGACCGGCCCACCGCCCGGCACGCCGCGACGGCCCCGACTTTCGGGATCAGCTGTTCGAGCGCTTCCTCGGTCACCTGTTCCGCGTGTTCGGCGACGGCGGGTTCTCGTCGGGAGCGCCCTCGGAGAGTTTCTCCAAGAGCGCGGCAAGTTTTCCCTGCACATCGATCACGAACTGGGCCTTCGCCAG
>NZ_LJPA01000085.1:0-1842 GCF_001414035.1 Frankia sp. ACN1ag | reverse complement strand
ATCCCGGAGCGGTCGACGTGTGGCGTCACGCCTGGCCGGAGTTCATTCCGTTCCTCGACTACCCACCCGAGCTCCGGAAGATCGTGTACACGACCAATGCGATCGAGTCGATGAACTTCCAGCTCCGGAAAATCACGAAGAACCGCGGGCATTTTCCCGACCGTGACGCGGCGATGAAGCTACTCTACCTCGGGCTTCGCAACATATCGAGTCAGCGGGGCGGCGAGTCCGGCACCGGAACCCACGGATGGAAAATCGCACTCAACACGCTCTCCAGCCTCTTCCCCGGACGCCTACCTTTCTGATAGTGTGAACGCGNAAGCTAAGCTATTCACCTCTGGCTTACACGGAAATCGTGACAGGCTCGGCCGGTGACCCGGACCGAACGCCGGCAGGTCTTCGACCTGCCCGAACTCCGTCCACATGTGACCGAACATCAGCTCCTCGAACGGGAATGCGGCTGCGGGACACGCACGAAAGCGACCCCACCGGCCGGGGTGGACGCCCCGGTGCAGTACGGGCCGCGGGTGACCGCGGCGGCGGTCTACCTGTACTCCGGCCAGTTCCTGTCGAAGGACCGGACCGCGACCGCNCTCGCCGAGCTGGTCGGGATCCCGATCTCGGCGGGCACGGTCGCGGCGATGGCCGCCCGCGCCGCCGCCGACCTGACCGCTGTCCGCGACCTGCTCGCCGGCGCCGAGGTGATCGGCGCGGACGAGACCGGGCTGCGTGTCGCCGGGAAACTGCACTGGGTGCACTGCGCCCGCACCGGGAAGTACACCCTCATCGACTGCCATCCCCAGCGTGGGACCGCCGGGATCGACGCCCTCGGGGTGCTGACCGGCTTCGCCGGGGTCGTGGTCCACGACGCCTGGGCCGCGTATGACACCTACACGTCCGCCACCCACCAGCTGTGCGTCGCCCATGTGCTCCGCGAACTGCAGGCGATCACCGACACCGCCCCGGCCGGGACCTGGTGCTGGGCCACCCAGGCCGCCGACGCCCTCGTCGCCCTGCACCGCCTCACCGTCGACGCCGCCACCACCGGCACGCCGGTCGACCCGAAGGCGCTGGCCACCCACACCCGCCAGCTCCGCCACGCCGCCCACATCGGGATCAGCCAGACCTCCCCGCGGGGCACGACACTCATGGCCGCCCGCCACGCCCTGGCCTGCCGCCTCGTCGACCGCGAGGCCGACTACCTGCGCTTCACCCACGACCTGCGGGTTCCCGCGGACAACAACGGCTCGGAACGCGACATCCGCATGATCAAACTGCGGCAGAAAGTATCCGGCTGCCTACGCACCCTCACCGGCGCCCGCCAGTCCTGCGCGATCCGAAGCTACCTGTCCACCGCTACCAAACACGGCATCGGCCAGTTCCCCGCCCTCGTCCAACTCGCCGAGGGCCGCCCCTGGATGCCCACAACCACCTAACCAAAGATCAAAGCGGTACCCGACCAGTTGCACCGGGGGTTGGGTTGAGGTGGTCCCCGTTCTTCNGACAGTGATCCCTATGTGGGATAATTGATCCGTGAGCGGAGGAGATCAATGAGTCAGTCGCNGAGGCGGTACACGCCCGAGNACAAGGACGAGGCCGTGAAACTCGTCATCGATTCGGGTCGGCCGGTATCGGCGATCGCGAAGGATCTCGGTATCAACGAGGGAACCTTGGGGAGCTGGGTGGCCACCTGGCGTCGGACCCACCAGGGCGAAGAAGAGCCACTTTCGATGTCCGACCGCGCACGGTTGAAGGAGCTGGAGAAGGAGAACCGGGAACTCCGGATGGAGCGCGAGTTCCTCTCAAAAGCGACCGCCTTCTTCGCGCAACGCCATCAGTGAC
>NZ_LJPA01000084.1:0-1912 GCF_001414035.1 Frankia sp. ACN1ag | reverse complement strand
GTCTGAAGGTAGGCAGGTCAGTTCTTGACACGTGCGTGCTGCACGGACGATGGGGGAGGCGGAGCCCCGTGGTAAGGGTTCCGTCCGGCTCCCCGGCGTCGCCCTGCGGGGGGAGGCGTCAAGTCACTCCGAGGTGCGTTAGTTGAAGCCTGTCGTGCTGAGCGTCGGAGAAAAGGCGGCGTAAGAGTCGTCAGACAGGGTCCAGGAAGGCGAACGAAAGTGAACCACCGCTGAAGTGCCGTTACTTTATGAGGTGACACCGGAACCGGGGTATCAATGCTGCTCCGGGATGAGCCAGGCGGGTGCCCGTCTATTGGCCTGGTGGTGTCCGGCATGCAGGTGGCGCGAGNCTGGGCTGCGGCGTCCGTGCGGAACGGGGGAAGGCGTTCGCCGATACTGCCCCGGCCCCTGTGGCCGGGCGAGAGGGAGTGCGCCGAGCGGCTGAAACCGGGAGGCGGGAGTACCGATGCGGCAACGCCGGCGGACCGGCTCGTACTAGTGTTGAAGCCCCTGTAATGGGGGTGGAGCGAAGGGGCCGGCTCATCCAGAGGAGTTCGCCGAGCAACCGGGTGTAAANCCGGGAGGAGTCGAGTGGACAATTCAGGTCCGAAACAGAGACCGTATGTGATTTCCAAGACGCTTGTGTGGGAGGCGTATCAGCAGGTCCGGCGGAACAAGGGTGCCGCCGGGGTCGACGGGCAGTCCATCGAGGACTTCGAGAAGGACCTGAAGAACAATCTGTACAAGGTCTGGGTGCGGATGTCCTCGGGGAGCTACTTCCCGCCCCCGGTGCGGGCTGTGGAGATACCGAAGCCNCACGGCCCAGGGACGAGGATCTTAGGTGTGCCCACCGTGGCTGACCGGGTCGCCCAGACCGTGGTCGCCCTTGCGCTGCAACCCCGCACCGAGTCGATCTTTCATGACGACTCGTACGGGTACCGGCCGGGGCGGTCGCCGTTGATGGCGCTCGGAAAGTGCCGCGAAAGNTGCTGGCGAATGAGCTGGGTACTTGAGTTTGATATCTCCCAGTTCTTCGACTCCGTCGATCACGACCTTGTAGTCAAGGCGGTCGAGGCGAACACTACCCCTGAGCAGAAATGGGTGGTGCTCTACGTCCAGCGGTGGCTGAAAGCTCCGATGCAATGGCCCGATGGCAGGATGGTCGAGCGGGATCGGGGTACCCATCAAGGGTCCGCGGTTTCACCCGTGCTGGCTAACTTGTTCTTACATTATGCCTTCGACGCCTGGATGGAGAGGCAGTTTCCAACCCTGCCGTTCGAGCGTTTTGCCGACGACGCGGTCGTGCACTGTGCGAGCGAGAAGCAGGCCCGGTATGTAAGGGCAAAACTCGCGGANCGGATGAGGGAGGTCGGGCTGCGCCTGCATCCCGACAAGACCAGGATAGTGGACTGCAAGAACGGAAACAGGCGTGAGGAATATGACAACACNTCGTTCACGTTCCTCGGGTACACGTTCCGGATGAGANGTGCCCGCAGAAAGGACGGGCAGATGTTCTCCAGCTTCCTGCCGGCAGTGAGTCGGGACGCCCTCAAGAAGATGGGGGGCGTGGTCCGCCGGTGGCGGATCAACCTGCGCACGACCGAGGACATTGCGGCGCTCGCGGCGTNGCTGAATCCGGTCATTCGNGGCTGGATGAACTACTACGGGGAGTTCTACCGCTCCGAGCTGTACCGTTTACTGCAACGCATCAATACCTATCTGGTGCGATGGGCAAGGCGGAAGTTCAAACGGCTGCGGTCGTTCAAGAAGGCCAAACGCTGGTGGAAGGGGCTGATACGTAGACAGCCCCGCCTGCTCGCCCACTGGGCATGGGTCACCAGTTTCTGACGGACTGGATGGGAAGAGCGGAGTGACAGGAGACCGTCACGCTCCGTTCTGTGGGGGCCTGGGG
>NZ_LJPA01000083.1:0-2722 GCF_001414035.1 Frankia sp. ACN1ag | reverse complement strand
GGCTCGCCGTCACCGCGAGGAAACACCGCGACCAGAACCCGCCGGCCGTCCCGCCGACGATGACCGCCGTGGGATACAAGCATCTCCCCGGTGGCCTGCCGGTCGCCGAACAGCCGGAACCGGACAGGCGCATGATGACACCGTTCACCCTCAACGAGATCCGCCATGTCTTCGCCCTGTTCACCGAAGCCGTTCTCCCACCCGCCATGATCACCTGGTGGTCGGACTGGCGCCGCGGCCACCAGGCCCGCGCCCGCTACTACCACTACCAGACCCGGATCTACGCTGCCCAAAGCATCGCCCGGCAGGCAGCAGCCACATAAAGATCACTGGTGCTGTAGTACTAGCCGTCGAGGAGCACCCGAAGGCAAGCTGAGTAGCCGTCTGCCTTCTCGCGGGCTTCGGATGATCGAGACGTTATCGTGACGGCGTGCCCACGTACGAGCAGGTGGCCCGCTTCGTGGCAGAGTACGCGCGGCTGACCACCGAGCAGCGGCGAGCGTTTCGCCGGGCTGTCGCGCTGTTCCGTGAGGGCTTGGAGACGGGCCAGTTCCACTCGAGTCTCGGAGTGAAGAGCTTCCGCTCCGATCCCGGTGTGTTCGAGCTGCGATAGGCGAAGGATGACCGGGCGCTGTGGGAGTACGGCGACCCCGTTCCGGGCCGCGACGGCCCCCATATCCGCTGGCTGCGGATCGGCACCCATGACATCGACAAGAGCCGGTAGCTGTGAGGACGACCGCCGACGTGGTGGGCGGACCGCGCGAGCATCGGCATCCCGCCTACTCAGAACCGCAGCGTGCGCAACGCGCGCTCGCCAGCTCCGACCCCCGCCGGCCAGGTCAGCCGGGGCGACGCGTCTCCCGGCCGGCTCCCTCGACCCGCTCCAGGCATCCGCCCTCGGCAGCGGCAGCCACGGCGTCGTGCCTCGCACGGCTGCGGCCCGCCACCGACGCCACCAAGGACGGCTACGGCTTACGACCGACCCCGCCGAAGATGTGGAGTGGCTGCGGCACCGGCCCGGGCGCGGGCCGCCAGAGGGGGGTCGAGACCACGCCAGGCTCGACGAGTTCAAGTCCGTCGAAGAAGGACGCGACCTGCTCGGGGGTGCGCAGGTTGTAGGGGTGCCCGTCCGCCTGGGTGATCGCGATGGCCTTGTCCACGGCCTCGCCGTGGGTGCCGTCGTTGAGAGCGAGGTAGCTGCCCGGCCGCACCCCGTCGAGCAGCCGCTTCACGATCGCGGTCGCCTCGTCGTTGTCGGCGACGTTCCCGACGATGCCGAACATCACGAGAGCGATCGGCTGGGTGAAGTCCAGGAGCTCGGCAGCCTCCGCGAGAATCGTCTCTGGGTCACGCACATCGGCGTCGACGTAGGCGGTCGCGCCGCCGGAGGCGCTGGTCAGCAGCGCGCGGGCGTGCACCAGCACCAGCGGATCGTTGTCGACGTAGACGATGCGGGAGTCCGGGGCGATCCGTTGCGCGACCTCATGGGTGTTGTCGGCGGTCGGCAGGCCGGTGCCGATGTCCAGGAACTGGCGGATACCCACCTCGCCGGCGAGGTGGGTGATCGCTCGGACCAGGAACTCCCGCTGCGCACGGGCGACGTGCACGATGTCCGGGTAGACCTCGAAGACCTTGTCTCCCAGCTCCCGGTCGGCGGGAAAGTTGTCCTTGCCCCCGAGCCAGTAGTTCCAGACCCGAGCGGAGTGCGGCACGCTCGTGTCCACCCGCGACCATGCGCTCTGCGCCGGCTTGTCAGCACCCATATCGTCCATCATGTACCACCGGTTGCACCCCGCAACGAACAGATCCGGTCGGCTACCTGCCGGGAACGCCGGTGAGGAGCGCCCGCGCCCCGTCACAGCTGATGCCGCGACGAGCGAGCACGTCACGCGTGGGTCTCTGCGTGGCGAGCAGCGCCAACACCAGATGCTCGCCACCGGCGTGGTCATCGAGAAGGGCCCGCGCCTCGCGGTCCGCGGCCTCCAGCACCACCCGCACCCGGTGCGAGAACGACGTCGTGGAAGGCGTCCGCAGGCGTCCGAAACGCCAGCGGGTCGGGGCCCGGCGAGCGAGCGCCGCCGGCCCGAACTGGCGACTGACAGCGGCGGCGACCTCAGCCAGGTCGATGCCGATCGTATGGAGGGCGTCACTTTCGACGCCCTCCGGTGCTTGTTGTGGGCTGACTGCCGGCTGACCCCGAGCGCTTCGACGATCTGCTGCCACGACCAATCCTCCGCGTGGGTCCGATCCAGGTGGAGGGCCTCAAGTTGTCAACCGAGGATGACGGATCGGGCGCCACGCGGCCAGCTCGTGCCGAGGCCTCGGCACGATCCCGGACTGACAAATGGCCGTGCCCTCGACACGCAATACCAGGAACTTAGGTTCTGATCGTGTAGGTTCGAGGGGTGCCGAGACGCGGTCAGGTGAAGGAGAAGCCCGAGGACCGGTTGGTGNACCGGGTCGGGCTGGGGGTGCTGGCGGCGCAGTTCCCGGACGCGCTGGTCGACCGGGTGGTCACCGAGACCGGTCGTCGCGAGAAGCGGACGCGGGACCTGCCCGCGGCGCTGATGGTCCGGTACGTGGTCGCGTTGGCGTTGTTCCCCTCGGATGGCTACGACGAGGTGATGCGGCAGGTGAAGGTCGCCGACGACTGGCTGGCAGACAGTGCCGGGCCGGTGAAGGTGCCGGCGACCACGGCGATCACGAAGGCGCGGGACCGGCT
>NZ_LJPA01000082.1:0-2891 GCF_001414035.1 Frankia sp. ACN1ag | reverse complement strand
GTGATCGGCAGCGCGGCGCCGGAGTTCGCCGGGCTGCCCGCCAGCCGAAGATCGAGCTCACCCTGCCCCGCGGCGAGCCGCTGGCGGGCCACCGCCTTGAGCAGCTCGAGGTCAGCGTCGGTATGCGCCGACCCGACGTGCTCGATCTCGCGGGATCCCCGGTACTGGGAGTGCACGATCTGCACCGCCCGCGCACCAGACGCGGTCTTCACCGTCCGCACGTAGGGAGACACAACCCGACAGAGTAGGCCACCGCCACCACCCCGATTAGTGCGTGCCTCCCAGACCAAACCCGCAGGTCACCCGTCCGCGAACAGCGAGACGATCAGATCTTGGCCCAAGTCAGGTCGGCGGCCCCGATCCGGTCCTGCCTTCCCTCACCTCACCAGCGCCCCTCGGGCCGCTGTTCTGATGCGAGGCGTCGGGACCCGGTGCGAGGCGTCGGGACCCGGTCAGGAGATGGCGTTCTTCGCGGTGGCGATGCCGTCCGCCGAGGTGGTCTGCAGGATGTCGTTGAGCTGTGTGTCCGACGGCGTGTAGCCGAAGTAGGTCTTGTAGAAGTCGCGGGTGACCGACCGGAGGTCGACGTCGGCGAACAGCGACGGGTTGAGGACCTTCGCGACCCACTGGAGCTGCACCGCCTGCTCGACGGTGTACTGACCCCACGCGTACAGCCCGCGCGGGTCGATGAACACCTTGTCCGACTTGACCGCCTTCAGATCGCTCCAGCCGCTGATCTTCGACAGGCCCGCCAGCACCGAGGCGCCGGTGTTGGCGGCCAGGCCCTGGTCACCGCCCGGCGCCTGGATGATCACATTGTCCGGGTTCCACTGCAGCAGCTGCTCCATGGTCACATTCACGCGACTGCCGCTGANTCCCTTCGCGACGTCCGTCCCGCCGGCCTTCGTGATCCACTGGTCCGGCAGCGACGACCCGCCCTGGACCACGATGTTGTTGCCGGCGTACGCCTCGATGTACACCACGGTCGGCTTGGTCGTCGACTTCGCCAGCTTCGACGTCAGGGTGCTGTCAACCTTGTCGAAGTAGGCGTTGTAGGCCTTCGCCTTGGCCACCGCGGCGCCGCCGTAGGTCTCCCCGGCGACGGTGATCGACTGCGTCAGCTGCGCGTACTTGGGAAAGACCATGACCACCGCCGGGATACCCGCGGCCTGGAAGGGCTTCGCCGTGTCACCACCGGAGAGCGCGGAGACCACGTCCGGCTTCTGGGCGAGCAACTGCTCCATGTTCACGTTGCTGCTGTGGAAAAGCTGCGGCACCTTCGTGATCGACGGCTGCACGGCCTGCAGGAACGGGATCGTGCTCACGTTCTGCTGGATCGCGACCAGCTTGTCGCCGACGCCGAGCATGATGTCGGCCACGGTATGCGCCGGGAACTGCTCGGCGATGCGGTTGATCGTCGTCGGTACCGTCACCTTCGCGCCCGACAGGTCCGTCACGACATGCGTGGCGGGCGTGGCAGACGTCGTAGGTGTCGCACTGCTCTTGCTGCCGGCGTCGGCACTCGAACCCCCCGAACTCGAGCAGGCCGCCAGCGCGAACACGCTCGCGACACCGACCGCGACGGCGACCCGCGCCGGGCGGCGCGGCGAACTTACCGACCATCCCCCCAAAGAACTCACTGACAGTCCCCCCGAAACAAACGATTCACGCCGCTCGTCATGCTATGGATAATCATGGGCGGAAGTTAGCAGTGGCTAAAGACCAGCGTCAAGTAAGATCAACCCCAATAAAAAAGGGTAACCAACTCGTGAACACGATGTTTCGTCGGCCGCACCCAGCGCTTCATCGAGGAAGTTCCAATGATATCTTTGGCCGCGTTTCAGCCCCGCTCGACCGTGCGGGCGCCTGACGGCCGTGAATCGACCCGGGTCCGGTCGCAGCCTGCCGGAAATCGACTGACCGGAAATCGACCGGGCCGAAGAAGTTCGGCACCACACCGAGCGCCGACTGTGGTTTTTTCTGCCCAAACTGCCGCCGCGTTCCCGGGGATACCGCAGGTTAAGATCGGCAGACAGCTGACGTGCCGTGCGGGCCGGGCCTCCTTTCCGAAGACTTTTCCGACGTGCGACAGCGGGCGCGGACTCCGCCGCGACCAGGCCGAGATTCGCGGCGCGACCGTACGCCACAGAAATCGACAGAAACATGACGCGGACAGCGCACGGATCCTGGGGCGAAGAGCACACCCTGCCACCGGCGCCGTTCGGAGCCGGCGTCCGGGCCAGTGTAGTGGAATTCTACAGATCATCGCAAGTGCGGAGATTTTCGCGGCCCATGAGCCGCGGATGCGGAGGGGCGAAGGATGATCCGCCACTTTCCGTAGGAACTTGACTACAAATAGGCAGCGCGCAAACTATCCGGCCGGAAAAGGCGGGGACTCGCGACCGCCGTCACTCCAGAGGACCACCGTCCTCGCCGCGGATGCAGGCTCCAGAGGCTGCGATCGTCAGCGCACGACCAGCCCCACGATCAGCCGCGACACCGCTCTCGCTCCAGCCGGGGCGGGCTGTCCGACAAGCGGACCACGCCGGTCTCGTAGGCGAAGACGACCGTCTGCGCCGGTCCCGCAGTTCCAGCTTGGCCGGGATCCACCCGACGCGGGTCTTCGCCGTGGCTTCCGACGGCACCAGCCGGGCCGCGATCTCGGCCTTGGAACGGCCGGACCTGCCGAATGCAACAGAGCCCTGCGTTTTGCATGCCATCGTCCGCCCGATCGTCCGCCCGATCGCCACAACCATGATCACCACCGGCGGTCGCGGACCGTTACGGGGAAAGGCTTACCGACCTTTAATGCGCGAGGTCGGCTGATTGATCATGGGATGGTGTCAAGGTCAACCCGGTGCCCGCCAGGCAGCCCTCGAGCAGGTCAGGAC
>NZ_LJPA01000081.1:0-2903 GCF_001414035.1 Frankia sp. ACN1ag | reverse complement strand
ATACCGCAACCCCACCAACCAGCGCCTACGAACACGCTGCGCAACCACCCGTCGAGCCCGCGGATGCCTCAACCCCGCCTAACTTCGAAGAGCCGACATCGCCGAGCGGCGGATCGAACTGAGATCCGAACGAGTGGCTCTTCAGCAGAAGCTGGCCGCGCTTGAGGACGAGAAAGCCGCGGCACCCAATCCCGGCCTACTGCGGGCGCTGCCGGTGGGACCCGTCGAACTCGACGAGCTGCCCGAGGACCTGTCCCGCCGCCTCTTCGAGGCGCTTCGGCTCGAAGTCCGCTACAAGCGCGCGACTAACATCGCAACTTGCCGGATAACTCTGACAGGCGAGACCATCCCGGCCACCGCCCGCGTCGGCGTCGATGCGGTCAAGGCTATGCAAGACGTCCCAAGAAAGATCAACAGGGAGGAAGCAGTCATGCCCGTGCAGATCTCGGAAGGGATCATGCACGGGTCTGCTTGGTGCCCCCAACGGGATACACAGCAGACCCGTGCAGAACTGACCAGCACTTCGGCGTCAGGCCGGCTCACCATCGAACGCGATTTTGAGCTTCCCGCACGTAGAGGCAGTCGGTGATAGCGCCCAGCGACCGACCCGCCGAGGGCGCTGCGGGCAGGAGGGGACACTCCGCCACCTCTGGCGTCACCATGATCATGGTGCTGGTGATGGGACTTAGCTTCCTGTTCGGGTTCGGCAACTCGTGGACGCTGGGGATTCAGCTCGGTGTGCCACCGTACGTCGCGCCGTTGGTTGCTCCAGCAGTGGACCTGTCCGTAATCGGTCTCTTGATCGGTATCCACCAGCTGGCACTCGGCGGCGCTAGCGCTCGACAGATGGGACCGGCCTTGCGGCTGCTCGTGTTCGCCGGGTTCGTCACGCTGGCGCTGAACGTCGCCGAACCACTCATCGAGGGGAACTACGGAAGAGCAGCGTTCGACGCCGTCGGTCCCCTTCTACTGATTGGGTGGGCCGAGGTCGGGCCGGGCCTGGTCCAAACCATGAAGGCCATCGAGACCGCGGCAGTCCAGCCCACATCCACCAATCGCCCACCCACAGCGAACGAAGCATCCGGGCAACCGGGAGACCTCGGCCCCACGGCACCCGTGCCAGCGGTACCCCACACAAGGCAGCCAGACGACGACGCCAACCCCCTCCAGAGCGTTCAACCAGCCGGGCCGAACAGCACACCGTCAGGATCGCTGGCAGACGATGCCGCCTCCGATCTGGAGCAAGGCACGCCAGCAAGTTCATCGCCGACGACCGAGGTAGGGGAAGGAAAGACAGGGCAGTGCCGGGGTCGGAGCAATGCTCGCGAGCAAGATCTGCTCCACNGGGCGCGCGCCGAGGACGTGCTGCACTGGCACCAGCACCAGCGCCCAATCTCTGCGGAAACCTTGCGCAAACGGCTCCACGTCGGTGCTCCCACCGCTCGCAAGCTGGTCGCGCAGCTACGCAGCGACACCCACACCCAGATCGAAGGGGCCAGAGACTAATCGCCTGCCTCGGGCTTCGGAGCGGGTGCTGTAGTCGGGGTGAACGTCGATCCAGCGGAGCACATGATCAGCATCCAGGATCACCGTGGTCGGCATCGGCAGTGTGACCGTGGCGTCGGCGTTCACCATCGTCAGATAGCCCGGAGCCAGCCAGGTGAGCGAGGCAGGCCGTCGGGCTCACCTGACCGTTGACGTGGAGCGGCGGGAGGTACGGCAGCGCGGCGCCGGCTGCGTCGCCGATCCGCGCGACGCCCCACGGCTCGACAGATATCGGAGCATCGGGTCACGTCAGGCATGACTCGGCCGCGCCGTCAGCCACATCATCGCAGGTAGGAGGGTGCCGCCCGCCGCTCGTCGGGCGCCGGGGCGTCCCTACGGCTGCGGATGGGTGCTGAAGAACCGCCAGATGACCTGCGTCGCGTTGAGCGCGGTGGACGGCGGGTCGCTGTTCAGCAGCTTCTGCACGAGGACGTTTGGCTTCGCGCCGGGCCACTGGTGCCCGGCGCCGGCGATCGTGATGAGCTCGACGCCGCGGTGGTCGGCGCAGGTCGCTTCGGAGGTGGTCACCACACCGGCGGTGGTGACGGTGGGCGTGGCGCAGTGGTCGGTCCGGAGCCAGGCGGCGTTCAGGGTGGGGACGGCCGGTCCGTCGATGGTCGCGTCGCGGTTGTGGCCTGGTCCGCCGTTGTAGGGGATATGGGTGTCGGCGGTGCCGTGGATGTGGATGACCGAGATGGGCGCGGGGGACGGGCAGTCGGCCATCTCGGTGGCCGAGTCGGGGCCGATGGCGGCGAAGATCCGGGTTTTGCAGGCCAGCGTGTAGACCATGATGCCGCCATTGCTGATCCCGGTGGCGTACACCCGTCGTGGATCGATCGGGGTTTCGTGTTCGATGATGGTGACCATTCGGGTAAGGAAGGCGAGGTCGTCGACGTTGTCCCGGGCTGGTTGGCCGCAACAGCCGCCGCCGCCGACGTTCCAGGCCCTGTTGAGGCCGTCAGGATAGGCGACGAGGAAGTGCCCGCTGGAG
Organism: Frankia sp. ACN1ag; assembly: GCF_001414035.1. Lineage (NCBI taxonomy): Bacteria > Bacillati > Actinomycetota > Actinomycetes > Frankiales > Frankiaceae > Frankia > Frankia sp. ACN1ag. The sequence continues at coordinate 367 of NZ_LJPA01000081.1, read as the reverse complement.
GAATTGTCAAGACCTGTGGATGGTGATCGTTAGGCGNCTTGGTTGACGGGTGTGGTGGTGGGTCGTTCGACGAGCTGGCCGGCTTCGAAGACGGCGCCGGCGCGGACGAGGGCGACGAGGTGGGGTGCGTTGACCGCCCGCCAGCGGGCCTGGGCGGCCTCGATGAGCGTGAACGCCATCGCCAGCCCGGCGGCTCGTGATCCCGGTCCCTTGGTGACGCGGGTGCGGTGGCGCACGGTCGCGAACGTGGACTCGATCGGGTTCGTGGTCCGCAGGTGCACCCAGTGCTCGGCGGGGTAGTCGTAGAACGCCAGCAGCACGTCCAGATCGTCGATGACCTTCGCGACGGCCTTGGGGAACTTCGCCC
>NZ_LJPA01000080.1:0-3097 GCF_001414035.1 Frankia sp. ACN1ag | reverse complement strand
CCCCCAGTTCCCCGCCCTCGTCCAACTCGCCGAGGGCCGCCCCTGGATGCCCACAACCACCTAACCAAAGATCAAAGCGGTACCTGACCAGTTACGAGCGCCGAAGCCGTGACCTTGTGGCTATGGCCATCCATGACGCCGTCGGGGCAGCCGTCGTTGATCCAGCGCAGGACTTCGAGCTGGCGGGCGTTCAGCGGAGCACGAAGGTCAACCATGGACATCAGTTCTAGTAGCTGAGCGACCGCCAGTACCGCACATCACGGACGACAGTGTGGCCCATGACGTCGTCGCGGACAGAGCCGTCCGGCGCCCAGCCCAGACACACATAGAACTCAAGCGCGGCCTGGTTACTCTCCAGGACCCACAGTGCAGCCGACGTGTAGCCGGCCGTCGCCAGCGTCCGCACCGCCGCCGTCATCAAGACGCGCCCGACGCCCTGCCTCCAGAGAGCTGGCAGCACGTAGAACGAGGAGATCTCGCCGACTCCGGCCGCGTGTGGATCGTCGTCCGTGGCGGGGCGTAGATCCACGAAGCCGACGACGGCACCGGCGTCGTCCGCGACGAGGGTTCCCCGGTGCGGCCACGCTGCCCGCCCGAGAGTCTCCGTCCACCGGGGCACCCGCTGTTCGGCACGCAACCCATCGAGCAGCGACTGCGGCAACAGCCCCCGATAGCCGGCCTGCCACGCCAGCACATGCACGCGCGCAATCGGTTCGACGTCACCGGCAACGGCTCGACGGACATACATCCACCGATCATCCCGCCAGCACCGGCGGCCTGTGGGCCGATGACCAGGACCGTCCATTCGCCGGCGCCGAGCATCACGCGATTCCGGTACTGGCTGCCGTCGAGTCCGCACCATCCGACTACCGGCCATCGATGATCTTGTCGTGTCGAACGCTTGTCCATCTCAAGCAGTTTCAGGCAGAGCCGAACACAGGCGGGCGTTCCAAGGGGTGAGGGGGTCGTTACGGTGGAACAGATCCGGTTCAGGGCTGCGACGCACGGCCCGGGGCGAAGGGGTGGAAGGTGGGCACGGTAAGCCGGCGGGCGGAGCAGATCGAGCTGCGTGCCCGGATGCGGGCGGCCGGGATGACCTACGAGGACATCTCGGTCGAGTTCGCCCGGCGCTACGGGCTCCGGCCCCGCGCGGCGCTACGTCACGCGCATGGCTGGACCCTGCAGGAGGCCGCTGGTCGGATCAACGCTCACGCGGCTCGGGCCGGCACCGACTCGCAGGGCAACGCCGCGATGACTGGCTCGCGGCTGTGCGAGTGGGAGGCGTGGCCGGGCCCGAGCGGGAAACGTCCCACCCCCCAGGCGTTGACCTTGCTAGCCGATGTGTACGGAACCGACATCCATCACCTTCTCGACCTCGACGATCGGGAGCACCTCACCGCACAGGACCAAATGCTGATCAACAGCATCCCGCGGCGCGACACCAGTGACCCTCACCGTGACGAGCGGCCCAGTCCACGAACTGGCAGGGCACGGCCCCCGTCGGTCGCCTACGACATGTTCCAGCGGGTGCGCGGCGCCGACAGCGACCTCGTCCTCGACGAGGACGAGGAGGAGCGGCTCCGTCGCGCGATCTCCCGACCGAGCCGGGTGGACGGGCGGGTGGTCGCCTCGCTGGCGGCGATCCTCGCCGAGCAACGGGCAACCGAGGACCTGATCGGCTCCTCCCGCCTCCTTGTTCCCGTCGTCGCTCAGCTGGGCGAGGTGGAACGGCTGATCGGCGAGGCATCCGGCGGCATCCGAGAGCCGCTGGTGGACGTCGCCGCGCAGTGGGCCGAGTTCGCCGGCTGGCTCCACATCGCCACCGGCCGATGGGACGACGCACGGGCCTGGCTCGACCGTGCGGCCGTATGGGCGTGGGAAGCCGACGCGGCCACCCTGCACGCGACCATCATCAGCTTCCAGGGGCACCTCGCGTTCCACCGTGGCCAACTCGGCCCAGCGGTCAGCCTGTCCCGGGCAGCGTCACGGGACCCGCGGGTGTGGGTGGGTCAGCGGGCCTACGACGCCCATCAAGAGGCCCGCGCCCACGCACTAGCCGGCCAGCGCCGGCAGGCCGTCGAGGCACTGACCCGCGGCGCCGACCTCGTCGCCGCCGCAGCATCCGCCCCTGACGCCGCACCGCCGTGGATCTACTACTACACGCCCGAGTTCTACGCGTTGGAACGCGGCTGGGTCGCCCGCTACCTCGGCCGCGACGACCCCGCGTGGAACGACGAGGCCATCACCTGCCTGACCCGCGGCCTCGATGGGCTCGGCGACGCCCGCGGCTCGGAATGGGCCGCGGAGTTCCTCTGCCACCTCGCCGCCGCCTACCTCCAAGCTGGCAGCCCGGACCTCGCTGGCGACGCTGGAACCGAAGCCGCCGCTATCGCTGGCGCCACCGGTGCGGACCGGCTCCTACCCCGACTGCGGCGCCTTTGCACCGACTTGCAGACACGCTGGCCAAACAGCCCTGCCACGACCAAACTCGCGCAGACACTCCTGTATGGCAGGAGCGCAGGCGCTTAGCTCTGGCCGGCCGGTACCACCGGCCGGCGGGCTTGCCGGCCTCGGAGGCCGCCGGAACCTGTCAACCTGTTCGAGGCAAGATTTTGTAGGAACTACCGAGTCTCCTGCTCTGTGTCACTGTCTTGTTGCGTTGGGATGTTCTCCGGCGGGTTGATCCACGCCGGCCTGGGTAGTCCGGGTGGGACGGGCGGGCGGCGGACGAACCGTTCGGGGTGGGCGGCGTAGGCGGAGTCCAGCACGGTGCCACGCGCCGCGTGGACGGCTTCGGCCTGGCCGTGGTGCACCGCCGACGGGGTGAGCAAACCCAACCCTGAATGCCGATGGCCATGATTGTAGTACTGGAAGAATTTGCGGCAGTGTGCCCGCGCTTCCTCGATACTATCGAAACGGCCGGGGAAGTCGGGCCGGTACTTCATCGTCTTGAATTGGGACTCGGAATAGGGGTTGTCGTTCGACACCCGGGGGCGGGAATGCGACTGGATGATCCCGAGGTCTGCGAGCAGGAACGCGACGGGTTTCGACGTCATCGAACTACCCCGGTCGGCGTGAACGGTGAGCTGGTCGGGGC
>NZ_LJPA01000079.1:0-3138 GCF_001414035.1 Frankia sp. ACN1ag | reverse complement strand
CTCTGTGTCATTCGGTGTCCCTTTCCAACCTACCCGATCAAGGTAGATCGATCCTGGTCCACCTCCGGCTTACACAGTCGTCATGACACGCCCGCGGCCGCGCGCAGCTCCCGGCCGCCGATCGCCTCGGGATCGGCCACCAGCAGCCGCAACGGCAGCGGCCCGGAGGCATCACCATGCGCGGCGAGACGCAGCAGCTCACCGGCAGCCGGCGCATCCGCGTCGAGGCGGCGCAGCGGCTCGTCCCACAGCGTTGCGGCGGTGACCCCGGGCCGGCCCGGCACCTCACCCTGCCCGAGCACCACAGCCGGCCGGTCGATCAACGCCGCCAGGTACGTCTCCGCCGGCGCCCGGGCCTGACCGATCCGATGCGCCGCCTGATCAAGAGCAAGCGGATGATCACCGAGCTGGCCGGCGATCGCTCCGGCGACAGCCCGGTCGACCGCCGGGAGCCGGTCGGCGAGCAGCGCGACCGACTCCGCGCGTTCCAACGGGCCGAGCGGCACGACGACGCCGGTGTCCACCCAGTCGTCGGCGCGCGACGTCGCCAGGATCCGACCCGCGCCGGTCGAGGGGCGCAACCAGCCAGGTAGCTCGCCGGGGCCGGCCGCGTCGTCGAGGACGAGTAACCAGCGGCCGTCGGCGGCGTCGAGCCGGGCCAGGACGGCCGCCGGTTCCGCGTGCCGCGGCAGGCCCAGGGCCGGTGCGAGCGCCCGCACCCGTTCACCGACGAGCTCCGGGCGCCCCGCCGGCACCCACCACACCGCGTCGAACCCCATCCGCTGCTGACGGACGTACTCGACGGCCAGGCTCGTTTTCCCGATCCCCGCCAGACCCGTCACCGCCACCAGCCCGCCGCCCGACATCGCCTCATCGAGCCGGNCCAGCGCCGACGCCCGACCGACGAACCGCGCCGCGGGCCGCGGCACGTTCCACACCGGCGGCAACTCCCCCGGAAACACCGCCCTGCCAAGGTATGACTGGCGGTCCGGGAAACTCGCGCCGTCCCCCACCTCCACCTGCCCAGCCTCAACTCGCCCGGCCTCGCCACGCACCGCCGCGAGCAGCACGGTCTGCGCGGCCCACCGGCTGCGACCGACCAGATCAATGGGGACGAGCTGGCCGAGCAGCCCGGGAATCGGCCGGTCCGTCACCCGCGCGACCAGCAGCCGCCGCTCCCCATCCAGCACCCGCGGCGACCAGGCCGCACCCCACTCCGCCGACGCCGCCGACGAATCCAGGTAACCGTCCGACACCACCGCGATGGTGCGCCGCGCCCGCTGCGTCACCCCATCCAGCCACGAAACCCGATGAGTACCAGGCACCGCATCCCAAGCCTCGAGCGTGACACGGTGACCAGCGCTCTCCAACGCCCCCGCGATCCACTCAGCCCAGCTGAGCCCATCCTCGGCATAGGACACGAAGACATCGAGAGCGCGACCATCGCCCCCGCCCGTCACCCGAACAGGATGACACAGTCACCCAAACCACTCGATCCGACATGGGAACCGGACAGGATGGCCCAGTTCGATGGGCACTGAGCTGGCCGGCACCGAGTAGCCGCCGCCGGTGACCGAGAAGCCTCCCGGGCCGGGCTGCTCGACGGGCCGGGTTACTCGGCGCGCCTGACCCCGGTGAGCCGGTGGCGCGTCTGGCGGAGGTCCGCCGCGGTGTCCAGCAGCTGGGCGACCGTGCGGCGAGGGCGATCGTTCCCGCTGCTGTCGGGTTCACCACGGAAACGTCGCAGCATCTCCAGCTGGACCCGGGCGCCGTGGCCCTGCGCGACCTGACGGAGAAGCTTGTCCTTGTCACCGGACGGAAGATCCTTGATCCAGCTGGCCAGGGCGCGGGGATCGTTCTTGGTCGCCGGCGCGGGTGAACTGGCCTGGGCCGCGCTGGCGAGCAGGTCGGCGTCGAGGCGCAGGAAGTCCGCCAGGGCCCGCTGGGGCGCGGTCAGGCTGCCCAGCCCGGCGGGCACCGGCGGTTCGGGCTCGTCCTCCTCCTCGTCGTCGAAAGCGTGCTCGTCACGTTCCCAGGTTCCCCAGCCAGCCAACCAGGCCAGGTAGAGAGGCCGCAGATCACCGGCGGCGAGTTCGGCACGGACACCGACAATCGCCGCCAGCGAATCCTCGGCGCCTTCCACCCAGTCCTCACCCTCGACCTCGCTGTTCAGGTCAACGACGAGATACGCCCCGGTGGTCCAGGCGGTGACGTGCGGATCGACGCAGTACTGCTCGGCGATCCTGAGATCGAGCAGGGTCCGGGGCAGGCGGAACATCAGGCGATGGGTACCCCAGTTGGCGAGATACAGATGAGCGTNGTAGAAGCGCTCCATCATCTTCCGGGGATCGCCGCCGAAGTCACCCCAGTGGTACTCGTTGGTGAAACGAGTTGCGGTGATACAAGCCCGGGTAGACAGCCCACGAACCTGGGCCTGCTCCCGTTCGTTCAGCGGCCGGTCAACGGCCAGGAACTCGTAGTATTGGTACTCCGACATCGTCTGTCCAGCCCACCCTCGTCGTCACGCCGTCAGAGCGCCCAGTGCCGGAACGCCTCAATCCATTCCGCCCCGGCCGGCGGCGGGGTGGGCAGCGGCAGGTCCAGAATGCCGACCGCCTGACGATGCCTCCCACGGACGCAGACAGCGACGATACCGCTCCCAGGCAGCAGATCGATCCCCGCGACGGTCACCTCCACCCCCAGGACTGTGGTCCGGAAGGGAACCGCGAGATTGTCCTCGATCACGGACTGGAAGGCTGCGAGCTGTTCGTCCTCGCCGTAGGCATCGACGACAGCACGCTCGACCAGAGCCTCCAACTCGGCGTCACTCAGCCTCGCCATGGCCGGCAGCCTACCGACGCGGTGATCGGACAACCTCGTCGGATGTCGCTCCGCCGCACGGAACTGCCCGGAGAGACCGCCGACCCGGAGTCGAGAACTATCCATCGGCCGACAGCGCCAGCGGCGATCCGTCCACGCCGGTGTAGCACCGGCCAGGGCCGATGATCCGGTTCCGGTTGATGCCGAATGCTCCCGCCCAGACCGCCGGGTAGCCCGGGGGGATCTCACCCCCAGGCCCCCACAGAACGGAGCGTGACGGTCTCCTGTCACTCCGCTCTTCCCATCCAGTCCGTCAGA
>NZ_LJPA01000078.1:0-3402 GCF_001414035.1 Frankia sp. ACN1ag | reverse complement strand
TGGGTGATGAGGTGGTGGGCGAGGTGGTGGGCGAGGGTGCCGAGGCCGCCGGTGATGAGGACGGTGCCGTCGGGGTCGAGATCCCAGCCCGCCGGGTCGGCGTCGTCCGAGGCCGGGGCGGTCGCGGCGCGAGCCAGGCGTGGGGCGTGGATGGTGCCGCGGCGCAGGGCGAGCTGGTTCTCGCCGCTGGCCAGGGCGGTGACGAGCGCGGCCGGGAGGGCGGTGGCGGATCCCGGGTCGCGGTCGGTGTCGAGCAGCAGGATGCGGTCCGGATGCTCGTTCTGCGCGGTGCGCACCAGCCCCCACAGGGGTGCGGTGGTGAGGTCGACGTCCTCGCCGGCGATGCTGACCGCGCCCGAGGTGAGCAGGGCGAGGGGCACCTCGGCCCAGCGGGGCTCGGCGAGCCAGCGTTGCAGGAGCGCGAGGGTGTCCGCGGCGGCGGCCCGCGTCAGCGCCGGAACCGTGGCGGGGTCCGCGGCCGAGTCGGTCGCGGCGGGGGACGCCGCGCGGGGAGCGACGACGACCAGATCGGGCACCGCGGAGCCGGCGTCGATCCGGGCGGTCAGCTCGTCAAGGTCTGCGACGATGTCGACGTTGCGACCGGCCGAGCGTAGCGCCGCCGCGACCGGGGCCAGGTCCGGGTCGGCGACCGGACCGACGAGGGCCCAGGGACCGGCGGCCGACCCGCCCGCCGTCCCCTGGCCGACGCTGCCTGTCTCGGAGCCACCGGTCGGGGAGCCACCGGTCGGGGAGCCACCGGTCGGCACGGCCGGGAGTTCCGGCCAGGTCAGAGCGAACAACGCGTCGTGCCGGGGTCCGGGCGCCGAGCGGATCTGCTCGGCGGTGACCGGACGCAGCGCCAGGCCGGCGACGGACACGACCGGGGCGCCGGTGCCATCCACCGCGGTGAGGGTGATCTGGTCCGGGCCGCTGACCCGCAGGCGGACTCGCAGCCCGCTGGCGCCCGACGCGTGCAGCCGCACTCCGCGCCACACGAAGGGCAGCCGGGTGCGCCCGGCGCCCGTACCGCTGCCGTCCGCGGGTCCCGCGGAGTCCGCCGGGCCGGCGAGGGCCGTCGCGGCGTCCGGCAGGCCGGTCAGGTGCAGTGCCGCGTCCAGCAGCGCGGGGTGCAGACCGAAGGCGCCGGCGCGGTCGAGGGCGTCCGCGGGCAGGGCGACCTCGGCAAGCAGGTCCTCGCCGTCCCGCCACGCCGCTCGCAGACCCTGGAAGGTCGGACCGTAGGCCAGCCCGGCCGCGGCGAACGACGGGTAGAGATCGCCGGTGTCGACCCGGACGGCGCCCGCGGGTGGCCACACCGCCGACGACCCCGCCGATGACCCCGCTGTCGACCCCGCCGGCGATCCTCCGGCGGCGTCCGCCGCGCCGTCCGCCGCCTCCGGGGCGCGTAGCACCCCGTGGGCGTGTCGGTTCCACGGTGCCTCCGCGGGCGCGTCCTCGGCCCGAGTGTGGATGCTGACCGGCCGGCGACCGCCGCCGTCGGGTGCACCCACGGTGAGCTGCACCTGGAGCCCGCCGNGTTCCGGCAGCACCAGCGGCGCCTCGACGATCAGCTCCTCGACGACGGGCACGCCCGTCTCGTCACCCGCCCGCACCGCGAGCTCCACCAGAGCCGTGCCCGGCAGCACGACCGACCCGAACACGACGTGGTCGGCCAGCCACGGGTGAGTGCGCAACGACAGCAGACCGGTGAACACCGCCCCGTCCGAGTCCGCGAGCCGCACGGTGGCGCCGAGCAGGGGATGGCCGGCGGAGCCCAGCCCCAGCCCGGCGGCGTCGCCGCTGGGCGAGATGGACGAGGCGTCCAGCCAGAACCGCCGCCGCGCGAACGCGTAGGTCGGCAGGTCCACGTGCTCATGGCCGGATCCGGCGTAGACCGTCGCGGCGTCGAGGCCGGCCCCGCGGACGTACGCCTGCGCCAGCGAGGTGTGGATCTTGGTGAGGTCGCCGGTGTCGCGGCGCAGGGTTTCGGTGATGGCGACGGGGCCGGGGAGGTCGGGGGTGGTGTCGAGGGTTTCGGCGAGGGCGGTGGTGAGGACGGGGTGGGGGCTGATCTCGATGAACAGGTCGTGGNCGTCGCCGAGCAGGGCGCGGGTGGCCGCCTCGAACAGGACGGGTTGACGCAGGTTGGTGTACCAGTAGTCGGCGGTGAGGGTGGTGGGGTCGATCCAGTCGGCGGTGACGGTGGACAGGATGGGGATGGTGGCCGGCTGGGGGCGGATGGGGGCGAGCGCGGTGAGCAGTTCGTCGCGGACCGCCTCGACCCACGCCGAGTGCGAGGCGTAGCCCACCGGGACGTCTCTGGTGCGGATGCCCTCGGCCCGCAGGCCGGCGACGAACTCGGCCAGCGCCTCGTCGCTGCCGGCGATGGCGGTGCTGGTGGGGCTGTTGAGGACGGCGACGGACACCGGGGCGGCCCCGTCGCGGAAGCGGGCGAGCCGCTCGCGGACCTGGTCGGCGGGCAGGTTCACCCACACCACCGCCCCCGGATCGGGCAGCGCGCCGAGGATCTGTCCACGCAGGGCGACCACGCGGGCGGCGTCGTCGAGGGTGAGGGCGCCGGCGATGTGCGCGGCGGCGATCTCGCCCTGGCTGTGCCCGACGACGGCGTGCGGGTGCACCCCGTGGTGCTGCCAGAGCCGGGCCAGGGCGACCAGCACCGCGAACACGGCGGGCTGCGAGACGTCGACGCGGTCGAGGGTGGGCGCGCCGGGCCGCTGCTGCAGGACGTCGAGCAGGTTCCAGTCGATGTACGGGGCCAGGGCGGCGGCGACGGCGTTGAGGTGCCCGGCGAAGACCGGACTGGTGGCGAGCAGTTCGCGGGCCATCGCCGGCCAGGCGGTGCCCGCGCCGGGGAAGACGAACACGGTGGTGGCGGTGGTGTCGGCGACGCCGCGCACGATGCGCGCGCCGGTGGTCGCGCCGTCCGGCGTCGCCACCCCGGCGATCACCTCCACGCCGGCCGTCCCCGCCGTCCCCGCCGCTCCGGCCGGCCCGCCGGAACCGGCGGCCAGGGCGGTGAGCCCGGCTCGGAACCCGGCCGGATCCTCGGCGACGACCACCGCCCGGTGCTCCAGCGCGGCCCGGGTGGTGGCCAGCGCCCGGCCGACGTCGACCGGGGCGAGCCCGGGATGCGCGTCGACGAACGCCGCCAACCTGCCCGCCTGCCCGCCGAGGGCCTCGGCGGTGCGCGCCGACAGCACCCAGGGCAGTGCCCGACCTCGGACGGCTGGGTCGGGGCCCGCGTCGTCGTCCCCGACCGCCGCGTCCCCGCCCGCCGGGATCGGGCCCTGTTCGAGGATGAGGTGGGCGTTGGTGCCGCTGATGCCGAAGGCGGAGACGGCGGCGCGCCGGGGTCGGTCGGGGGTGGTGGGCCAGTCGGCG
>NZ_LJPA01000077.1:0-3409 GCF_001414035.1 Frankia sp. ACN1ag | reverse complement strand
CACACCAACGCCCCAGGACTGCCAAGCCATCAAAACGTCCCAGCCGGCCGGGGAACGAAAAACAAACGATCTACGAGACCTGACCAGTTACCNGCTGCTCAACGAGGTCGTGCAGATACTCGGCGGTGGCAGCAAAATCGTCGCGACCGTGCTGACGCCGTCCTCGGCACCGTGGCTCTACACGATCGACCCGGCGCTGCGTCAGGCGAAGACGGTGTTCACGTCGACGACGGCGAACACCGAGGAACTCCTGAACACACATCCCGACGTGCTGTTCAACAACACGGGCACCCAGACTCAGGCGAAGACGACGAGTGTGGGTGTTCCCACGCTCCAACTGGCCTTCCAGACGTTCGACGGGCTGAAGAAGGTCGTCAGCACGACCGCCGACGTGCTGGGGCCCGCGGCCAGGACTCAGGCGCAGCGCTACAACGCCTATCTCGACGCGAAGCTCGCCCAGATCCGCGCGACGAGCTCGACGATCCCGACCGAGCAGCGGCCCAAGGTGCTGCACATCTACTCGTTGAACCCGCTGGTCGTCGACGGCACCGACAGCATCATCGACGAGTGGAGCACCGCCGCCGACGGCCGCACCGCCGCCGAGGTGAAGGGCACCGTCCGGCCGACGACCACCGAGGCCGTCGCCAGCTGGAATCCAGATGTGATCATCCTCGCCAGCAGTGCGTTCACCGGCAACGACACCGGCCAGCAGACGCTGGCGAAACTGACCACGGATCCGTTCTGGAAGAACCAGCCGGCGGTCCGCAACAACCGCGCCTACATCAATCCGACCGGCGGCTGGCACTGGGACCGGTACGGCATCGAGGAGGCCCTCCAGATCCGGTGGGCGGCGAAGACGCTGCATTCCGCGGAGTTCTCCGGGCTGAACATCCTTCAGGAGACCAGGACCTTCCTCCGCGACTTCCTGCACTACAACCTGACCGACGCACAGGCGACCAGGATCGTCGACGCCGAGAATCCCGCATAGGTGACGGGGCCGGGAGTCCACGCCGACCGGCCCCGCTTCCACGACCCCGGCCCGCCCCCCGCCACACCGTGTCCACCCGCGACACCGCCACCCGCGACCTCACGACACGGAACGCTCTCGGGCCTACGCAGGGAGTCAATGGCAGACGTGCTATTCGCAGTAGACGGCGGCGGTGAATATCATGGCAACTATCTGCCAGGTCGGATTTTCAGATAGGCCGATGCCCTTACCTTCGAGCCATAGATCCAGGCCGTCGGTCCAAGCTGATGCCGCCTCGATGTACATGTGAGTCCTGGGATTCTCCGTCACGATCTTCCCTGTCTCAATTTCGGCGACGAGGTGTTCCAGGTAGCTGACAAGACCCGCCCGCCCGTGTACGTCTTCCGGCCGAACTATCGCTCGGTCCTCCATACACCGCCTCCCTCTCGAACCTTGGTCGAGGTCCCGACCTCTCCCGGGTCGAACTTCCCCCTTCGTTGGGGCTCTTCAGGTCTCGATCCGGCCCGGGGTGCCGCTGCGGTCACTGAGACTGTAATACCAGCCGCTTCGCTCAGTGGTTCCCCAGATCTCGTCGCATGGAGCCTCCGCTTACCCAGGTTTGTGTCTGGATCGAGTCCTTGCGAGCTCGAGGTCGGAGGTACGGGCGCTGAGGCGCAACTGTCCACCTGAGGTATACCCACCCGAGACCAAAGTCAGTTGATCGCCCAGAACAGGCCACTCGGAGAGACCGATGGGTAGATCGCTGATCAGTACCCGGTCGACGACTCCGATCTCTCCGGAGGGTACTCGGGCCCTAAGTCCGTATGGCATGTGGCCGATCACGACCGCGGTGACGATCTGCCACTTCGCCAGGCGTGGAAATGCGTGGCTCATCCGCCGCTCCAAGGAGATTCTGGGAAGGAGTTGAACTCGTCGAAGAGCTCGCAACCTCGACTCCGGCCACTATTTCGCCTTCCTTGTGAATGATCGGTAGACCGGCAAGCCGAAGTTCTCCGCGGATACGCTCGGCGAAGTCCTCGAGCGCCCGAAAATCCTCGTCCGTCAAGTGACCCTGGTTTTGCACTTTTCCCCAGTCCGTTCTTGATCTTTCAGGGCGGTCGTTCGCGCTTCACATCATCCGGCAAGATCCCGACAGCCCACGTGAGACACGCCCTTACAGTCGCAGGCCCCCGTCAGGAGACGGCCAGTACTCGCTTAACCTGGTCGACCTCGGCCTGCGGGTAAGGGTAGGCCGGCCAAAGCTCTTGAAAATGTTTGACCCCTGCCTTCTCCATCAGGTCGACAGTGGACATCAAGACGTCGGCCGCAAACGCTCTGGCGTCGATATTCCTGGCTGACCACTGAACTTTGCCTGCGCCTTTACCCCATTCATCGTGCCTCTCTATTCGTATGTTCAGAAGAGGTTGGCTCGATTCGAGAACCAGCCGGATCTCGCCAGGCTCGTTGTCAAAGGAACACTCCTGGCGCTCCTCGCCGTTCAGGACTCCCAGTATGGAGACGAGAAGTACCCTGAACACGTCCGTCGAGTCACCGACTGTCGTGCGATATGCAGCGACACCCTCGCTCGCCAGCTCAAAAGATGCCCAGCCATGTATTACCTTGGTCCAGGTGAAGATGCGCTNCGTCACAAAAGGAACCCTTTCTGGACGCTTGATCGCTATTTCGGATAAGCGGTCCATATTCTTCCGTCACGCACAACGATTTCTGCAACGTTGGTCTCGTTTCCAGCACCGTTGATACCAATCGTGCGTCCAAAGTTATACTGGTGTAGGTGGCCAGGACCGTTGGGATTAGGTAGCTCGGGCGAGTTGTCGACGCCTCGCCGGAGATTTTCGCCGAGAACCTGCTGATCCTCGCTGTTCCAGATGAAATCCTCGTTGAACTCTCCAGGCAGGTTGGGGCTGCCGTCTCGTATGGCTAGATCGCGAGCTCCCGGACCGTGCCGGTACTCGACGTGGGCCAGTCGGTTGTCATCGATTGAGGCGTTTCCGCCGCTGTTGTGGACGAGGACTGGTGTGGTGCCGGCGAGGACGTAGTAGGTGTGGAGGGTGTCGACGGTGAGGTTGTAGACGGTCCGGGTCTGGTCGCGGTCGTGGGTGGCGGTGACAGGGACGTCGGCGCCGGTGGGAGTGCGCAGCCGGTCGGCGGAGGTGAGCTGGTCGGCGTCGACCCAGCCGTGGTGGGCATCATCCCAGAACGGATGATGATCGGTCGCAGTGAGGGTTCGTGGACCATCCGCCGTGGCCACGGTGACATCGACAAGATGCTTCAGGCCATGGCCGACGATGACCGCGGTGACGGTGTGAACCTCGGTACGCCCGGTCGTCGGGTCGGTGGCCAGGACCCGGTCACCGACCTTCACCTCCTCAATGCGCTTACGGGTGCCATCAGCCAGGAGGACCTCGGTGGCACCGTCAAAAC
>NZ_LJPA01000076.1:0-3688 GCF_001414035.1 Frankia sp. ACN1ag | reverse complement strand
CAGCACCAACGGCTGGACCCTGACCGCCGCACCCCCTTAAACCACGGCCATCCACCCCCACCAGCACCCCGCAAGATTTTCAGTGATCTTCTAGGACGGATCGTGTGACCGCTCCGCTGCTTCCCCCGAATCCGCTTCCGCCGAATCCGCCGGATTCACCACCGCTGCGGTGACGTCCCCCGAGTCGGCCAGATCCCCCGCATCCGCCAGATCGCCCGAGTCAGCCAGATCTCCTGCGCTCGTGGCATCCGGCGCATCAACGACGTTCGGCTCCTCGATGGCGGAGCCCCCGAAATCCGGATCGGCATCCGTGATGTCGACCGAATCGGTGGCGCCCGCTGCCGAGGAATCGCCAGAACCGGTGACGCCGGCTGCGGCCTCCTGATCCGTGGCTGCCTGCCCGCCGCCCAGCAGCTCGACGGCGTTCACCGCCTCGGACTCGACGTCCGCCTCGGACTCGACGTCCTCGTCCTCGGGCATCGGCTGGCCGGTGACGATCTCGTAAGCGCGAGCGGCCGCGTCCGTCTCGCCGTCGTCGACGGCCGCGGCGGAGGTGAACCACCGGGCCGCTTCCTCGGGACGGCCGGCGGCCAGCAGCGCCTCGGCGTAGGCGTACCAGAGCCGCGGAGCCCACGGCGCCGGCGCGCCCTTCGCGGTGGCGAGGTCGCGCAGCAGCACGACGGCGGCCTCCGGCTGGCCCAGGTCCCGGCGCGCCCCGGAGATCACGATCAGCATCTCGGCGCGGGCCGCCGGGTCCAGTTCGTCGGCCTGCGGATCGCGCAGGTAGGCGATGGCCCGCTCGGGCCGACCGAGGCCGCGCTCGCTGTCCGCCATCAGCGGCAGGTTGTGGCCCGAACCGTCCATCCGCCGGGCGGCCCGCAGCTCGACGAGCGCCGTGGCGTACTCGCCGGCGTGGTAGGCCGCGATGCCGACCGCCTCACGCACGGCGGGAAGGCGGGGCACCCGGTCGGCGGCGGCCCGCGCATGGGCGAGGGCCGCGGCCGGATCGTCGTCGAGCAGGAGCGCGGTCGCGACGAGATGCCGGGCGATCGTGTCCGCCAGATTCGTCGGCAGCCCCCGCAGCGAGCGGCGGACGTCGTGGTCGAGCATGTCCGCGCGGGCCTCGTCCGGCAGCGGCGGGGTCTGCACCCGGGGCCGCCGGCTGCCGACATCGGTGCGATCCGGCCGGGCCGACCGATCCGGACGGTCCCCCCGCCGATCGTCGGGACGGCCAGGTCCACCTGGTCGCCCACCGCGTCCCTGCGGGGCCCCGCGCCCCTGGCTCGCCCCGCGCGCCGCGGCGCCTCGGGGGGCGCCGTTACCCCGCGCGCCCGGTGCACCGGCGCGTTCCCCACGGCCACCCGCGTCCCGAGCACCCGCGCCCCGAGGGCCGGCGCCAGCGCCTCGAGTACCTGCGCCCGAGCCTCGAGTACCTGCATCGGGGACGCCGGAGCCAGCCCCGTCGCGCCATGACCGCTGCTCGCGGTACTCGCGCCGCTCGGCGCCGTCCGCCGCGGCCGGTCGGGGCGCGGCGGGTGCGTCACGACGATCGTTACGATCGTCGCCGGCCGTGGAGCCAGCGGGCCGCGTGTTCGCCGGACGGTTGGACGACCACCTGTCGGATCGGCCGTCACGCGCCGACGGATCACGGTCCGGTGCCACACGCTCCCGGCCGCGCTCCCACGGCCGCTGCTCCCGGCCATCTCGCTGGTCCTGGCGGGGACGCTGGTCCTGGCCTTGGCGGGGCGGCCGCTCGCCACCGGCGACCCGTGGCCGTTCGGACGGCGTTCGGGTTCCGGTGGACGGCCGCTGCCCGGCGGTCCACGGCCGGGCAGCGGGCCCTCCGCGTCCCTGTCCCTGGCCGGACTCGGCCCGCTGCCACCCGCCGCGGCCGGCAGCGCTCTCGGGACGCGACGGCCGCTCAGCCTGCACGCGTCCGTGCGCCATGCCGCGGTCGGGCGCGCCGCGGTCGGTGCCACGCTCGGTGGTACCGGCCGCACCGTACCTGCGGGCACCGTCGTCACGACGGTCGTTCCGGTCGCGCGACGGCTCCCGGAATGGGCGGCGCTGCGCGTCCGGGGCGCCGGTACGGTGGCCGCCGGTGGCGGTCCGCTCATCCGCACCCGGCCGGCCGCGGCGAACCCGCCACGCCGACTCCGCCGTCATCCGCCCCGGGACCTGCCCCGCACGGCCGACGCCGCCGCGCGCCGCCCCGCCAGCACGCCCGCCACCGCTGGCACCCGCGCCCTGACGAAAGCCGGGGCCGCCCTGACGGTCCCCGCCGGTTCGGTCGTCACGGGGCTGGCCGGCACCGAAGGACGCCCCGGCCGGCCCGCGCCGATCGAAGCGGTCGCCGCCGGACGAACCCTGCCCACCCTGCGGGCGGTCATTTCGCGGGCGGTCGGTCCGCGGAAAGCGCGCACCCCCGTCCGGACCACCGCCGGAGTCGCCGGCAGGCCGCGGCCGCCGGGCCGGTGAATCGGCCCGGCCATACCCACCGCTCTCGCCCTCCGTCCGGTCGGCCCAACGGCGGCCTGCCCCGGTTGGCCGAGAGCCTCGGCCGGGGGCGGCGTCGGTCAGCCGCCGGACCTGCCCGGACCTGGCTCGGCCCGCGCCGCTGGCGGCATCGCCGGACCAGCCGCCGCGGGTAGCGCTCTGCCCCCGGGTGCCACCGGCACGCGGCGCCGCCGACCGGGCCGGAGCTGCACCCCGCCCGGCGCCACCCGCCGCATGGTCACGGCGCGGTGCTCCCCCGAACGCACCGTCCGGGCCGGACCGGCCACCGCGCCGAGGGGTACCGTCCCGCCCGGGCTCCCGGTCACGCCGCTGGGGCCGGTCGGAGGCGTACGGCACCGATGTGCCGCGCTCATTCGCTCTGTCTTCCCTCGCCATGACCGGCCGTTCCCCTTCGTCCCGCATGCGCCGCGGTCGGCGGCCGCGGATCTGATGTGTGCTCTGCCAGGAGGGCATGGACCCACCGGTCTGCCCCGGCGCGGTCCGCCGCGGCGTCGGAGGAGACCTCGACGAGGATCCGGACGCCGATCCGCGGGATGCCCGCAGCGATGTCCACAGTACGGGGTATGCCCGACGCCGCCGCTCCCAGCCGGTCGGCGCCGCCACGCCGGCAGCGAGTCCGGGCCGGTCTGATCCCCGACCGGCCTGGCGCCGAACGCCGCCGGAGGACAACGCCGGAACCGGCCTCAGCCGCACGCCGGGGATCGTCCACGCACAAAACAAGTGTGGGGTTGCCTTAAAAAGGCAACCCCACACTTTGTGTAAGTCCGGCGGCGTCCTACTCTCCCACACAGTCCCCCATGCAGTACCATCGGCGCTGAAGAGCTTAGCTTCCGGGTTCGGAATGAGACCGGGCGTTTCCCCTTCGCCAAAACCACCGAAACNCTATTCAACTATACAACCAGTAACCCAGACCGGCCATACAGCTGGGAACCGCACAGTGGACGCGTAGCACCTTCGAAGACAAGCCCTCGGCCTATTAGTACCGGTCAGCTCCATGCGTCACCGCACTTCCACCTCCGGCCTATCAACCCGATCATCTAGTCGGGGGCCTTACCAGGCTACCCTGTGGGAGACCTCATCTCGAAGCAGGCTTCCCGCTTAGATGCTTTCAGCGGTTATCCCTTCCGAACGTAGCCAACCAGCCATGCCCTTGGCAGAACAACTGGCACAC
>NZ_LJPA01000075.1:0-3953 GCF_001414035.1 Frankia sp. ACN1ag | reverse complement strand
GCTGACCATCGACTACCCCCACGCCGAGCGGGTGGTGCTGGTCATGGACAACCTCAATACCCACGGCATCGCCTCGCTCTACGAGGCCTTCGACCCCGCCGTCGCGTTCGCTCTCGCCGGGCGCCTCGAGATCCACCACACCCCCAAACACGGCTCCTGGCTCAACATCGCCGAGATCGAACTGGCCGCACTGACCCGCCAATGCCTCGACCGCCGCATCGACGACCTCGACGTGCTCAACACCGAACTCGCCGCCTGGCAGACAGCCGTCAACGCCGACCAGCGCCAAGTCCACTGGCACTTCACCACCGCCGACGCCCGCACCAAACTCCGCCACCTATACCCCAAACATTAGTGGCGACGGTCTACTAGTCCGGGCCGGAGGCGTCCTCGCCGTCCTGGCGGCGGTGTGTCTTGGTGGGATCGCGCCCGCGATCGCGGCGTCGTCGGCAACGACAGGCCCGGACGATCAAGGGTTTTACGGGGCGGTGAACTGCGATCAGAACCCGCATCCGGGCTGCGAGCTGTTCGCGGGCGGAAGAACGTCCCCGGCGGCTCCTGCCGCTCCGCGGCGCTCGGCGCCGGGCGCCTCGGGCGGCGGCCAGAGCAGAAGTGCCGCGCCGGGCGACCGGAATCTCACGCCGCCGGAGACGGCGAAGTGCGCCTACGTCCGTAGTGACTACCAGCCTCCCGCGAGCGTGCAGCCGGTCGGTTACCGGCGGCCGGCGCGCGGGGGCTTGGTCGTGCGGGCGGCGGTGGCACAGGCTGGGCTGTCGGTGGAGGTGGTGGCCTCCCAGGCGGGGCAGGGCTCGGGAGCGTGGTACCTCTACCAGTGCACCACCGACGGTGTCCGTGATGCGCTGTACCGGCCCCCGGTCTGGCTGGCCGACCCGCCGGCTCCGGGGCCAGCGGTGGATCCGCAGGCGCTGGCAGCGCAGGCCCGGGATCATTTGGGGCTTGCGGGTCCGGCGATCTCGATGAGCCCGGTCCGCGACCAGCTGGTGCAGCTGCCGACGTGGCTGTGGCTGGATGCGGCCGGGTGGAACCCGGTCGCTGCGACAGCGGCGGCGGGTGGGGTGGCGGTGACCGCGGTCGCCAAGCCTGTGGGGGTGGTCTGGTCGTTGGGGGACGGCGGGACAGTCACCTGCACGGGGTCGGGCACGCCGTTCCCGGCCGGAACCGATCCGAACAGTGCGTCGCCGGACTGCGGCTACACCTACCGGCATCGGTCGCTGGACGAGCCGGGCGGGACGTTCACGGTCACCGCGACGGTGCGCTGGGATGTGACGTGGACGGGCGCGGGCCAGACCGGCGCGTTCCCCGGGCTGACGACGACGTCGACGGTGCAGGTCCGGGTGATCGACGTTCCCGCGCTCACGACGGGCGGGGGCTGAGCACAGGCCGCGCCCAGGCGCAGCCGCCGATGTTTGACGGATAATTCCGCGCTCAGGGTCGAGCGCTTTCGGCGGCGCGCCTGCAAGCCGCGCATTCCGTCGGGCTGGCGAAGCTGACTGGACGAGTGGTGTCGCGCGCATCCGCTGTATTCGCCACGTACGTCCCGCCGCCGGCAATACATAGGTCAAGCACTCCGGGAGGACCTGCCCCACCAGCGGTGTCGTAGACGGGTCCGAGGTCGGAACCCCTGGGGGCTGGTCCGGGCAGAGCAGAGTTGCCCGGCGGGCCACAGGGCTGTGGTAGCGCTAGCTGGCCTGCCGGTGAGGCGTAGGCTGAGCCGCACGCCCTTTCCGGGCTCCCGTGGACCCCGATCCCCGCTGGCGCTGTAGGGATCGGAGCGGAATGGCGAGTCCGTGTAAAGGAATTGCCGTTACCTGGCGAACCACCTGTGCGCCGGCCGCCGGCGCCCGTAGAGGCCGCTGGCACTGCCAGCGGCCTCCACAGCGAGAGGCCAGCCGGGCCGTGACCAGCAGGCTTGCCCAGTAGGGCAGGCCGTTCGCTGTCCCCCCACCCACGACAGGCAGCCGCACACAACAAGATCCGAAACCTCACGGCATACCCCCTTCCCGACCGTGGGCCCGTCCGCTAGCCATCCCGGTCTCCCATTTGAGAAGCGACCCCACCAGGGCACATAGGCCCAGGTCACCGGCCCGCTGGCACCGCCCAAGAACAGCCCGACTGACTCCCTCGGGAGTTTTGGAAAATAGTCGGGACCGGAGGAGGCGGGCCCCGCGGCGAGCCTGGCCGAACGGCTGTCAGCTCACGTTTATGTCCCTGGGTGGATTGACTACCACCCCCTCATGTCGAGTTCGATTCTATTTTCCCTTTACCTTCTTCCCTTTCTTTAAGTTGTCCCGCAATACGCCGGCACGCGCCCCACCACTTTCCCTTCTCCTTTCACTGTCACCGTCTTTCCGGAAATTGGCGGCTGACCTGCGGAAACGCGTCCCCAAGGATCACCGAAAAAGGGCTGGAATTTGACGTCAGAAGGTATTGATTTCCGTGGGCGCGGGAGGGATTATTAGATATCGGCGCGTTGCGCCCAGCACGCGGCGCTAAATCCCCCCTCTCGCATGGAGTCCTTCATGTCGCACGCCTTCATGTCCCCTGCGTTTTCGCGGGACATTCCTTCGACCGTTGCCGGTGAAGCCGTCACAGTGGAAGACATGGCGCGGGTAACCGAAGCGGACCGCCGCGCGCTCTCCGAGCACGCGCACCGGTACTGCTGGAAGATCGACGCGTCCCGGTCCCGCAAGCGCGCCGACGGCTCGGCAACGATCGCCCGGGACGGGCGCGGGACCTACGGCAGCGACGACGTGTCCGACGACGTCGCCCAGGACGCGATACTGATCTTCGCCCGTCGACTCGGCGTGATCATTCGTACCTGCGTGGTGGCCTCGGTCGACGTGGCCACCCGCGAACCAGACCGGTGGCAGTACCAGCCCAAGGACGGAGAGATGTTCCTCGCGGACCGTGCCCTGATCCGCAAGTGGGCTGTGCAGGCCGCTGCCCAGCGCAACGGCTACCGGCCCCCGAAGCCCTCTTCCGAGACCACCACACCCGAAGCAGCCGAGCAGCGTGCCCGGTATCTGGCCTCCGTCACGTTCCTCGCGGGCATGTCAGAAACGATCTTCGCTGCGGCATGGGGCGACGGACACGAGTTCCCGACTCTCGGGAAGATCATGGATGTGGCCAACCGCGCCGATGACCTCGGCCGTGCCGGCCCTTTCTCGACCGTGGCGCAGCAGATGTACGGCGGCAAGTACGGATCCGGCAGGGCCGTGCGCAGGGTCCGGGACGCTGCCCGCGTGGAAGNACGCGAACTGTTCGAACGCTGCGATGCCATCCGCGATGACCTCGCCCATCGTGACCGACCGGTGGCGCTTACCTCCGAGGACTGAGACCGCGTCTCACGCCCCATGGAGCCTCCGAGCGCCACGCTCGGAGGCTCCGCCATGTTGGCCCCGACGGTCCCGCACCCGACCGTGCTGGGCTCGGTCTTCTTGTCCGCGCGGCCTGAGCCGGTCCCGCTGGCGGTGCCAGCGTGGTGGTCCCGCGGGCTGCCGCCCACCCACCTACCTTCTTGCCTGATCGCCCGCTCTACTTCCTGCCTGCCCGCGTGTCAGAGTGTGGTATCGGCCTACCGACTGCGCCGGTCGCGCCCTACCTGCCAAGCTGGTCCGAGGCGGTGGATGTCTAGTATTCACTGACTAGGGCGGTAGGGAGTGGATGTTCGTGTCTGTAGGGCTGACAGCCGGGCCGGGNCTGGTTGATGATGGCAGGGTGGCTGGCGGAGGTGGCCGGGAAGGTGGGCCGGACCCGGAGGTACCGGCGAGGGCGCGGCGCCGGTCGTTCACCGCGGCGTACAAGTCGCGGATTCTGGCAGAGTACGAGGCGGCGACATCGCCGGGCGCGAAAGGTGTGATCCTGCGCCGGGAGCGGCTGTACTCGGCGCACATCGTGGAATGGCGCAAGGCGCGGGATGCGGGGGCGTTGGC
>NZ_LJPA01000074.1:0-4555 GCF_001414035.1 Frankia sp. ACN1ag | reverse complement strand
CATCTCTACCTGACGAGTCAGACATCAATACCGGAGGCGGCGTAAAGCTGATATAGTCCAACTATCGCGTGTCCGTGAAACGGGCAGCACCTCAGCGCGACCCTGCGGGGTGCTGGTGAGCAGGGCGCGGGCATGCGCCAGCACGATTGGATCATTGTCCGTGTAGACCACCCGCGCCTCGGGTGCCACGGCCTGGACCGTCTCGTGCAGGTTCGGCGAGGTAGGGATGCCGGTGCCCACGTCCAAGAACTGCCGGACGCCACACTCGGCCGCGAGGAACCGCACCGCCCGGGTCATGAACGCCCGGTTCTCCCGGGCCATCGTCCCGATCGCGGGGAACACGGTGCTGATCTGCTCTGCCGCTGCCCGGTCGGCCGGGAAGTTGTCCTTCCCGCCCAGATAGACGTCGTAGAGCCGGGCCGGATGCGGAACCGAGGTGTTCAACGCGACCGGATCGACCTTCGGGGTCGGGGACGTCATCATCGGCGCCCGTTCACAGCCGTGCCGGCACGCCCACGGCGCGGCCGAGGGCCCGCTCGAACGCCTCCCACGCAGCGTCGCGTTCCTCGCCCAGCAGCTTCTCGGCGAGCGCGAGCTGGTCCGCGGTCAGGATCGCGTCGCCCTCGGTCACAGCCTCCACGTACAAGGTCTCGGCCTGACGGGCGAGAACACCCCGCCGGCCGAGCGCCGTGCGCACCGCGTCCTGTTCCTGGACGGTCAGCGGCCGACCCCGCCGCAGACCACGATGGATCTGGCCGGCGAGCACGGTCATCTCCGTGAAGACACCAAGAACGGCCTCGGTGTACCGCTGGCAGGCGTCCGCCAGCGCATTGATCTGCGGGAGGCTCAGACCGAGCTCCCCGCGCAGGTGCAGGTACCGGTTAAAGATCCCGCCCGTCGGGGCGATGTTCTCCCCACCCACGGACACCAGATCGGGCAGACGCATGCCTCAACCTCCACATGATCACAAGATGGGATGATGGCCAGAGACAGCCGGTTCCAACGCAGGTGGACCGCGCACGGAACCAGGCCGGGCCGGACGTCCGGCCACCGGCTCGGGGGGTGCCGGCGACCGGACACCACGACGATCCCGCACAGCACCCCGCCGCGCATTCCCCGAGATGAGAAAATTCCGCTTCGGCGACCGCAAGCCCATGACCTGGGGCAATAGGCGTGGAAGGACGATGCGTTCGCGCTCGCGAGCAGGATCGGAGGCCGCGCTCGTCAGCGTCGCCCGTGATGCGGACGGTTGGGGTCTACGGAGGCCCGACATGAAGGTGACCCCGGACGAGCCCACAACGTCGCCGTGGACTGATCAGGAAGGCTGGTCTCGGGGTCCAGATCCGTCGGCGTGCGGGAGGAGTCGGGCAGCGAAAGCAGCAGCGCCAGATCAGACATCCGGCGCCGGCGGGGAGATCGACCGGCCGGTGGTCTACCTGCTGGTAGGGCTCACCGGGTCCGGCAAGACCACCTACGCGACGAGGCGGTTGGAGCCCGCCGGAGTGGTCCGGCTGTCCGTGGACGAGCGTCTCCATGCCCAGCATGGCCGCTACGGCGTGGACTACCCGGAGCGGGACTACCTCGCCCTGGAAGGCCCGGTCGTCACCGAGGTGCCCGAGAGTCTGGTCGGCCTGATCGCGGCCGGTCGGGATGTCGTACTGGACCACGGGCTGTGGCTGCGTTCCGCCCGGCAGGAGTGGAAGAGGCTCGTGGAGGGGGCAGGCGGCCGGTGGCGGCTGCTGTACTTCCCCGTCCCCCGCACCGAGCTACTTCGACGCCTGGCGACACGGAACCGGCGCGCGGACGCGAACGCCCTGACAGTCACCGAGTCGGCGTTGAACGACTTCTGCGCCCGGTTCGAACCCTCGGCAGGCGAAGGCGAGGAGATCATCGAGCTCGGCTCCTTCTAGCCGGCCATTGCCGCTGTCCGACAGCTCGGCGAGAGGTCACGGGATGGGCCTGGTGAGGAAGGCGATGATGGTGTCGAGGCCAGGGTGATAGCCGTCGCTGGTGTCGACGGTGAGCCGCGGGACGTCCAGTCGGATGTCGATGAAGTCGTCCAGGGAACGGCGGCCCACGGCAATGGCGTCAAGCAGGTCCTGGTCGCCGTGCGCGGCACGGTGGGGGTCGAGCCCGGCACGATCGATGATCCGCTGGTGGGCGGTGGCCGCATCGACGGCGCAACGGATGATCCGCACGTCGGCGTGGGCGGTCAGGGGCGCCAGGTGGGGAGTCCAGAGGCGGTCCTGGAACGCGGCCTCAGCCACGACGGTGGCGCCGGCCTGAGCCAAGGTTTCCAGCACGTCGAAGAAGGCGTGCAGAGCAGGCACGTTGAGCGGGTCGTCGCCGCCGGTCTGGTAGCCGGGGTCGGCCAGGACCATCCCTTGTTTGATCTCGTCGCGGATGACCGCGGGGCAGCCAACCGTCTCGGCGATTCTGCGGGCGAGGGTGGTCTTGCCGGCTCCTGGAGGGCCGCTGACAACGGCCAGTACTGGTGGCTGCATGTCACCTGCCCTTCGCCTCGGGTGCGAGTACACGGCCGATGAGTATGCGGCTAGCGATCTTTCGAATCTGAGGGCGCCGACTGCTGCCGCAACTCACTGACCTCCGCTTCGAGCTCTGCTAGTCGCCGCTCCAGCTGCGCCCGCGTCCGCCGCTTTGGAGCCGACGGCGCGGCTGGTGCCTGCGGCTTCGGGGGCTCGGCCACCAAGCCAAGGGGCTCGAACGCGACGATGTACGACGGATCCCTGCCGCACTCCGGGCACTTCATCGAGGATGACCCATGTGCCGTCGGGCACGCGTTCTCGGCATGGCGCTGGGTCTCGACGATGTGCCCGCAGTACAGGCGTACCCGCCACCGCATGAGCTCGTGGTCGGGCGTGCGCCAGCTGGCGATCATTGCCAGGGCGCGGCGGGCGACCTCATCCCGCCCCGCTTTCAGGACCGGATCGGCAGCTTCCTCGGCCTCCTTCTTCGCGATGATCTCCGCGGCCCAACGTTTGGCGTCCTCGCTGCCTTGCTGTCCCCGATGATCCGCTTTTGTGAGCTGGTACTCCTCGAGCGGTGTCCCATGACTCTCGTAGGTCACTTCGCGCACGCAGGGGACAGTAGCGGCATCTCAGGAGAAAATCGACGTTTCAGCCGGGGGCGGCGTGGTCTGCCGGTGGCACCCCGGACAGCTACCTGTAGTAACCAGTCTCCGGTCCGTACGGACTCCACCTCCCAAGAAACGGCTTCAGATCCTCTGGCTTCGGCTCCGGATCCGGTGGCATCGCCAGTCGGCTGTCGAGCGGGTCGACCCGTGCCACGTGTTCGGTGGCCCAGGCCAGCCATTCCGTAGCGGCCTTCGCCTCGGCATCGTCCATCGAGCCGATCCGTTCCGCCATCGCCGCGATGTACTCGCGGAGCTGCCCCGCATGGCGCCAAGCGGCCATCTGCTGCTCCAGCACCTTCGCCCGGAACGCCTCCCGATGATCGAGCTTGGCCCTGGCCATGGCAGCCTCCCACTGCCGGCGGCGCTCACGGGCCGCGGCCTCGATCGCCAGCCGATCCGCTTCGGCGGCTTCGGCCCGCAGTTCGATCTCTTGCAGAATCTGCGCCAGCCGTTCTTCGAGCGGCCCCGTCCGATCCGACCATTCGGACTGCCAGTGCTGAAAGCGACCCAGGACATGGATGGCGAGCCGCTCCGTCGGCGTCTCGTCGTACTTCGGCGGCCACCGGAACCGGGGCGTGCCGTAGTGGGCCATTTCGGCTTCGGTGGCCGTGTGCTTCGCGCGCTCGATTTCCTGGCGGATAGCCAGGCCCACGTCCTGGCCGTCCTTCGTGACGGTGAGGTCGGCCTCCGGCTCCTTCTCCCCACGCCGGCTGTAGGTGGGACTGGCGTTCCTGGCGACCCGGACGTGATACCCACGCTTGGTCGCTTCGGCAGCCAGGGCTTGGAGCAGCCGTAGGGCGCGCTGCCGCGTCCCCACCCCCTTGATCCTTTTGATCTTTTCGCCGTCGCGGAGCGTCACTACTACTGGATGCGGTTTGTGCAGCGTGGCCGGCGCGTGGATCGGCTCCAACACGGCCGTCCGCCAGGCAGGAAGGTCCTCAAGCCAGATCTCCCACGTGCGCCACGACGGGCCAGTCCGCCTGTGGACGAGCTGCTTGCCTGCAGGCACCTTGTTCAGGCGGTTCGCCGCCTTGACCCGGGCCTCGTAGTCGGTCTTGTCCTCCTGGCGGTCGATGGTCAAGACGCCGCCGGCCGCGATTACTGCTGCCACCAGCTGCTCGGTCACCGACTGCTTTGGCGGCTTCCGCACTGACGGCCGGGCCTTGGCCTGCGGCTTGGGAGCCGGTTTCGTCTCGGCGGGCTCGGGCCGTGGTGGACGAGGGGCAGGTGTCTGGCCAGGCGGCGGGAAATCTCCGTGCTCCAGGTAGTGATGCCCGCTGTCCGTGATGGTCGCCCGCCACACCCCGTGAGGTGCTGCCCGTTTCACGGACACGCGATAGTTGGACTATATCAGCTTTACGCCGCCTCCGGTATTGATGTCTGACTCGTCAGGTAGAGATG
>NZ_LJPA01000073.1:0-7120 GCF_001414035.1 Frankia sp. ACN1ag | reverse complement strand
GACGCTGCACGTGGACGCGCCCACCCCCCACGTCGACTGGTCCCCCGGCACCGTCACCCTGCTCACCGAACCCGCCGACTGGCCCACCACCCCCGACCGACCCCGGCGCGCCGCCGTCTCCGCCTTCGGCATCAGCGGCACCAACGCCCACCTCATCCTCGAACAGGCCCCCGAGGACGCCGCCGAGCCCGACTCCGGTCCACCAGCCGACGGGCGACCGGCCGACGCCGGATCGGCCGACGGCCAACCAACCGACGGCCAACCAGCTGACGGCGAACCAGCCGAGACCGCCAGCGCTGGCCCCGGTCCCGACGCACTGCCCTGGGTGCTCTCCGCGCACTCGGAGTCGGCGCTGCGGGCGCGGGCGGCGCAGCTCGCCGAGCACGTCGCCGCCTCGGCCGGGGAGCCGGGCGGCCCCTCGGCGGCGGACGTCGGCCACGCCCTGGCCACCACCCGGACCCTGCTCGCGCACCGGGCCGTCGTCGTCGGCGACGGCCCGGAGCAGCACCGCGCCGGACTGCTGGCGCTCGCCGCCGGGGACACGGCGGCACACGTCGTCTCCGGCGTCGCCGGGCCGGCGGGCCGCACGGCGCTGCTGTTCACCGGGCAGGGCAGCCAGCGCGCCGGCGCGGGGCGGGAGCTGTACGCCGCGTCGCACGTCTTCGCCGCCGCGCTCGACGAGGTCACCGCGCATCTCGACGGCGCGGTCGGCCGGTCCGTGCGCGAGCTCATGTTCGCCGAGCCCGGGTCGGCGGCGGCCGACGAGCTGGACGCCACCGCCTTCACCCAGCCTGCGCTGTTCGCCCTCGAGGTCGCGCTGTACCGGCTGGCGGAGTCCTACGGGCTGCGGCCTGACCACCTCATCGGCCACTCCGTCGGCGAGCTGACCGCCGCCCACCTCGCCGGCGTGCTGTCCCTGCCGGACGCGGCCACGCTGGTCGCCGCGCGGGGCCGGCTCATGCAGAGCGTGCCCGCGACCGGCGCGATGGCCGCGTTGGAGGGCACCGAGGAGGAGATCGGCCGGCTGTTCGCCGGCGCGGCCGGGACCATCGGCGTCGCGGCGGTCAACGGGCCACGCTCGGTGGTCGTCTCCGGCGATCGTGACGCCGTCGAGGAGATCGGGCGGCGCTGGCGCGAGGCCGGCCACCGGGTGCGCGGCCTGCGGGTCAGCCACGCGTTCCACTCCGGCCACCTGGACCCGGTCCTCGCCGAGTACCGCGAGGTCGTCGCCGGGGTGACGCTGCGCCCGCCGACGATCCCCATCATCTCGAACGTCACGGGACGGGTAGCGACCGACGCCGAGCTGACCGATCCCGACTACTGGGTGCGCCACCTGCGGGGGACGGTCCGCTTCCACGACGGGATCCGCACGCTGGCCGACCTGGGCGTCACCACCTACGTGGAGCTGGGCCCGGACGCGGTGCTCTCCGCCCTGGCGGAACAGGCCCTCGCGGAACAGTCCGTCGCGGAGCAGTCCGTCGTCGACGCGGCGCCGACCCCGGATGCGGCCGCCGGCCCGGCGCCGAGGGTCGTCGCGCTGCTGCGCGCGAACCGCCCGGAGGTCCGCTCGTTCACCACCGCGCTGGCCCGGCTGCACGTCGACGGGGTCGCCGTCGACTGGTCGGCGGCGTTCACCGGCCGCCGGCCGCGCCACACGGACCTGCCCACCTACCCCTTCCAACGACAGCGCTACTGGCTGGACGCCCCGACCGGGACGTCGGGCCGCCCGGGCCTCGAGACGGGCGGGGTCGGCCCGGAGCACCCGGTGTTGACCGGCGCGGTCGAACTGGCCGACGGTGGCCTGGCGCTGACCGGCCGGCTGGACCCGGCCGCGCTGCCCTGGCTGGGTGACCACGCCGTGCGCGACACGGTGCTGCTGCCGGGAACCGCGCTGCTGGACCTCGCACTGACCGCGGCCCGCCACTGCGGCGCCCGCCGGGTGGAGGAGCTCGCGCTCACCGCCCCGCTGGCCCTGTCCGCATCCGGGGCGCTCGACGTCCAGGTCCTGGTCGATCCGGCCGATCCGGCCAGCGGCGGCGCGCCCGAGGGGGTCGAGCGCCGGGCGGTCACGATCCACGCCCGTCCGGTCGCCGACCAGACCGACCCCCCGGGCCCGTGGCAGCGACACGCCACCGGCTTCCTGCGCGCGGACGACGGCGCCGCGGCGGACAGCGGCGGCACCACGGGTGACGGGGCGACGGCGCAGGACAGCGCCGAACCGGCCGTGGGCGCCGCGGCGGGCGACCGGGGCGGGGCATGGCCGCCGCCGGACGCGGTCGCGCTCGACGTCTCGGGCCTGTACCCGCGGCTGGCCGGCGGCGGATACCAGTACGGACCGGCCTTCCGCGGCCTGCGGGCGGCCTGGCGCCACGGGGACGACGTGCTCGCCGAGGTCACGCTGCCGGACGCGGCCGGTGGGCGGGATCGGTTCGAGGTGCATCCCGCCCTGCTGGACGCGGCGCTGCACGCCGTCGTCGGGCTGCTGCCCGGCGCCGAGGCCGCCGGCGAGGGCGACCGGTCGGCCGACGACGACCCGGGCCGCATCCGACTGCCGTTCACCTGGCAGGACGTGACGCTCGCCGCGCGCGGTGCCGCGTCGCTTCGGGTACGGGTCTCCCCGACCGGCCCGGACACGGCGCGGCTGGCCGTCGCCGACGCGGCCGGAGAGCCGGTGGTGACGATCGGCGGGCTGACCCTGCGCCCAGTGGCCGCGCAGGTGTTGGCCGACGCCGGCCGGGCGGTCGCCGGCCGCGGCGGGGGCGACGCGATGTTCCGGCTCGACTGGCAGGCGGTGCCCCCGGCCGACCCTGCCGCCGACGCGAACCGCACCCCCGGCGACGGCGACGGCGACGACCGCGCCGGCGGCTGGGTGGTGATCGGGGCGCGGCGACCCGTCGACCTGGCGGCTCCCGACCGCGGCCCGACCGCGGCGCCGCCCGAGCCGGCGGACCTGCGTCTCCTGCCGGACCTGGCCGCGCTGCGGGCGGCGATCGGCGCCGACGGCCAGGCGCCCGCCCTGGTCATCCACCGACCGACCGCGGTCGAGTCGGCACCAGCCGGCTCAACCCCTGCCGGCTCAACCCCTGCCGGCGCGGCAGCGGCCGGGGAGGCCGATCCGGTCCCGGCGGCGCACGCCACGGTCCGGGCGGCCCTGCACCTGCTGCAGGACTGGCTGCGCGACGAGCGGTTCACCGGATCCCGTCTCGTGATCCTCACCGAGCGGGCCGTGGCGACGGGCCCCGGGGAGGATGTCGCCGACCTCGCCGCGGCCGGCCTCTGGGGGCTCGTCCGCAGCGCGCGGACGGAGAACCCCG
Source organism: Frankia sp. ACN1ag (assembly GCF_001414035.1). Taxonomy (NCBI): domain Bacteria; kingdom Bacillati; phylum Actinomycetota; class Actinomycetes; order Frankiales; family Frankiaceae; genus Frankia; species Frankia sp. ACN1ag. The sequence continues at coordinate 3,806 of NZ_LJPA01000073.1, read as the reverse complement.
ACCGGGTGGCGCTGCTCGACGTCGACGGCCGCGACTCCTCACGGGAGGCCGTCCGCGCCGCGCTCACCCTGCTCGCCGCGCGGCCCGCCGAGCACAGCGAGCTCGCGGTGCGCGACGGGGAGATCCGCGTGCCGCTGCTGGCCCCGCTCGGCACGCAGCCGGCGCTGCTCCCCCCGGCCGGCACCGACGCCTGGCGGCTCGACGTGACCGCCGCCGGCTCGCTGGACAACCTCGCCCTGCTGGCCGAGCCGGCGGCGCACCGGCCGCTGGCGCCGGGGGAGGTCCGCCTCGCGCTGCGCGCCGCCGGGCTGAACTTCCGGGACGTGCTGATCGGCCTGGGGATGTATCCCGGCGGGGCGCGCATCGGCGCGGAGGGCGCCGGCGTCGTGGTCGAGGTCGGCGCGCAGGTGTCGGACCTGGCGCCCGGAGATCGGGTGATGGGCCTGGTCCAGGGCACCCTCGGCCCGCTCGCGGTCACGGACCGCCGGCTGCTGACGGCGATCCCGCCGGGCTGGTCGTTCAGCCAGGCCGCCGGCGTCCCCGTCGCCTTCCTCACCGCCTACCACGGCCTGGCCGATCTGGCCCGGCTGCGCCGCGGCGAGTCGCTGCTGGTGCACGCCGCCACCGGCGGGGTGGGCCAGGCGGCGGTGCAGCTCGCCCGGCACTGGGGCGTCGAGGTGTTCGGCACGGCAAGCCCGGCGAAGTGGCCGGTGCTACGCGGGCAGGGGCTCGACGACACCCACATCGCCTCGTCGCGCACCCTCGACTTCGCCGACGCCATCCGCGCCGCGACCGGCGGCCGCGGGGTCGACGCCGTGCTCAACTCGCTGGCCGGGCCGTTCACCGACGCCTCGCTGCGGCTGCTGGCGCCGGGCGGGCGGTTCGTCGAGATGGGCAAGACCGACCTGCGGGACCCGGCGGCCGTCGCCGCGGACCTCGACGGCGGTTCCTACCAGGCGTTCGACCTGTTCGAGGTCGACCCGGCCCGCATCGGCGAGATGCTCGCCGACCTCGCGGACCTGTTCACCCGGGGGGCCCTGCGCCCACTGCCGACGACAAGCTGGGACGTCCGGCACGCGCCGCAGGCGCTGCGCCAACTCAGCCTGGCCCGGCACACCGGCAAGCTGGTGCTGACGCTGCCCGCGCCGCTCGACCCGGCGGGAACGGTGCTGATCACCGGCACCGGGGCGCTCGCCGCGCTCGTCGCCCGCCGGCTGGTCACCCACCACGGTGTGCGGCACCTGCTCCTGGCCAGCCGCGGCGGCCCGGCCACCCCGGGCGCCGAGGCCGTGCGGGCCGCGCTCGCCGAGGCGGGTGCGACGGCCACGGTCGTCGCCGCCGATGTCGCCGACCCCGACGATGTGCGCCGGCTGGTCGCGGCGGTGCCGACCGACCATCCGCTCACCGCCGTCGTGCACACCGCCGGGGTACTCGCCGACGGGGTGGTGACGTCACTCGACGACCCGACGCTGGACCGGGTGCTGCGTCCCAAGGTGGACGGGGCCTGGCTGCTGCACCGGGCCACCGCCGGGCTGGACCTGGCCGCGTTCGTACTGTTCTCCTCGGTCGCCGGGCTGCTCGGCAACGGCGGGCAGGGCAACTACGCCGCGGCGAACGCGTTCGAGGACGCCCTGGCCCACCACCGGCGCGCGGCGGGGCTGCCGGCCGTGTCGCTGGCCTGGGGCCACTGGGCGCAGGCCGGGGGGATGGCGGGGCAGCTCGCCCCGGCCGACCTGGCGCGGCTGGCGCGCACCGGCATCGCGCCGATGTCCACCGCGCAGGGGCTCGCCCTGTTCGACCTGGCCCTCGACGGAGCGGGGGCGGCCGGGGCGGGGACGGCCGCCGGCGCGCAACCGCTGCTGATCCCGGCGCGGCTGGACCCGGCCGGCGCCGCCCGCCCGGCTGGCGGCGGGCTGCTGCGCGGGCTGGTCCACGTGCCGTCGCAGCGTTCCACCGCCGGCGCGGGTGGGGCCGTGGGCGCCGGCGCGGCCGGTGCGGCGACCCCGGCCGGCGCGGCGGGCACACCGGCGGCGGACCGGGCGGCGGCCCTCGTCGAGCGGCTGCGCGGGCAGGGCCCCGACGAGCAGCGCCGGGCGCTGCTCACCCTGGTCCGGACCACCGCGGCCGAGATCCTCGGCCACGCCTCGGCGGCGGCGATCCGGCCAGATCGCGGCTTCCTGGAGTCCGCCTTCGACTCGCTGAGCGCGATCGAGCTGCGCAACCGGCTCGCCCGGGAGACCGGCGTGCACCTGCCGACAACGCTGCTGTTCGACCACCCGACGCCGGCCATCCTGGCCGCCCACCTGCGGGACACCCTGTCTGCAGACAGGCGTCTCCTGGGCGGGCGGCCCTCGGACGAGCGGCCCGCACCCGTCGACCTCGACGCCGAGATCTCCCGGCTGGAGGCGGCGCTGACCGGCCCGGCGGCGTCGACGCCCCAGGGCGCCGACGCGGTGGCCCGGCTGCGGGCGCTGCTGGCCGCGATGCCGGCCGCCGCACAGCCGACCGGCACCGCGGCGGACGACGACGAGGCCGACGCGACCCGGCTGACCGAGCAGATCTCCGGCGCCACCGACGACGAGATCTTCGACTTCATCGACCGAGAGCTCGGCATTTCCTGACCCGCCCAGCCCCCGCCGGCCGCGCGCCGTCGGCGCCCCCCGCACCGCGCCCGGCAGCACGTGCTCTCCGGTCCGCCCCGACTCCGCGCATCGAGAAGGCTGATACCGCACATGGCGAACGAAGCGAAGCTCCGCGACTACCTCAACCGGGTCGCCGCCGATCTGCACCAGACCCGCCAGCAGCTACGCGAGCAGGAGGCGGCCCGCCGCGAGCCGATCGCGATCGTCGGGATGAGCTGCCGCTTCCCGGGCGGGGTGAGCTCGCCGGAGGACCTGTGGCGCGTCGTCGACGAGGGACTTGACGTCACCGGCCCGTTCCCGACGAACCGCGGGTGGGACGTCGACGGGCTCTACGACGCCGACCCCGACCAGCCCGGGCGGACCTATGCCCGCTCGGGCGGGTTCCTCCACGACGCCCCGGAGTTCGACGCCGCCTTCTTCGGGATCTCCCCGCGGGAGGCCCTCGCCACCGACCCGCAGCAGCGCCTGCTGCTGGAGACCGCCTGGGAGGCCGCGGAGCGGGCCGGGATCGACCCNATCTCGCTGCGCGGCTCCGCGACCGGGGTGTTCGCCGGGGTGATCGCCCAGGAGTACACCCCGCGGCTGCACCAGCCGACCCCCGAGCGGGTCGACGGGTACGTGCTCACCGGCAGCACGACCTCCGTCGCGTCGGGCCGGGTCGCCTACGCGCTGGGGTTGGAGGGCCCGGCGGTGACGGTGGACACCGCCTGCTCGTCGTCGCTGGTCTCGATCCACCTCGCCGCCCAGGCGCTGCGCGGCGGGGAATGCACCCTGGCCCTGGCGGGCGGNGTCACCGTCATGNCNNCGCCGGGCATGTTCNNNGAGTTCTCCCGCCAGCGCGGGCTGGCCCCGGACGGGCGGTGCAAGCCGTTCGCCGCCGCCGCCGACGGCACCGCCTGGGCCGAAGGCGTCGGCCTGCTCGTGCTGGAACGGCTGTCCGACGCCCAGCGGCTCGGCCACCGCATCCACGCGGTGATCCGCGGCAGCGCCGTGAACTCCGACGGAACGTCCAGCCAGTTGACGGCGCCGAACGGGCCGTCCCAGCAGCGGGTCATCCGCGCGGCGCTGACCGCCGCCGGCCTCACCCCCGCCGACGTCGACGCCGTCGAGGCCCACGGCACCGGCACCACCCTCGGCGACCCCATCGAAGCCCAGGCCATCCTC
>NZ_LJPA01000072.1:0-7212 GCF_001414035.1 Frankia sp. ACN1ag | reverse complement strand
CGGCACACGTTCCCGACCAAGCTGACGCCGGGAGGAGGCGTGATCTTTGTTCCGAAACTTGCGATCAAGATTCCGATCTTATCTTAGTGGCATTGGAGTAACTACACCTCGGAGGAGTTCGCGAGGACCCTTGTCACGCTCGGCCTCCGGCACTCGGTCGGACGGACCGGAATATGTTACGATAACGCAATGGCGGAGTCGTTTTTCGCCGCCCTGAAGAACGAACGTGTCCACCGCACCTCCTACCCCACTCGCGAACACGCGCGCCGAGACATCACCCGGTACATCGAGTTCCACTATAACACCCGCCGACTCCACTCCGGGCTCGGCTACAGAACACCGCAAGAAGTCCACAACGAATTCCTGAACCGTAATGATGCGGCCTAAAACCGACTGATAGAATGTGTCCGGAAAACGCGGGGCCGATCAACACCAACGGCCCCGCGGAACCAGGCCACCCCACTTCAAAGAAAATCAGTAGCTCCGGCGATGCCGGGCGGCGGCGGAGGCTCCGGTTCCGCGGATCCACCGGTGCTGCGGCACCCGGGGCGGCGTGCCCGGTCCGGCCGCGCGTAGCTGACGGATGAACGGCGCGACGAGCAGCGCCCCGACTATGAAGCCGACGACGTGCGCACCATAGGCGACCGCGCCCCCGTCGGCGACGCCGAATCCCGTGAAGTACACGTACTGCAGCGCGAACCAGAAACCGAGGACGATCCAGGCCGGCAACCAGAACGGCAGAAAGAACAGCACCGATACCAGGCCGATGACACGAGCTCTGGGGAACAGGACGAGATAGGCGCCAAGCACCCCGGCGACGGCACCTGAGGCGCCGATCAGGGTGCTCGACGACCCGCTTTCGAACAGTGCGAAGCCGTAGGTCGCGGCGTACCCGCAGACCAGGTAGAACAGCAGGTAGAACAGCCTACCCATGCGATCTTCGATGTTGTTGCCGAAGACTCCGAGAAACAGCATGTTACCGATGAGGTGAAGCCAGCTTCCATGCAGGAACATTGCGGTCAGTACCGAGAGAACCGGAATCTTGTCGAAGCTCGGCGGCGTCTGCACGATGCATCCGGGGTTGCCGGCGGCGTCGACGCCGATGTGGCCGGAGTAGGCGGCGGAGAGCTGGGCGTTGTGCACCAGCTCCCGGGGTATCGCGCCCCACTCCTGGAAGAACCGTTGCTGCTCGCAGACGTTCTGTGGGGTCGAGGTCCCGATTCCGGCGACCGAGCTCACCACAGGCTCGAAGAAGATGAAGATCACTACGTTCGCGGCGATCAGCAGCCAGGTGACGATCGGCCGCCGGCTCAGCGGGTTGATGTCGTGAATCGGGATGACCACGCCGCCCATCCTGCCCGGTGCGCCGGGTGGCGTCGCCGTCGGGCACGGCTGGTGGACGTCGCGGCTGGTGGGGGGCCGGTAGGCCCGGCGGTTGGGGCCCGGTGTGGCGTGACGTGCGTCGCGCACGCATCGCCCGGGAAGGCCGCCCGCGTCGCCGATGCACCAGAGTAGGAGGGGTGAAGCCCTCCTCCGATCTCGTGGCCCGGGACCGCCGGGCCGTCTGGCACCCCTACGCCGCGGCGTCGCACACCGGGCCGCTGTTCGCCGTGTCGTCCGCCGCGGGGGTGCGCCTCACGCTGACCGACGGCCGCGAGCTGATCGACGGGATGTCGTCGTGGTGGGCGGCCATCCACGGTTACCGGCACCCCGTGCTCGACGAGGCCGTGCGCACCCAGCTCGGGTCGATGTCGCACGTGATGTTCGGCGGCCTGACCCACGAGCCGGCGGTGCGCCTCGCCGAGACGCTGGTGGCGATCACCCCCGAGCCGCTGCGCCGGGTGTTCCTCTGCGACTCGGGATCCGTCGCCGTCGAGGTGGCCATCAAGATGGCTTTGCAGTACTGGACCGGCCGGGGTCGGCCCGAGCGGACCCGGCTGCTGACCATCCGTCGTGGCTACCACGGCGACACCTCCGGCGCGATGTCCGTCTGCGACCCGGACGCCGGGATGCACCACCTGTTCAGCCAGCTCCTGCCGCGCCACCTGTTCGCCCCGGCGCCGAGGCGCGCCTACGACGAGCCGTGCGAGGACGCCGACGTTGCCGAGTTCGAGCGGCTGCTCGCCCGGCACGCCCACGAGCTCGCCGCGGTCATCCTCGAACCGGTGGTGCAGGGCACCGGGGCCATGCGTTTCTACGCACCCGGCTGGCTCGCCCGGGTGCGTGAACTGTGCGATCACCATGGGGTGCTGCTCATCGCCGACGAGATCGCCGTGGGCTTCGGCCGGTCGGGGGAGCTGTTCGGCTGCGACCACGCCGGGATCAGCCCCGACATCATGTGTCTGGGCAAGGCGCTGACCGGCGGTTACATGTCGATGGCCGCAACGCTGTGCACCGACGAGGTAGCCGCCGGCGTGTCCGACTCGCCCGCCGGGGCGTTCATGCACGGCCCGACGTTCATGGGCAACCCGCTGGCGAGCGCCGTCGCGAACGCCAGCGTCGAGCTGCTGCTGTCCTCGCCGTGGCGGGCGCGGGTCACCGAGATCTCCGCGGGGCTCACCGCGGGCCTCGCCCCGGCGGCAGAGCTGGCGGGAGTGGCCGACGTGCGGGTGCTCGGCGCCATCGGCGTGATCGAGACGCGGGAACCGGTCGATATGGCGGTGATCCAGCCGTTGCTGGTGGAGCTCGGCGTCTGGGTGCGGCCCTTCGGCCGGCTGGTCTACACGATGCCGCCGTTCATCACGTCGCCGGCGGACGTTGCCACCCTGACCGGTGCGATGGTCGAGGCGGTCGCCCGCACCACCTGAGGAACTGGTCCTCGGCTGGTCCGCGGCTCGGCCGACTCTGGTCCCAGACGCGGAGCCATGCCGTTTCCCGGGCGTGTCGTGTGTGGTCTCTCCGCGGGCGTCGTGGCGTGGACGACGGCCGGTGGGCCACGGCGCGGGCCCTTTCGTCGCCCCATTCGTCGTCGCAGGTCAGATGCCATTTCCGGAACGAGTTCGGGGCCCGTCGCGGCGGGAGAATGCGGCCGGCCGCCGCCGCGGAGCAGTTAGCCGCGCCATTGCGACGGTTGCGAATGACGCGAACGTCTTCGTACTCTTCGTTCTCAACGATTCACTGTGAGTAGCAACGACGAGGTTGGATTCACCGGGCGGTTCCGGCCGACCACGGCCGCGGACGAGAACGAGGAAGGCCATCCGCCAATGCCGTTACGCCTACGACTGCCACGTCGCCCGAGTTGCGTACTGCTGGGCGGCGCCCGCCGGGTGTGGCGACGGCTGCGGGTGCGCACCCCGCGGGCGCAGCCCCGCCCCTCTGCCGCCTGTCCGCCGGCGCTGCGCATGGCCGGCCTTGACCTTCCCGGCGCTGACCTTCCCGGCGCTGACCTTCTCGGCGCTGGCCTTCTCGGCGCTGAGGTCGGCGGCTCCCGGAGCGGGAGCGCTGGGAACGGCGGCCCGCGAACCGACCGGAGCCGCCGGTGGCGGGTCGGTGGGGACCGACCGCCCCGGCCAGGTCGGGTGCTACCGCAGCTGGTCGGGCGGGGCTGGATGCTGTGGCGCGCACCGCGGACGGTCGTGCGCCGGGTCGTGGGGGTCACGCTGTGCTGGGCCACGCTGGTCGGCGTCGCGATCGCCGGGCTGCGGCCACGCTGGGTCGACGTGCTCGCGTTCGCCGCGTTCGTCGCCCTCGGGGGGTTCGCGGTGGTCGTGGCCGGGCGGCTGGGGGCCGACCTCACCGTCTCCCCGGCCGCCCGGCATGACCTGCTCGCCACCTGGACGGTGGCCGTCGCCGTGCTGCTGCCGCCGTTCTACCCGACGGTGATCGGCCTGCCGCTGTGCTGGCTGGCCGGCCGCGCCGACCCGATCCGCCCGCCGCACCTACGGATGTTCCATGCCGCGGCGCTGGGCATCGCCGGCTTCTGCGCGTCCAGCGTGCACCTGCTGCTCAGCCCGACCAGGGGACCGTTCACCGTCGAGGGCCTGGTCGGCTCGGGCTCCGCGGCGCTGGCGTTCCTGTCCGCCGTGGCCGTGTACCCGCTGGTCGCCGGTCTGCCCGGGGTCGGGATGGCCCGATCGGGCCGGGGCGACGGCCTCGATGCGTGGCTCGGGGGAGCGCCGTCCGGCGCCGACGTCCATCGCCCGGCCGGGCGCCCCGCGCGGGCGCCGCGGCGCGCCCGCCGCGAGCTCGTGCCGGCGCGGGCCGCCGAGATCTGCTCGTCGATCGTGGTGGCGGTGCTGTGGGCGGCGAGCCCGTTCCTCATGCTGGCCGTGACCCCGCCGGTACTGCTGCTGCAACGCAGCCTGCTGCACGCCGACCTGCTGCTCGCCGCCCGCTCGGACGCGAAGACGCGGCTCGCCAACGCCGCCTACTGGCACCAGGTCGCCGAGCGCGAGATCGGCCGAGCGGCCCGCACCGGCCGGCCGCTGTCGGTGCTGCTCGTCGACATCGACCACTTCAAGCGGGTCAACGACCGCTTCGGCCACCTCATCGGGGACGTCATCCTGCTCGCCGTCGCGGACACGCTGCGGGCCACGGCCCGGCCGCGGGACCTCGTCGGCCGCTTCGGCGGCGAGGAGTTCGTCATCCTGCTCACCGAGGCGGGACGAGAGCACGCCCTCGACATCGCCGAGCGGATCCGCCGCCAGGTCGCCGGCACCCGCTGCCGGCTCGACGGCCGACCTCCGCTGTCGGTCACCGTGTCCGTGGGCGTCGCGACCCAGGACGGGCCGCCCGGCGACCTGTCCGCGCTCATCGCGCGCGCCGACACCGCCTTGTACCGGGCGAAGGCCGACGGCCGCAACCGGGTCCGCCTCGCCGACCCGCTGTGCGCCCCGGCCTAGCTGTGCGTCCCGGCCTGGCTGTGTGCCCCGGCGCGCGGCGTCAGTCGGCGCGGGCGGCTCGGATCGTGTTGCGCAGCAGCAGCATGGTGGTCACCGGGCCGACTCCGCCCGGCACGGGGGTGAGGGCACCGGCGACCGAGGCGATGGCCGCGGCGTCGACGTCGCCGACCTGGCCGGCGGCGGTGACCGCGGTGCCGACGTCGATGACCGTCGCCCCCGGCCGGACGAACCCGGCCCCGATCAGGCCCGGTACCCCCGTCGCGGACACGATGATGTCGGCCTCGTGCGCGATCGTCACCAGGTCCTTCGTGTGGGAATGGCAGACGGTGACGGTCGCGTCCTCCGCGAGCAGCAGCAGCGAGACCGGCTTGCCGACGACCGGCCCACGGCCGATGACGCACACCCGAGCGCCGGCCATCGGGATGCGGGCGCGGGTGAGGATCTCCACCACCGCGGCGGCGGTCGCCGGGGCGAAGCCCGGCAGCCCCAGGGCGAGCCGACCCAGGCTCTCCGGGTTCATCCCGTCCACGTCCTTGGCGACGGGGATGTGCTCGCCGACCTCGCGGGAGCTCAGCTCCGCGGGCAGCGGTGTCTGGACGATGATCCCGTCGACCAGCGGGTCGGCGGCCAGTGCGTCGACCGTGTCGAGCAGCGCCGCGGCCCCGGCGGTGGCTTCGTGCGGCTCGCAGCGAACCCCGACCTTGCCGGCGGTCCGTTCGATGATGTGGGTGTAGGAGCGGGCGGCCGGATCCGCGTTCGGTAGGACCACGGCCAGCGTCGGCGTCTTGCCGGCAAGCATCAGCCGCTCTGCCTCGTCGATCACGTACCGGCCGATCTCGGCGGCCATGGACCGCCCGTCGAGCAACCTCATCCGGTGCTCCGATCTCGTCGTCTTCGTTCGTCGGCGTCGTCAGGCCGGCCCGCGGCGCCGGTTGCTCGACCCGCCGTCCGCGGTCACCCGCGGGTGGCGCCGCGGCGGCCCACCGTGAGAATCTGGGGCGTTTCGCGCGGGCGGCTCGGGGCCACGGGCTCGCTCGTACCGTAGCAAGGCCGCGCCGGGCCGTAACCGTCACGGGGTACCCGTCACGGGTTAGGGTGCTCGTGCCCGGGACGTCCCGCCGCCGGCCTCGGGCCCGCCGCTGCGGCGGACGACGACTATCGGGGGACGACTATCGGGGTAGGTCGCGCAGGATCAGGTCGAGCCCGGCGAGGAACTGCGACTCGTTGTCCTCCCGCAGGTGCGGGGCGACGTCGGACAGGTCCGGATGGAGCTCCGCCGGCGGGCGCACCTGGGCCACCGGCCCACCGCGGGCGCCCGCCCCCTCCTTCTCCACCGCGCGGGCGAGCTGGCGGGCCTCCGACAGGGTGTGGCCGAGGGTGTAGAACAGCAGCGTCTGGTAGACGTTGGCCGCGTCCGCCGGGTCCATGCCGGCGCGGTGGAGCTGGGCGACGGCGTGGTCGGAGCGCTCCCAGTAGGCGCCGACGCCCGGCGGGCGGCGCAGCACCAGCGGGGCCAGCGTCGGGTGGGCCAGCAGCGAGCGGCGGAGTTGGCGGAAGTTCGCGCGGATGTCGGCGCGCGGATCGTCGGTCTCCGGCAGGTCCGCGACCCCGTCCCGGATGACGCTGTCGACGAGCGCGTCGAGCAGGGCGTTCTTGGTGGCGAAATGCCGGTACATCGCGGTCGGGTCGCAGTCGAGGAACCCGCCGAGAGCCCGCATGCTGAACGCCCCCGCGCCATTGGTGTCGACGACCTCCATCGCCGCCGCCATCAGCACCTCGCGCGACAACGTCCCCCGTGGCGTCCGCCGCGACCGTCCCCGCCGGCCCGCGTCCGCATCGGACGGATCGGCTGTGATCGCGCGCTCGCCGTCCGGAGGTGATGCGTTCGCCGGGACGGCCTCGGCCGCCTCATCGGCGGCAGCATGGTCCGTCGGACCCGACCTGTCGTCGGGGTCCGCCCCATTCGCTGGATTTTCCTCGGTGTCGTCGATGCCGTCATGATAATCAACGATGTTGACGTCATCCCGCGACGCGCCCAGGAGGCGGCAGCGGCAGCGGGGCGTCGGGCAGGAGCCGGTGGATGGCCGGGACATAGCGGTCAAGATCGCCTGGTTCGAAGCGGACGTTCTTGATGATCCACCAGAAGGCGCCGTCAGGTTCACCCACCAGTTTGTAGGCGTCGCCGGCCAGCAGGACGGCCCATCCCGCCGGCATGGGAATCAGGGACGCGATGGCGTTCCCGGTAGCGGCGTCCCACAGCCGGGCGGTGCGATCCGCGGCGGCGGTGGCGAGCAGGGTGCCGTCGGGGGAGAAGGCGACCGAGCGGACCGGGCGGTCGTGGCCGGCCAGGGTGCGTAGCGGGTGGCCGGTG
>NZ_LJPA01000071.1:0-8094 GCF_001414035.1 Frankia sp. ACN1ag | reverse complement strand
GGTCAGGGTGGCGGTGTCAGGACCGGGTCCTCCGACGCCGATCAGCCCGCGCAACTGCTCGGATCTCAGTAGATGAACGTGGGTGCCGTCCCCGTCGGTCACGCACAGAAGCGGCCCGAGTAGGACCGAGGCCCGGGTCGCGGTCGCGGCGGCGAGCAGGAGTCCGGCCAGGGCATCGTCGGGCGACGGACCGCTGTCCGTGTCCAGAAGCGCGACGCGTTCCTCGATGCGCGCGGCGAGTCTGCCGATCGCGGCCTGTCCCGGGGCGGAGGTCATACGCAGCGCGATGGCCCGTCGACCGCCGTCGAGCCGCGGCTCGGAGACGTGGACGATCTCCAGGTCCAGCTCGGTCGCGGCGTTGGCATACAGGCTGAGGATTGTTTCGCCGTCGGCGTCCGGAGATAGCAGCAGATGGCCCGGCAACCAGGGCAGCGTGGGAGGCACCCCGAAGGTCTGGGCGGCGCCGATCTCCCAGGTCGTGCGGGCGAGCTGGGACTGGTTGCCCGCCAGGCGGGGGAGCGCCTCCCGTTCGACGGCAGTCAGCCGGTCGGCCAGGTCGCCGACCCGGCGCTGTACCTCACCGAGCAGCTCGGATAGTCCGACGACGCGGGTGCCGACGGTCACCTGCTGGCCTGCGAGCTCCGCGTGGTTCTTCTGGAGCTGGTCGAATCGCGCCGCCGATCCGTCAATCCGCTTACCAAGCTCGTCGAACCAGGCCGAGATCTTGTCGAAGCGGCCGTCAAACGTGTTCAGTCGGCTGACCGTCACGTCGGGCTGGCCGGCACGCTTGTCAACGGCGGACAGCTGCGAGCGCAGGGTCGCCAGCTCGGCCCGGACGTCGGAAAGCCGCTGTTGGTCGTCCCGCAGCCTCGTCTGGAGTTCCCGGACGATCTGCAGGGCCCAGGCCGCGCCGACGACGATGGCGATCAGGACCAGCAGGTAGACGACGAACAGAGCGGTGTTCACGGCGGAGAATCACTCCTGGCACGGTCGGCTCGGTCAGGCCCTGGGATTGCGTCGGTCACGTGGACGCCCCGAGCCCGCGCGAGGCCGGCATCCAGTTGGCAGCGGCGGTCAGGGACCCGGTATGGCAGGTCCCCCCCGACCGGGCAGATCGTCGAGATCCCGGCGCTGGGGGGCCGTCGGCCAGGCCAGTCGGTCGGGATTGATTTCGCTGGGTGGCTGCCTACGAACCGGCTCGATATCCGGCCAGCGCGGTATCGCGGCCGCCCGCGGTTCCAGCCTGGACAGGCGGCCCAGCGTCGTCGGGTCGGCGAGCCGGCGGGTCCGGGCGGCGCGCAGGACCGCAAGAGGGCCGTGTTTGCCTCGTTCGCTCTTGATGTCATCGATCCGCTTGCGCAACGAATCGAGCTCGGCCTTGATCGCCGGTTTCCGGTCAGCGTGCGGCGACTCCGGTCGTTGCGCCCGTTGCAGCCGTTCGGTCTGCAGGACCAGGCACTGTTCGGCCCGCTCGATCCGCGTCAGTTCCAGCTCGTCCCGGCGTCGTGCCACTCCGGTGTCCAACGAGCCGGCCGTGCCAATTTTCCTCAGTTCGTCGTGGTCGCGCCGGTCCTCCGCGTCGAGGAGCGCCAGCTTCGCCCGAGCCCCCGACTCAAGCGCCTCGAACCGAACCCGGACGATGACCGCCTTGACATCGACGTCCCGGATCCGACTCTTCGTGATGGTCGTCTGCCGATTAGCTGTCCCGATCATGACGCCCCCGGTCCGCCCGGATCCAGCCGCGATCATCCGGGTCAGCTCCTGGGACCGTTCCAGGATGCGGCTCATCGCATTGACAAGGCGGTGTTCCAAGACCGGGTTGTCAGGCGCGGCGACGAAATCGGCCAACCGGTAAGCGAGGGCCGGCTCGTCCCGGAGAAGAGACTCGACGGCGATCACGGAACGGGTGAGTCGGTACCGGAGATGATTGGTCTGATGATTCCCGTCTCCGATGACCACGCCGCGGGATCCCCGGACCCGGACCGCACACGCGCGCACCCGCGCCCGTCCGGGAAGGCCTGTCCGGCTGTCGGTGAAAACGACCTGGCCCCGTCGGTGCGCCGGCGGGACGGCCACCGCTTGGCGGAACTGTTCCCGACGTACCCAGCTGGTCGGCCGTTCCAGCAGCGCTTCGAACCGGCGGGTGAACGCGGCACCCCGGACCGCCGGGTCGAACGACACGATCGGATGATCCACCTGGTAGTGGAGATAGTTCCTCTGGACGTTGCGCACGCCGACCATGACGCCGTCGGCCTGAACCTGCACCGACATGTCGATGTCATCTCGTTGTCCGGTCGTCCGGACGCAGAGGCCACCAGCGGCTCCCACGTGNGCGATCTTGATCATTCCGTTGTCTCGGTCGGCCGCCACCGCCACCTCCGTCGTCCGCCCAGTCACCACTATTCCAGGTCAACGGTCTCCCCACGGCGTATTCGCGGGGAGAATGGAACGGAACGGGCCGCGCGCAGCGCGGGCATCTCCAGGACCCGGAGGATGGACAGATGACCGAGCGGCTCACGGACGGCGAGGTTCAGGCGCTAGCGGGCGCCTTCGCGAATTCCCTCTCGGCGCGCCAGGTCCTGGAGGCGGCGGGCCTGGCCGTCGCGCGGCAGCCCAACTGGGGGGACACGACCTCCCTGAGGTTCTGGCGAGAGGTCAACTCCCTGCTCGGCAACGGCATTCTGCCCGAGGGCCGCCGGCAGGTGCTTGCCGCAGCGGCGGCCGAGTTCCCCGCGAATCCGGTCTTCGCCCAACCGGATCTGGACGGCGCCTCTGAAGTGCCGGCGCCAGGCGGCCCGGACCGGCCTCGTCACCCGGACGCCGAGGTATGGGACGGTTCGCCCACGTTCCCGGTCAGCATCACCGACTCGATCGGCGTCATGGTCGGGTCCGGCAACGTGCAGACCCTGAACTTCGGTCCGATGCCGGACGACGCCGATCGCCCCTGATCACGGCCCGGATCCTACGTCAGTCCATCTCGCCGGNCACGCTGGTCGAGGACACCTCTCTCCGCTCCGCTGGCGAACCTGTGCGGTGCCAGAACTCGCTAGCTTTGACCTGGAGTCCTGGCTGCTCGTTCGTATTCGTTGATCAGGCCACCAAGGATGGGCCGGCGCTTGATCCGTTCCTGGGGCGGGCCGGCAACGATGTAATCGGGCCAGGTCGAGGTAGGTCTGAATCGGAGCGGACCGTTGATGCGCCTACAGCATCGTGACCGATAGCATCCAGTGTAAATGTGTGCGCGATGCGTAGCATCATCGGCAGGGCCGGTTGGGGATGTTTGGGTGCGTTGCCGAGCACACGCACGGTTGAGACAGGCCAGAGCCCCGCACCCCCATCCAAGGTGCGGGGCTCTGCCGCTTGAAGATCTCTTGTACTGCAATTGTCTCCTGGGTCGGCATGTACGGGCGGTACTGGCCGCCAGCGCGGCCGTACGGTCCTGCATTCGGCTCGCCGCGGGGTCGCCCACAGCTCCCCAGCCCGGCCGCACCGCGGGGGCCAGGCCGCGCAGCAGCCCCCACAGTACCGAGCCCTTGCCCGGCCCCGGTCGCCCCCGAGATCAGGACATGGGAGCCGCGCACGGGCGGCGTCCAGGGGGTCCGTCCGCGCAGCGGCCGACCGGCATCGCCGCCGACAGGTCCGCCACCAGCTCAGCCGTTCCGGCGAACCTGGCGCGTGCGTATATCGATCGAGGCCTCGCGAAATATCATTATCGCTCAATTCGGTCGGAATAGGTACTGGCCCTTGGGGACCTGGTACCGCGCTACTTTCGAGCGGATCCGACCGGCTGGCGGATGATCGTGCGCAGCCGGCTCGGGTCCGTCCGGCGGGCATCAGACAGATAGATCTCATGGTGACGCCCCCGGAGGACGAGACCTTCAGTCGGCATGAACTCGTCGTGCATCCGGGAGATGGTCGGGCCCTCTTCGTCGTACGGTCCAACGTAGAGAGTCTGAACGCACTTGCCCTCGAGAAACTCCTCGAACCGCACCTTCTTCACTGCACTAAGGTTCTTCTTCTCGTGGACCCGTTCCAGCGCCGCATCAAAGATCTCCAAGGTGATCCAGTCGGGTTGAAAGATCATGAGGGTCCAGTCCCACCGGTCCTTGTCTTGAGTGTGGAAGACCTGCAGGTCCTTCGCGGACCACAGGCCCTCCAGCGGAGCGACGGTGTGCGTCCNCTTCAGCTTGTCCTTGGCGACGGCACGCACAGCGTAGGAGGTCGTGTAGAGAGCGGTGACCACCTCCGCGTACTCCGGCGAGGTATTGGGATCGCCGTGGCCGTCCACCATGAGGAAGTTCGCCCGCGCTACGTCGACGATCTCGAACTTGTTCCGCTTCGACGAATAGAGCCTGGGACGTTCCTTCTTGACGTCGAAGTTGCTGTGCATCAGCGAGTCCCTCCCAGCGCGTCGAGCAGTTTCGCTGTCATCAAGCCTAGTGCTGCAGTCAGGCCGTCGTAAGTTATCGGGTGGGTGTGTCGCGCGTCAGACTTTCTGGCACCCGCACCACCCAAATCCGCTCACCGGTTTCTTGGTCTCGCGCCTGCACATCCCGGCAGGCTCGCCTTCACCTTGTCGTAGTCGTTCGATGCCTCCATTCCGTGCGGGGTGCCAGAACTCGGCCACCGGCCTTGACCTGGAGTTTTGGGCGGCTCGTTCGTATTCGCTGAGCAGGCCGCCGAGGACGGGCCGGCGTTTGACCCGTTCGTGGGTGAGGTCGGCGATGGGGTGGTCGGGCCGGGGCGGATGAAGGCCACGGCCGCGATGGGGTCGTCGTCCGTTGCAGTGGGCCGCGTACTCGGTCAGGACGGTGCGCAGGTGCCGCTCACCGACGATCAGTATCCGGTCGGTGACCTCGGTCCGGACGGTGCGGACGAATCGTTCGGCGTAGGCGTTCGCGCGGGGTGTTCGGGGTGGGGTCTTGGGGGTGGTGATGCCGGCGTCGGCGAGGGCCGTGTCGAACGAGGCGGTGAACTGCCCGGCCCGGTCACGGACCAGGACCTGGAAGTCGGCTGCCCGGTCGCCGAGGTTCATCAGGAGGTTCCGGATCTGCTGGGTGGTCCAGGGCCCGTCTGGATGGGCGGTGACCCCGAGGATGTGGATGTAGCGGGTATCGACTTCCAGGACGAAGAAGCAGTCCGGGCTCGGGCCCAGGCCGGTCCGGGCGGCTCGGGATCACAACCTCGGCCCGACCCGGCCGACCTGCCCGACCCGCCCGGGAGGGCCGACTCTTCCCGCGGAACGGCCCGCGGCCCTGATACCTTGCGCGGCGATGAGCCGGTGGAGCAACCCGTCGAGTCGACGCGGATTCCTCGGGCGGACAGGCGGGCTCGCCGCCACCGCCGGGCTCGCCGCTGCTCTGGGGGACGGTCTCACCTGCCGCGACGGCTCGGCCGGCAGGCCGCCGGCCGGCAGAACCCAGTCCGACGGCACGACGCTGTCCGACGGCACGACGCCCCGCGGCGCTGCCACCGGCTATCCGGCGCCCGGGACAATCACGGCGGACGACCTCGTCGACGCCGGGACGCTCTGGTCCTGGACCGAACGGATGGCCGGCCACGGCCCCCGCCTGCCGGGCTCGGACGCGCACCGGCGCCACATCGACGACCTCGCCGAGCGGCTGGCCGGCTACGGCCTCACGGTGACCCGCCATCCCACCCGGCTGTCCGCGTGGCTCGCCGACTCCTGGTCCCTGCGCGTCGTCGACGGCGACGGCCGGTCGCACACCGTGCCGGTCGCCGCCTACCGTCCGCATTCCGGCGAGACGCCGGCCCGGGGGGTGACCGCGGCCGTCGTCGACGTCGGCGCGGGCGACGAGCCCGACTACCGGCGCACGCCGGTGGCGGGCGCGATCGTGCTCGCCGACGGTGCCGTCGCCCGGCTGTCCGCCTCGGTGCTCGGCGACCTCGCCGACCACGTGCATCCACCCGAGGCCCGTTCCGGCCTCGCGAACGAGGACTACTCGCGGGTCTGGCTGGACGTCCCGCCGCAACCGAGCCTGGAGACCGCCCGACGGCACGGCGCCGTCGCGATGATCGAGATCCTGCACCTGTCACCGGCCCTTGCCGCCGGCCAGTACACGCCGCACCAGCAGGAGCACGCCGCGCTGCCGACGCTGCACGTCGATGCCGAACAGGGCGCCCGGCTGCGGTCCCTGCTCGCCCGCGGACCGCTCACCGCGACCCTGACCCTGACCGCGTCGCGGCGGGAGACCACCGTCGACTACCTGACCGCCCTGCTGCCGGGCTCGGGAGCACCTCCGCCGGCACCGGCACCAACACGGGCACCGGTACCAACACGGGCATCGGTACCCGCACCGACCCCAGCGGGGCCCACTCGGGCGACCGGCGCGGCGGAACCCCGCCTGACGCCCGGCGCCGTGCTGGTCGCCACCCACACGGACGGTCAGAACGCGGTCGAGGAGAACGGCGGCCCGGCGCTACTGGCGCTGGCCGAGTACTTCAGCCGGTTCCCCGCCCGCGACCGGCCCCGCGACCTGCTGTTCCTGTTCTCGCCGAACCACATGGTGTCCGAGGCGGCGACGGTGAAGCCGGACGCCTGGCTGCGCGGGCATCCGGAGATCATGAACAACGTCGCGATGGCACTCGCCGCCGAGCATCTCGGGACCATGGCATGGGACGACCGGGGCGGGACGGCGGCCTACCGGGCCACCGGCCGATCGGAGCTGGTCACCGTTCCGGTGGGCCACAGCGACACGCTGCGCGAGCTGGCCATCGACGAGGTGAAGGCCAGCGACCTCACCCGCTCCGCCGTCCTGCGGCCCTTCCAGAACGGTCTGTACGGGGAGGGCACGTTTCCCTACCGGCTTGGCATCCCGACCATCGCGTTCATCAGCGGTCCGGCCTACCTGGTGCAGGTCGCGCCCGGGGACAACCTCGACAAGCTCGACCGTGCGCTGCTACACCGGCACACCCTGTTCCTCGCCCGGCTGCTGTCCCGGATGCTCGCCCTGCCCACCGCCAAGCCCTGACGTCCCACAAGCCCTGACGTCCCACGACCAAGTACGGCCCCACCGCGTGATTGCCGTCGACACGCAGTCGACCGCATCTCTCGAACTCCCTGATCCGTTGTGGTCCGTGGACGACCTGTACCCGAGAACGCCTGGTCGACACGGGCCGCGCTGGCCAACCCACCTGTCCTGGGTAGACCGGGCCTTATCGGTGGTGACGTCGACCGGTCGACGCCCATGGGCCAATGCCTGGGTGAAGAACCTGCGGGCGGCGGGCTGGTCGCGACGGGTGCTGGCGAGGACGTCGATGAGCTGTCCGTGCTGGTCGACGGCCCGGTGTAGGTGGGGCGCCGGTCGCGGTGCGTGGCCTGGACCGCCCGCGGACCCCACGATGTCGGGGCCTGCGGACGGTCCGGCGCGACGGCTCAGAAACCCTGACTGCGCATGGCGGCGTCCACGTTGGCGGCGTCGGCCGCCGCATATTCCGGGGTGTTCGCCACGACAACCTCGGTGGTGAGGAACAGGCCGGCGATCGACGCGGCGTTCTGCAGCGCGGAGCGGGTGACCTTGGCGGGGTCGATGATGCCGGTGGCGATCAGGTCGACGTACTCGCCGGTGGCCGCGTTGAGGCCGTGGCCGGTCGGGAGGTTGCGGACCTTGTCGACCACGACGCCGCCCTCGAGACCGCTGTTGAAGGCGATCTGCTTGATGGGTGCCTCGAGCGCGAGCCGGACGATGTTCGCGCCGGTGGCCTCGTCGCCGGACAGGTCGAGCTTCTCGAAGGCGGTGATCGACGCCTGGAGCAGCGCGACGCCACCACCGGCGACGATGCCCTCCTCGACCGCGGCCTTCGCGTTCGACACCGCGTCCTCGATGCGGTGCTTCTTCTCCTTCAGCTCCACCTCGGTGGCCGCACCGACCTTGATGACCGCGACCCCACCGGCGAGCTTCGCCAGACGCTCCTGGAGCTTCTCACGGTCGTAGTCCGAGTCCGACTTCTCGATCTCGTTACGGATCTGGCTGACCCGACCGGCGATCTGGTCCGGGTCACCCGAACCCTCCACCACCGTCGTCTCATCCTTGGTGACGACGATCTTCCGGGCGCGGCCGAGGAGGTCCAGCG
>NZ_LJPA01000070.1:0-8860 GCF_001414035.1 Frankia sp. ACN1ag | reverse complement strand
CCGCGACATAACAACGGGACGGATGTCCCTCACCATCACTGATCCCGAGGATGCCCATGGGGATGGTCGTGGGGATGCTGGCGCCCGTCCGCGTACCTGACCGCAGCCCTATCCGCGTACCTGTCCGCGTACCCGCTAACAGGTACGGCGGCGCGGGCCGCTGGTGCAGGTCAGCGGCCCGCTGGGCATACCCACGTGCACCAAGACTCGATAGCAGGACGCAGTCCTCACCAGTCTGTGGGGGCGAGGCTGGCCACCACCGACATCGAGACGCGATCCTCAGTTGGTGCCCCTCCTGCGCCTCGACCTCGACGAGCTGACCATCGAGCTGCGCACCGACATCGGCGACCCGGACGTCATCCGCGCCGGCATCCAGCGAGTCGTCCGCGAGTCCGCCGTCACTGAGCACCACACCGCCGCTGACGGCCGAGTCCTGATCAACTGGCGGGCCGTACACCGAGTCCGGGTCCACCTCACCGACCCCGAACCGCATTAGCAGTGCGATACCAGGGGGGATGGTCGGCGGGACGGATCCGGGGAACGTCCCCCGCGCTACAGCCCGCCGGCAGCGACCACCACGGCCAGCGCGCCCGCGATCGCGCCGGGGACGGTGGCGATCCCGCGCGGGGACCAGGGCGGGGGATGGGTCAGGCCGACGGATCCTCGATCCTGGCGAGGCCCAGGTCCGTCAGGGCGAGGAGGTCGTCGGCGAGATCCTCGGCCGCCTGGTCCACCAGGCTCAGGACGGCGGCGGTGGCGTTGTCGGCGTTGTCGTCCGGGTCGCTGCACGTTGCGGCCACGGCGGTGTCGACCAGGGCGTCGACCAGGGCCTGCGCATCACCGGCGTACCGCTCGGCCAGCTCGCCGATCCGGGCGGCGGACAGCGGCTTGTGCACGCCGTCGCTGGTCAGGATGATCAGGTCGGTGTCGGCGGCCTCGCCACGCAGCGGCGTCCAGCTGATCGTGGAGATGGTCGCGTAGACCAGGCCGCCCAGCACGTAGTCGGACAGCGCGGTGACGACATGCTCGCCGTGGTCGGCGAGTTCGGGGGTCGAGGAGGATCGGAACGGAAATTGGCGCTAAGCGGCGACCTCTGGCCGGGTCCGGTTTGGGCCTGGTCTACGTTGATCGTTCGTGCCGGTGGAGTTCCTGAGTGATGAGCAGGTCGCGGCGTATGGGCGGTTCGTCGGCGAGCCTGAGCGGGTCGAGCTGGAGCGGTTCTTCTTCCTCGACGACGTCGACCGGGATCTGGTCGGCAAGCACCGCGGCGAGCACAACCGGCTGGGGTTCGCGGTCCAGCTCGGGACGGTGCGCTTCCTCGGGATGTTCCTGACCGACCCGCTGGACGTGCCGTGGGGCGTGGTTGACTACCTGGCCATTCAGCTCGGCATGGCGGATCCGTCGGTCGTGAAGCGGTACGTCGAGCGGCCGAAGACTCCGTACGAGCACGCCTGGGAGATCCGGGAGGTGTTCGGCTACCGGGACTTCGGCGACCAAGACGTCGCCGGCGGGTTGCGGGAGTTCCTCGACGGCCGGGCGTGGGTGCACGCCGAGGGTCCGCACGCGCTGTTCGAGCAGGCGGTCGCCTGGCTGCGCCGGCACCGGGTGCTGCTGCCGGGAGTTACGACGACGGCCCGGCTGGTGGCCGTGGTGCGTGAGGCGGCTGCCGAGCGGATGTACCAGACCCTGGCCGAGGCCGCGGTCGGCGCTGACCGCGAGCTGCCCGTTCGGTTGGTGGAGCTGTTGCGGGTGCCGGACGGGGCCCGGGTCTCCGAGCTGGAGCGGCTGCGGCGCGCGCCGCGCCGGACGTCGGGCCAGGCGATGACCGCGGCGCTCGACCGGGTGTCGGAGGTGCTGGCGATCGGCGCGCGGGCGGCGCAGCTACAGGGCGTGCCGGCCAGCCGGATGGCGGGCCTGGCTCGCTACGGGCAGACAGCGAAGGCGCCGGCGCTGCGCGCGCTAACCGAGCAGCGCCGCACCGCGACGCTGCTGGCGACATTGCGTCAGCTGGAGGTCGAGGCCGTCGACGATGCCCTGGACCTGTTCGACCTGCTGATGGCGAGCCGGCTACTCTCGGCCGCGCGGCGGGCGGCCGACGCGGAGCGCCTCGCGGTGATGCCGAAGCTGGAGAAGGCGTCGACAACGCTCGCCGGCGCGGCCCGGGTGCTCCTGCGGGTCCTCGCCGACGTCGGCGACGGCACGCTCGACGTCGCCGCGGCGTGGGCCGCAGTCGAGCAGGTCGCGCCCCGGGAGACGGTGCTCGGCGCGGTCGCCGTGGTGGAGGACCTGGTCCCGGACGATGAGGCCGGGGAAGCGACGATGCGCGAGATCCTCGCCGGCCGCTACCGGGTCGTGCGGCCGTTCCTCGAACTGCTCGCGGAGGCGGCCCCGCTGCGGGCGATCGACGCGGCCGCCAGCCTGCTCGCCGAGGTGCACCGGCTACCCGAGCTCTCCCGTCGGCGGGTCTCGCAGAAACCGCTGCGCCCGGACGACGTCAACGCGGACCTGGTGCCGGGCGTGTGGCGCCGCGCGGTATTCGCGAATCGGCGGCTGCCGGCCGGGGCGGTCGACCGCGACGCCTACGTGCTGTGCGTCCTGGAAAGGCTGCACGGCGCGCTGCGCCGCCGCGACATCTTCGCCGCCCCGTCGAAGCGGTGGGCCGACCCCCGCGCCCAACTCCTCGACGGCGCCGACTGGGCGGCGGTACGCGAGGAGGTCCTCACCGGCCTCGGGCTGGCCGACCCGGTCGAGAGCCACCTGCGCGAGCTGACCAGCACGCTGGACGCGGCGTGGCGGCTGCTCGCCCAGCGGTTGGAGGAGGCCGGCCCGGACGCGAGCGTGCGGATCACCCCTGCCAGCGAGGACGGCCGGGTGCGCCTGGCGGTGGACCGGCTCGACGCGGTCGGCGAGCCGGACAGCCTGGTCGAGCTGCGCGCGATGGTCGCCGCGATGCTGCCGAAGGTCGACCTGTCCGACCTGCTGTTGGAGGTCCACGCCTGGACCGGCTACCTCGACGCCTACACCCACGCCGGCGAGCTGCACCCGCGGATGGACGACCTGGCCGTCACCCTCGCCGCGCTGCTGGTCGCCGACGGCTGCAACGTCGGCCTGACCCCGGTGACCTCCGAGACGGTGCCGGCGCTGACCCGGGGCCGACTCTCCCACGTCGACCAGAACTACGTGCGCGCGGCCACCCACGCCGCGGCGAACGGCCGCCTCATCGAGGCCCAGGCAGGGATCGCCGTGGCCCAGCTGTGGGGCGGCGGCCTGCTCGCCTCGGTTGATGGGCTGCGGTTTGTCGTCCCGGTCCGCACGATCAACGCAGCACCCAGCCCCCGCTACTTCGGGCTCAGACGAGGCGTGACCTGGCTGAACGCGGTCAACGACCAGGTCGCCGGGATCGGCGCGGTCGTCGTACCGGGCACGCTGCGCGACTCGCTGTTCATCCTCGACACGATCCTGACCCTCGACGCCGGGCCCCGACCGGAGATGGTCGCGACCGACACCGCGAGCTACTCCGACATCGTCTTCGGCCTGCTCGGCTACCGCTTCTCCCCCCGCATCGCCGACCTGGCCGACCAGCGGTTCTGGCGCGCCGACCCGCCCGGCGGCCCGGCCGGGGACTACGGGGCGCTCAACGCGATCGCCCGGCACAAGGTCAACCTGGACAAGATCCGAGCGCACTGGCCGGACATGCTGCGCATCACCGGCTCCCTGCTGACCAACACCGTCCGCAGCTACGACCTGATCCGGATGCTCGCCCACGACGGCAACCCGACGTCGCTGGGGCAGGCGTTCGCCGAGTACGGACGGATCGCGAAGACGCTGCACCTGCTGGCCATGGTCGACCCGATCGACACCAGCTACCGGCGCACCGTGCACCGCCAGCTCACCGTCCAGGAATCCCGCCACCGGCTCGCACGGAAGATCTTCCATGGGCAGCGAGGCGAGCTGCGCCACCCCTACCGGGAGGGCCAGGAGGACGCCCTCGGCGCGCTCGGCCTGGTCCTCAACGCCGTCGTCCTGTGGAACACCCGCTACATCGACGCCGCCATCACCCAACTACGCGCCGACGGGCACCTGGTCCTCGATGAGGACGTCGCCCGGCTCTCCCCGCTCGCCGACGCCCACATCAACATGCTCGGCCGGTACCCGTTCACTGCTCCGTCCGGACCGGACCTGCGGCCCTTGCGGGACCTCACCCGGTTGGACGACGAGTAACGGGCCTAACCCATTGGTCTTGATCATTGTGTCGGGGCGGGGGAGATCCACCGGTGGGTCTCCCCCGCCCCGGCGGTTGTACCTGTCACTGCAAGGGCGGCTGGGCCCGGTACGTCAGAGGAGCACAGCCAGGATCAGACCGCCGATGACAGTGCCGATCGTCTCGATGACGAGCGCGGACGCCGCGTTCCCGAGCCGACGCAAGTTGCGTACCGTCATGGGTACCGCCTCCCTGGAGGTTGGTGAGGAGGCTCCGGCCGCACCTGATCTCTTGGTCGGGAGGGTGCGGTCGGAGCCCATCTATTTGGGGCGGAAGAGCACACGGGCAGTCACTGGCCGCGACGCAGCTCTCCCGCCCCTTTCCGCGGCTCCAGCAGATCCAGAACCGTCGAGGCAAGTTTCCAGTCCAGCTGGATCTGAGGTCAAGAAGAGAAGTTGAGTCAGATCTTTTCCGGAATAGAAAACTGCAGTAGCCTCCTCTCATGGCCGAACCCGGTGGAAGCACGTTGGCGGCGGCGGTCGGCGCTCTGACGGTGATGGGTGTCGCCGCCGGCCCAGTCGCCTTTGCTGCTGCCCCATTGGTCATAGGCGCCGCGGCTGGCGCCGCGGCTGCCTTCCTCTCCTCCGCCTCAGGCCCGTTCGTCGAGGACTTGCAGGAGCTTCGAACGCGGGCGGGCAAGCCGTCGTACCGAGAGATGGCCAAGCGTGTGGACCGTTCGCCCGTGGCACTGGCGCAGGTCGGGATCGGTCGAGTTGCAGAGTGGGAGGATGTAGCCGCGTTTGTGTCGGCCTGCGGCGATAATCCCGAGTCCTGGCGTGCGCGCTGGGAGCAAGCGCGCACGTCGGACGCACCGTCTGCCCCGGGGCCATCGGCGATCGCTCCGGTGGCGAAAGACGTCGCCGACGACACTGGCGCGGGTGCCATCGGCCCCAGCGGAAGGCGAGTCGGGGAGCGGCTGGCGGAGCTGCGTCGTGCCCGCGGACTAACGCTCGCTGACCTCGAGGACCGGCTGACCGAACTCGGTCGCCCGATCGTTCTGTCGGCCCTGTCGAAGATCGAGAATGGTCAGCGACGCGTTGACGTCGACGACCTGGTGGCCCTCGCCGCCGCCCTCGGTGTCGGCCCGAACATGGCTCTACTTCCAGACGATGCCCGGCATGACCACATCGTGGATCTGACTCCGACCCAGGCGGTAAGCGCGGCGCAGGCGTGGGCTTGGGCACTCCATGACAGGCCCTCCGGGCCGGCTGGGCTGGCAGCATCGCCGGAGAACGCTGACTTCGACTTCTTCATCTCCTACGCATCGCCAGACGCGGACTGGGCCGAGTGGATCGCCTGGCATCTGGAGACGGCCGGCTGGAGGACCTTCTCCCAGCGGGACCTCGTTATTGGCGACAACTGGCGCGTGGTGCTCAAGGATGCCCTCGGCCGGTCGGCGCGCGTGCTGGCTGTCCTCTCACCGGCCTACCTGGACTCTGCCTACGTCGCGGAAGAGTGGGGCGCGGCCTGGAGCAGCGATCCTGACGGGGCTGCCCGGCGGCTGACACCGGTAGCGGTCTCGTGGGCGGATTTTCCTGAGCCGTTCGATCACATCGTCCGCATCAACCTGTTCGACCTGGAGGAGGACGAGGCGGCGAGGCAGCTCGTGGACTCCCTCCGCCGCAACCTGGCAGGGAAGGTGAGACCCGACAGGACCCCCTCCTTCCCCAAACGAGACAGGCCCCGGCCGGAAGAGCGACCACTTCCGGAAATACCGAATCCCGGAAGCACTGACCGGTGACAATTTCCGGAAACACGGCCCTGCGGCTCGTACAGACCCCGGAAATCACTTCCGGAAACACGGAGCCCCGCCGACGGGGTCGTGCGCAGGCCGTCCTGCCCGCCCCGTACGACACCGTCCTCGACCGATACGTCGCCCAGCTCGCCCACGCGC
This sequence comes from Frankia sp. ACN1ag, assembly GCF_001414035.1. NCBI lineage: Bacteria > Bacillati > Actinomycetota > Actinomycetes > Frankiales > Frankiaceae > Frankia > Frankia sp. ACN1ag. The sequence goes on along the minus strand of NZ_LJPA01000070.1, from coordinate 2,705 downwards.
CGCTGGGCGCCGACAGCCGGGACAAGTACGCCGGCCGGGTCCGCGGCTATCTCGCCTGGCTGGCCGCCGGCGGCGCCGTTGACGTGCTCGGTGACCCGCTGGCCCATCCCTCGGCGCGCGACGGTGCCGTCCGCGACTTCAAGCGCCACCTGAAGGCTGAGCGCCGCAAGCCGACCACGGTCAACAACCACCTCGCCGCGCTCGCCGACTTCTACACCCGCCTCGGCCTCGGCCCCCACCACGTCACCACCGAGGTCCTGCCGTCACGCGCCCCGGCCGCGCTGGACGCCCGCCAGGTCCGCCGCTACCTGCGCGCCGTCGAGGCCTGCCCGTCGGCCCGTGACCGCGCCCTCGCCCTGCTGCCCTACTACGCCGGCATGCGTATCGGCGAGGTCGTCGCGCTCGACCTGCTCGACGTCCGGCTGTCGGCCCGCAAGGGCGAGCTCGTCGTCACCGGCAAGGGCCGCGACGGCGGCCGCCAGCGCACCCTGCCCGTCCACGCCGAGCTGCGCCTGGTCCTCGCCGCCTGGCTCGACCAGCGGGCCGCCCTGCCCGGCGCGGACACGACCGCGGTGTTCCTCAACCTGCGCGGCGGCCGGCTCACCGACCGCGCCGCCCGCACCGTCATCACCGACCTCGGCACCGACGCCGACCTGACCATCGACGGCGACCAGTTCGGCCCGCACGTGCTGCGCCACACCTTCGCCACCCAGATGGTCCGCCAAGGCGTCGACCTGGTCATCGTCGCCGACCTCATGGGCCACAGCCGGCTCGAGACCACCCGGATCTACACCCAACCCACCGACACCGACCGCGACGCCGCACTCGGCCTGCTGCTCACCGACCGCTGAGTACCCGGGGACGGCGCTCGGCGGCTCAATCGTCGTATCCCTCGACGCCCTGCTCTTTGAGGTACGCCTTCAACTCGACCTGGAGCGGCGTGAGTCCCGCGTGCTCATGCTCGTGCTCGTCGAGCCACGCCGCCACGGACTCCAGCCGGGGAATGATCCAACTGTCGTCCTTGTCGGCGCGGTACATGCGGTAGCCGCCCGGGGTCACGGTGATGACCAAGCGAGCCGCGCCGTACTGACCGAAGCACCACGCCGCCCCGTCGTCGAACTCCAGCTCCAACCGCCAGTCCGGCCGGTTCTCCAGCAACTGGGCGAGGCGCTCGTAGCGTCCAAGGGACTGGTCGTCGCCCTCGGGGTCGGTCGGCAGACCTTCAGACGTGCTCATACGCCATCAGCGTAGGCACCGCGAACGCTGGGCCATCTCGGCCCCGAGGAACCCGCCCCGACNCCGCCGACCCCCTACCCAGGCTTAGCGCCAATTTCCGTTCCGATCCTCCTCGACCCCCGTAGAGCGGGGTGCGGCCGCCGCAGGCGGGCGGGGCGGGCAGGGGGCGGCCGCAGCCGCAGGCGCACGTCCCGCCCGCCGGGGCGGTCGTCACGTGACGATCGGACATGGCTGGCACGCTACCCCCTCAGTCCTCGACCGGCTGGGTCAGATCCGCGTCGACCCACCGGACGCCACGTCCGGAGATCGGCTGTATCTGGAGCTGCGGGCGTCCGTAGGAGATGCGGGCGTCGTACACCCGGATGCCGACGAGGACCTTGCCGGTGCCGGGGACGAGCCACAGCCGGTCGGTGCCCACGAGGGCCTGGGCGTCGGTGAGGGTCACGATCCTGTCTCCTGGTCGTGCAGTCCGGGGATGCCGGCGCGCCAGCCACGGCCGCGCCGGGCGGCCTGCCACGCCCGCACCTGCGCGGAGTCCCAGACGGGGGCCCGGCCGATGTGGCGGGTGGGGGTGGGGGCCTGGCCGCGGGAGACGTAGCTGCTCCAGGTGTCCGCGCTGATTGGCTCGCCGGCGGCGGCGATGTGCGCGAGGACCTGGTCGCGGGTCCACATCGCCACCGCCGGCGCGGGCGGGACGGGGGGCTCGCCGGCGTGGCGCAGGTCGTCGACCGCGGCCGCGGTGGCCGCCTCGGCGAGCAGCTCCAGGGCGTGGCCGCGGGCGGCGGTCGCCGCGCGCTGCTCGGTCTCGCCGCCGTCGTAGACGCTCCTGGGCCCGTCGGCCGGCTGCAGGTCGGCCAGTCGCCTGGCCCACGTCCACGCCAGGCCGAGCACGTCGTCGTGCAGCTCCTGCCGCTCGCCGTCGGTCGGCTCCCGGCGGTCCATCACGATCGCTCCCCGGTCAGGGGGGTGACGACGGCGCCATCCAGGTGGGTGGTGCGCAGGGAGGCGCGGGTGGTCGCCAGCGCGGCCAGGGCCGTGGCAGCGGCCTGCGCGAGCGCGGCCTCGATGGCCGCGGCCGCCTGATGCTCGGCCGGGGTCAGGTGGTCCGGGGTCAGCGGCTCGCCGTCCTCGTCCACGTCGCCGGCGCGGACCCGCTCGTCCGGGTGCAGTGTCGCCTCGGTCAGATGCGTCTCCGCGTTGGCGGTGTGCCGGTGGTAGGCGGTGAGGACCTCCGCCATCACCGTGCCCAGCGCCGCATCCTGCGTCATGATCTCCATACCCACCACGATACAAGGTCAGCTTGTATCGTGGTGGGGGATGTTCGGATCCGTGACGACCGTGACGATCGACCGACGCGCGGCGACGCGCACGGTCACAGCCTGTGGAACCACCCACCGGCCCACCCACCCGTCCGCCCACCGGACCCCCCGTAAACGGCTGGTGGGCGGACGGGTGGGATGCCTGCGCAG
>NZ_LJPA01000069.1:0-10273 GCF_001414035.1 Frankia sp. ACN1ag | reverse complement strand
GATCACCACCGTGAACTTCGGCACCCGCGCACACGCCACCGCCGTCACCATCTTCGCCCCGTGCTTCGCAATACCACCCGCCTCGTACTCCCGCCCCACCATGAACCCCGAGATGTTCTGCAGGAACACCAACGGAATCCCCCGCTGATCACACAACTCGATGAAATGCGCCCCCTTGAGCGCCGACTCGCCGAACAACACCCCGTTGTTCGCCACGATCCCCACCGGATGACCATGCAACCGCGCCGTCCCGGTCACCAACGTCGACCCGTACTCCCGCTTGAACTCCGCGAACCGACTCCCGTCCACCACCCGCGCGATCACCTCCCGCACGTCATACGGCGTCCGCGAATCCGTCGGCACCGCCGCGTACAGGCCGGCCGGGTCCACGGCGGGCTCCTCGGCGGGCTCGACCGCCCACGGCCGGGGCGCGCGCGGCGCCAGGTTCGCCACGATCGACCGGACTATCCGCAGGGCATGCGCGTCGTCCTCGGCCAGGTGGTCCGTCACCCCCGAGGTGCGCGCATGCAGCAGGCCACCGCCGAGCTCCTCGGCCGTCACCACCTCCCCGGTCGCGGCCTTCACCAGCGGCGGGCCACCCAGGAAGATCGTCCCCTGGTCGCGGACGATGACCGCCTCGTCCGCCATCGCCGGGACGTAGGCGCCGCCGGCCGTGCAGGAACCCAGCACCGCGGCGATCTGGGCGATGCCGAGCGACGACATCCGCGCCTGGTTGAAGAAGATGCGCCCGAAATGCTCCCGGTCCGGAAACACCTGATCCTGCAGGGGCAGGAAGGCGCCGCCCGAGTCCACCAGATAGACGCAGGGCAGCCGGTTGTGCAGCGCGACCTCCTGGGCGCGCAGGTGCTTCTTCACCGTCAGCGGGTAATAGGTGCCGCCCTTCACGGTGGCGTCATTGGCGACGACCACGCATTCCCGGCCGGCAATCCGCCCGATCCCCGTGATGATGCCCGCCCCCGGCACCGGATCGTCGTACAGCCCGTTCGCGGCGAGCGGGGACAGCTCCAGGAAGGGACTGCCGCGGTCGAGCAACGCGTCGACACGGTCCCGGGGCAGCAGCTTGCCGCGGGCGACATGCCGCGCCCGGGCCTGCTCCGAACCGCCGACGGCCGCGACCGCCAGCCGCTCCTGCAGATCGGTCACGGCGTGCCAGTGCCCCTCGGCGTTGCGCCGGGCCTGCTCGCCGGTGGCATCCACCCGGCTGGCCAGGACCGGCATCGCCGAGGCGCGGCGCACCTCGGCGGACCGCTGCCCGGCGATGGATCCGGTTCGCACCGCCGTCACAATCACTCCCCACAAAGCTGAACACAAGGTTGCCAAACGCGACGTTTCCCCAGGTCGGCGCGTTCCCACCCGAGACGTCCGAGACGCACCGAGAACGCGGCCGCAGCATACGGACACGCCGGCTGCGCAATCGGACCAGCCGATAACGGTCTACCCGCTATCGAGCCGAAATGCACCGGTTGACCCCACTGCGGCTTACCTTAGCGGTGATAGCCGGATTCGGCGGTCCCTCGGTGCGATCCGGCCTGTCGCGTGCCGCGATCTGCGGCGCCCACCGTGAAGGACGCTCGCCGGCACACTAACGTTGCCTGCCGTGGCCGCGCTGTTCCTCCAAGCGTCGGGGCCTCCAAGCGTCGGGGCCTCCAAGCGTCGGGGCCTCCAGGCGTCGGGGCCGGCGCCGGTGCCGGCCGGGGGAACCGAGCCGGCCACGGAACCGGGCCGCCCGGGCGTTCCCGGGCGGCCCTCGCCTCACAGATACAGGCCGTGGCGGGTGTCGCCGCCGGTCGGGCGGGGCAGACCGCGGCCGTCGCGCAGGGCGAACAGCTCCGCGAGCGTCATCGTCGAGCCGACCCCGTCGGTCGAGCCGAGCCAGGACACGGCTTCGGCGTGGGGCAGGGCGCCCACCTCGATCTGGGCCAGGCACCGGCCCGGCCGCACGACGGCGGGATGCAGCCGGAACAGGTCCTCGTTGGTCGTCAGCGCGACGAGGACCTCCCGACCCTGGCCGACGAGCCCGTCGGTGAGGTTGAGCAGCCGGGACAGCTGCTGTCCGGCGGAACCGCGGCCGTCCCCGCGGATCAGCTCGTCGCAGTCCTCGATGACCAGCAGCCGCCAGCGGCGCACGGCGGGTTGGCCCATCCGGTCACCCTCGCCGCCGTCCCCGCCGCCGACGGCACCGCCCGCGGCGGCGTCGAAGTCGCCGGCACCGTCGGCGTCGGAGTCGCCGGCGTCCGCGGAGTCGTTGTCGGGGTCGCCGTCGTCGTCGAAGCCGATCGCGACCTCCATCAGGTAGGCCGGGTCGGCGAACAGCGCCTCCGGATCGAGCACGCAGTCGACCTGGCACCAGGAGCGCCACTCGTTGGCCAGCGCGCGCAGCACCGTCGTCTTACCCGTCCCGGCCGGCCCGTGCAGCAGGATCAGCCGGCCGATCACGTTGTCGCGGCGAATGGCCATGAGCTTGTCGAGGGAGTCACGTGCCGCCGAGGCATAGTTGCCCCGGATCGACGACCACCTCGTCGTCGCGGTCCGCCGGCTGGTCCGGATCGGCCCACGTTGGCCGGACAGATACCAGAAACCCATGCTGACGGAGCTGTCCGAGCCGGTCTCGGCCGCGGACGAGCGCAGCACGTCCTCGAGCACACCCCGGGCGAGCTGCTCGCTGACCGCCGTCACGGTGACCTCGCCGCCGCCACCGCGCCAGCGAACGGACCGCACCGTCCAGCCCTCTCCCACGGCCAGCCGGGAGTCACGGGACTCTTCCACGACGGAGCGCAGTACCCGCGCTCCGGGCGGCAACAGGGTCGCTCCGGGGCGGAGCCGGTCCACCCGCGCACTGCGGGCCCACGGCTGTTCACCGGTCGTGAAGGGAGCGAGCGCGAGCGCGTCGACGACGTCGTAGGGGGTGTCCGAATCGTCGAGGCCGACGATGAACGGGAGCTTCATCCCCCCGCTCAGCGACTCGGAGACCGTCCAGGACTTGGGCAGCGACGCTTTCTGGCTCTGGCTGGGAACAGACACGCCTCCGATGGTCCCGGACTCGCCGCGTTTCGACCATCCCGTTACGCGATTTAGGCCGGCAGGTCACGCCGTTCGGGGCAGGTCACCTCGCCGCGGCCGCCGCCAGCAGGGCGTCCCGGACCTCCATCAGGGCGAAACCGAGCAGGTTGCGCCCGGGCCAGGCGCTCGGCCGGCCGGCCCGATCGTCGTCACGGTCGCAGCCGATCCCCCAGACGCGATCCCGCGGGCTGATGTCGGCGAGGACGAGGCCGGCGGTGCCGGCGAGGTAGGTGCGCAGGATGGCGTTCTGGGCGAACTTCGCGGAGTTCGCGGCGAGGGCGACGGCGTAGCGGTGACGGTCCCACACCGCCTCGTCGAAGCCGCGGATCCGTCGGCCGATGGCGGCCAGCGAGATCGGCGCCGGCAGCGCGAGCACCGCCTCCGCGGCGGCCTGGTCGCCGAACAGCCCGGCCTTGCGCGCCAGCACGTAATGCTGCGCGCTGGGGTAGTCGACCCCGTCGACCGCGAAGCGGGCCGGCCAGCGCAGGCTCAGGCAGCCCGCTCCCGTGCCGTCCGCGACGGCCTGACGCTGGCCCCAGAAGTACCGGAACCGAAGCGGCGCCGCCTGGTGTTCGAGACGCCGCAGGTCCTCGATGGAGCGCGGCGGACCGGAGGTCGAGAGCACACGCCGAGGTTGGCAGATCACAGCCCGCCGGATGCACCTTTCCGGGTTTTTATGCCAAATGACCACGCCTGCGGCAAAACCAGCGCAGGGACGGGGTGTTCCCACGAGAATCTCGGCGCGCCTACCCGGCGTCACGCCACGATCACTACAAGCTTCGGGCGGGAGGTGGTCGACGATGCTCGGTGGACGACTCATGCGGGGGCGGCGACGCGATGCCGCGCGAGCCGGCGGGTCCGGCCGGATCGGCGCCGCACGCGGGGACGCCGACCCACCGTCCGGGCCCGGCCCGGACTCTCCTGCCAGCCTGGACTCTCCTGCCAGCCCAAACTCTCCTGCCAGCCCAAACTCTCCTGCCAGCCCAAACTCTCCTGCCGGCCCGGACGCCTCTGACGGGCCGGACGTCGCGGGACCTTACGACGCCGCCGCCCGGCCCGATGACGGCCGGCAGCGGGGGGACTTCGGCGCGCTGTTGATCCCACGCGTGACGGGTACGTGGATCCGGCTGTCGCTCGACGGGCCGGTGCCGGCGCTGGTCGCGACCGACGGTTCCTCCGCTCTGGAGCTGTCCGTGCTGGCCGCACCGCGGGGACAGGATCTGTGGGCCACGATCCGCGCGGACCTGCTCGCCGCGACGGCGCCGGACGACCCGGACGCCTGCCGGCCGGGGCCGCGCGGCCCCGAGCTGCACCTGCCGATCGACGTCGAGTCGGGTCCGGTTCCCGCCCGGATCGTCGGCGTCGACGGGCCGCGATGGTTCCTCTGCGCGGTCTTCACCGGGCCGGCGGCCACCGATCCGGCGGCGGCGCCCGCACTCGAGGAGCTGCTCGCCGCGACGGTCGTGGTGCGGGGGGACGCGCCGATGCCCGTCCGCGAGCCGATCCCGCTGGTCATGCCCGACCGGACGGGCAAGCGCATCGTCGAGGTCCCGGCCCAGCGACACGCTCCCGAGATCATGGCCCTCGGCCGGCCGCGGACACGCGCCTGATGTCCGGTCAGCGCAGCCCGATGAACTCGACGGTGGCCAGCGAGAGGCGCACGTAACGCTCGATCAGCTCGTCGGGCTGGACGGGGCCGGTATGGTCGTACCACTCCAGCGCGGCCGTGCCGGCCGCCTCGATGCTGCGCCGCGCGTCGGCCGGGAAGGGCGTGCGGAACACGCCCTCCCGCACCCCCTGCTGGATGATCTCGCCGAAAAGCTGGCTGGCGCCGCGCTCGACCACCTGCTCGCCGATCGAGAACCGCTCCCCCACCCGCCCGATCGTCCGATAACGGAGCAACAAGGCGGTCGTCTGGTAGCGAAGGTAGTAGCTCATGGTGCCGCGGACAAGAGCCGACAGTCTTTCCGCCGCCGACGGGCCCGCCGCCGCCAGAGCGCTGTTGATGACCCGGAAGAACTCGTCGACGAGCACGGAGAGAGGCACCTCCCACACGTCCCGCTCCAGTGTCCCGGCAAGGTAGTCCCGGACCGACTCCACCGGTTCCACCCCGGCGTGGGCCCCGATGTCCCGAAGGGAGATCTCGGCCAGGCCAAGATCGGCGAAGAGATCGGTGGCCGCCCGATAGAGTNCCGCCCTGCGCTGCTGGAGCGCGGCACGCGCGGCGACCCGGTCCACACCCCCGAGCGTATCCCGGAACCGGCCGCGCGACACCCCAGGATGGCCACATCAACGGCATTTCCAACGAGTTCGGGTGAACCTCTCCGAATCAGGCTGGAATCAGCGTTTCCGCGGCCGATCAGGTCAGCACCGATGGTAGGAGCTGGGCCCACACCGACTCGCCGAGAACCGGACCTTCGGCCATCACGCCATTCAGGGAGCGTTCGGCGGCTATCGTCGTCGAGGTCCGGCGGGCACCTCGAGGCGACGTCCGGGAGGCATAGCGTCAGGTTTCACCGAAAAGGCGCGCGAACGGGGATGAGAGGTCATCGGTGTCGGCTGCGCTCGCCCTGGGACTGCTGTTGCAGGGACTCGCCGTTCCTCTCCTCGTGTACCGGCGGTGGCAGCAGGCCAAAAGAAGCCTCGGTCTGCTTTTTGTCGGCACCGCCGCCGCCTATCACGGCGCGACCGAGATCTTCCAGGCCGTCGCGCCGGTGTACAGCGACAACCGACTTCTGACGTCCGATTCGGATATCGCCTCCTATACGGTTCTGGTCGGCGTCGCCCTTCTTTCCTTCGCCGGCGCCTATCGGGTGGCGACCCGCGGCGCACCGGACCGGGCATCCTTTCGGGCAGGCGTTCCGGATTTCTACGACTGGAGATTCCTGGTCGTCTTCGCCGTGGCCGCGGTTGCGGTGACCGCCGCCGGGCGAGCGGGGACAGCGGCTGGGACGGACCCCGGGACCGAGTCGGGCGGGCAGTACCTCGCCGGTGGATTCGCGACGCAGTTCCTCGTCGTGGGCCTCGCGCTGGCCAGCTTCGCGGTGCTGGTGCGGACGCGGGGACGCTGGCTCATCCCGGTGCTCACCGTCCAGTGCACCCTGCACACCCTCGCCGGTCAGCGGCTACCGGTGGCGATCTCCGCAGCGGTCGTGCTGTACCTGCTCGCCGTGACCGGGGTTCCCGTGCGGGGCCGGCAGCTCGCCTGGGTGGCGAGCCTGATCCTCCTGTCCTACCTCGTCATCTACGGCGCACGGGCCGACTCCGGCCGGCAGGTGTTCGGCGCCGGGGCCGGCGTCGGCGAACGAGTCACGGCGCTGGGCGGCGCACTCGCCCAACCGGAGCGGGGGATCAACCGGCACGGCATCGGCGACCTGGGGGTCCGCCTGGACGGCAACTCCTACCCGTCGATCATCCTGCACCAGCTCCGGGCCGGATCGCCACCGATTGGCCCGGTGACACTACGCGACGACGTGATGATCGCCGTCCCGCGCTTCCTCGCCCCCGACAAGCTGAGCACCGCCCTGGAATCACGGTCGCTGAAGGTCCGCCTGTCCGGCACCTACGGCATCACCAGCGCCTTCGACCGGCTCCCCACCCAGCTCGGCGAGCTGCTGCCGGTCGGCGGTCCGGTCTGGATGGTCATTCTCGCCGGGTTGGGCGGCCTGCTCCTGGCCCGAACGGAGGGCGCGCTGTGGCGCCGGCGCCATCCGGCGGCCCTGCTGGGGCTGCTCGCCCTGGTCGCCGGCATCCTGCAGTACGAGGGCGGCCTCGTGCTGTACACGATCAGCGCCCGCGGCGCGCTCACCCTGGGCGTGGCGCTGCTGCTGTGGCAGCGGGTGGCTCGGGTCCTGCGCACCCGCCGAGCCGCGCGGGCCGGCGCCGGCGAGCCGGACGACATCGGCGAGCCAGACGACATCCGCGCGTGGGGAGACGTCGGCAGGGCGGGCCCACTCCGGCAGGGCCGCCCTACCCTGGCGAGACGGCCGGCGATCCGCAGATCCGCCGCGTCGGGGCTGCTAGCGTTGCCCGTTGTGCCGAACATCCCGCGGCAGCCCGCCGACACCGCGGGCCGCGCTCCCAGGGTCACCGTGTTCCCCGCGGCGGACGGCCACGGGGCCCGGGACGGCGAGCGCGGATGACCGTGCACTTCATCGGGGCGGGGCCGGGCGCCGCCGACCTCATCACCGTGCGCGGGCGGGACCTGATCGCCGCCTGCCCGGTCTGCCTGTACGCCGGCAGCCTCGTCCCCGCCGAGCTGCTGTCCCACTGCCCGCCCGGCGCGCGACTCGTCGACACGGCCCGGCTGACCCTCGACGCGATCACGGCCGAGCTGTGCGCCGCCGACGCCGCCGGCCAGGACGTCGCCCGCCTGCACTCGGGCGACCCGTCCCTCTACAGCGCCCTGGCCGAGCAGATGCGGCGGCTGGACGCGGCAGGCGTCCCCTACGATGTCACCCCCGGGGTTCCCGCGTTCGCCGCCGCCGCCGCGTCGCTGCGGCGGGAGCTGACGGTTCCCGGCGTCGCCCAGAGTGTCGTGCTGACCCGCACGGCCGTGCTGTCCAGCCCGATGCCACCCGGCGAGGATCTGGCGACGCTCGGCCGGTCCCGGGCGACGCTCGTGCTGCACCTGGCCGTGCACCGCATCGAGTCGCTGGTCGAGGAGCTCGTGCCCAGCTACGGCCCGGACTGTCCGGCGGCCGTGGTCGCGTGGGCCAGCCGGTCCGACGAGGTGGTGCTGCGCGGCACGCTCGCCGACATCGCCGCGCAGTCCCGGGCCGCCGGCCTCACGAAGACCGCTGTCATCATCGTCGGTCGGGCACTGGCCGCCGCGGGCTTCCGCGACAGCTTCCTCTACTCGCCGCAGCGCTTCGCCCCCGACGGCTGCCAGCCGGCGCCCGCCACGGGCTGGTCCTCGGTGCCCGGCGAGCTGGACCCGGCCGATCCACGGTGAACGGCACCGACCCCGCGGGATCCGTGCCGCCCGGGGAGGCCGGGGAGGCCGCCGGTGGCCCCACGGCGGCGCCATCGACGCGCCCGGCACTATCCGCGCGCCCGGCACTATCCGCGCGCCCGGCACCCCCGGTGCCGCTGCGGGTGCTGCTGCTGGGGGGCACCGGCGAGGCCCGCCGGCTGGCCCTCGCCCTAACCGAGGCCGGTGGTTTCGACGTCGTCTACTCGCTGGCCGGGCGGGTGCGGGAGCCGCGGGTGCCGCCGTCCTGCCGGGTCCGCATCGGCGGGTTCGGCGGACCGGCCGGCCTCGCCGAGCAGCTGCGCTCCGAACGGATCGACGCCGTGGTCGACGCGACCCACCCGTTCGCCGCCCGGATGAGCGCCTCCGCCGCGACGGCCGCCGCGGCCACCGGCGTGCCGCTGCTGGTCCTGCGCCGCCCCGGCTGGACTGCCCAGCCCGGCGACGACTGGCGCCGGGTGCCGTCCCTGCCTACTCTGACGGACCTGATCGACCGGTTCGTCCCGCCCCGGCGCGGCACGGCGGCCGATCCCTGCCCGCGGGTGTTCCTGACCACCGGTCGCAGCGACCTCGCGCTGTTCGCCGGGCTGCACCGCCCCTGGTTCCTGGCCCGCTGCGTCGAGGCCCCCACCGGCGCGCTGCCGCCGCGGCTCGAGGTGATTCTCGACCGGGGCCCGTTCGACGTGGCCGGGGAGACGGCGCTGCTGCGCCGATACGCCATCGACGTTCTCGTCACCAAGGACAGCGGCGGCGCGATGACCGCCGCCAAGCTCACCGCCGCCCGCGCCCTCGGCCTGCCCGTCATCATGGTGGACCGCCCGCCCCCGCCGGCCGGATTCCCGGTCGTGTCCGACATCGCCCCCGCAACACACTGGCTGACCGCCCTCGCCACCTGTCGCAACGCGGCTGCGGGCGCTAGCTCTGGTGCCGTAACGGCGTAGGTATTTTCTGTGCCGTAGCGGCGTAGGTATTTTCTGTGCCGTAGCGGCGTAGATCGGTACTTGAATGGGATTCGTCGCGGGCCGGGTTTCGTCCCAGCCGCGGGGCCGGTTCCGCGGAACCGGCCGAGCGTGGGGTCCGGGGTCGGGCTCGGCCGGAAACACCATGATTGCCAGAGCCAGAGCCAGAGCCAGAGCCAGAGCCGGAGTCGGAGTCGGGCCGTGGGTTGGAGTCGGGCCGGGGCCGGTTCCGCGGAACCCCACGAGTACCCAATGGCGTTGCTTTAAGGGGATCGTGGTCGGTCGAGGCAGTGGAGTTCGATGCGTCGGTTGACGTTGACGACGCTGGGTTCGCCGGGACGGCGGGTGGGGAAGTCGCCGGCTTTCTTGGTCCGTCGGGGGCTGGTCCGGTCGGGCCGGTCGCGGACGAACGTGGAGGGCTGGAGGATTTTCAGGAGGAAGGTGGCCAGGGCGAGGTCACGCTGGTGAGGGGGAAAAGCCCGCCGTGACGGTGTCGGTCGCGGCGGCCAGGGCGTGCGGGAAACTGATCCTGCCTGGCGGGATCCCGGCGGCGTCGACCGCGGTACCGACGAGCTGGTGGATCGCCTGGTAGACAGCGAACAGCGCCCACATCTCCTGGGCGACGCCTTCGGGGTCCTTGCTACGCAGGACGGGTTGACCTTCGCCCATGTCGGTCTTGTGGTGGCCGATCACGGTTTCGCATCCCCACCGGTCGGGGTAGGCGCAGGCCAGGTCCAGCGCCGGGTACTCCTCGACGTCGAGGAGGTCGGTGACCAGGCAGAACAGTTCCGAGACCGAGGCGGTGCCGCCACCGGCGGGGGTGGTGTGCACGGTGTACTCGACGACCCGGACGGTGACCGGCGGGCCGTCGGCCTTGCGCGCGGGGGGGCGTGTCATGACGACTGTGTAAGCCGGAGGTGGACCAGGATCGATCTACCTTGATCGGGTAGGTTGGAAAGGGACACCGAATGACACAGAGCACGACGCTTCGGACAAAAGACGAAGCGGCGGCGAAGAGGATCGCCGATGCTTTCGCACCGGAGGCGATCGACACGTTGTTGAAGGACGCGAAAGCGACCGGAACACCGATCGACGGCGTCGATGGCCTGTTGAACCAGATGACGAAGGCTGTCCTCGAACGTGTCCTGCAGGTCGAGATGACGGAGCATCTCGGCTATGAGGTGGGCGATCCGGCCGGTCAGGGCACGGGAAACTCCCGGAACGGGAAGTCCACGAAGACGGTGTCGACGCGGAACGGTCC
>NZ_LJPA01000068.1:0-11006 GCF_001414035.1 Frankia sp. ACN1ag | reverse complement strand
CCCCCACGCCGAGCGGGTGGTGCTGGTCATGGACAACCTCAATACCCACGGCATCGCCTCGCTCTACGAGGCCTTCGACCCCGCCGTCGCGTTCGCTCTCGCCGGGCGCCTCGAGATCCACCACACCCCCAAACACGGCTCCTGGCTCAACATCGCCGAGATCGAACTGGCCGCACTGACCCGCCAATGCCTCGACCGCCGCATCGACGACCTCGACGTGCTCAACACCGAACTCGCCGCCTGGCAGACAGCCGTCAACGCCGACCAGCGCCAAGTCCACTGGCACTTCANCACCGCCGACGCCCGCACCAAACTCCGCCACCTATACCCCAAACATTAGTGGCGACGGTCTACTAGACTGATCAGCGTGGTCGTGAGCCTCACCCTCCTGGACGGGGTGCGCTGGGAGGGCGTCCCGGTGACGGGCGAGCGGCCGCAGGCGCTGCTGGCGGCGTTGGCGTCCGAACAGGGGCGGTCGGTGCGGTCTCGGCGACTGGTCGAGATGATCTGGTGTGACGAGCCGTTGGCCAACCCGATCAAGGGGCTGCAGGTGGTCGTCTCCCGGACCAGGGCGGCCTGCGGCGCCGACGCGGTGGTGCGTGACGGCGACGGCTACCGACTCGGCCTCGCGCCGGTGCAGGTCGACAGCTGCCTGCTCGGCGAGTTGGTGGCCGAGGCCGCCGGACTCGTCGCGGCTGATCCGCAGGCCGCCGCCGAGCGGGCCCGCGAGGCGCTCGAGCTCGGCGCGTCGCTGCCGCCGGTGCCCGCGGACGATCGGGGGACGCTCGCCGACGTCCGCCGGGCGGCCGGCCGCGACCTGGCAGCGGCGCGGCTGCTGCTGGCCCGGGTCGCGAGCCGGACGGGCCGGCACGCCGAGGCCCTCCCGCTGCTGGAGGCGGCCCACGCGGGGCGGCCCGACGACGAGGGCCTGCTGGCCGACCTGCTGCGCAGCGAGGCCGCGGTGCGCGGGCCCGGGGCGGCCCTGCACCGCTTCGAGGGCTACCGCCGGGACCTGCGGGAGCGGCTGGGCACCAGCCCCGGGGAGATCCTCTCCCGCGTCCAGCGCGAGCTGCTCGCCCTCGACCGGCCCGTCCGCGATGGGATCCGGTACGACGCCACCGCCCTGCTGGGCCGCCAGCACGACGTCGACCGGCTGCGGGCACTGCTGGACCGGTCCCGGGTGGTGTCGATCGTCGGGCCGGGGGGTCTCGGCAAGACTCGCCTGGCGTACCTGCTCGCCCGGGACAGCCCGCTACCGGTGGTGCATGTCGTCCAACTCGTCGGGGTGACGGCGCCCGAGGACCTGCTCGGCGAGATCGGTGCCGCGCTCGGGGTCCGCGACTCGATCGGCGACCGCCGGGTGCTGACCCCGACGCAGCGCGCCGACCTGCGCACCCGCATCGCCGCGCGGCTCGCCCGGGGGCCGAGCCTGTTGCTGCTGGACAACTGCGAACACCTTGTCGTCGAGGTCGCCGAGCTCGTCGCCTTCCTCGTCACGGCCACCGCCGACCTGCGGGTGCTCACGACGAGCCGGGCCCCGCTGGCGATCAGCGCCGAACGGGTCTACCTGCTCGGGGAACTGGCCCGCGCCGACGCGATCGAGCTGTTCTGCCAGCGCGCCGCCGCCGCCCGCCCCACCGTCCGGCTCGACCGTGCGGTGATCGGCCGGATCGTCGACCGGCTCGACGGGCTGCCGCTGGCGATCGAGCTGGCGGCGGCCCGGGTCCGGGCGATGTCGGTGGAGGACGTCGACCGACGGCTGGCGGACCGGTTCACCCTGCTGCGCGGTGGGGATCGGGGCGCGCCGGATCGCCATCGCACGCTGCTCGCGGTCATCGACTGGTCGTGGAACCTGCTGGCGGAGCCGGAGCGGCGCTCNCTGCGCCGGCTGGCGCTCTTCCCCGACGGCTTCACCCTCGCCGCGGCGGAGGAGGTCCTCGCCGCCCCCGGCCCCGCCGACGCGGGAGCGGACCGCGATCCCGTCGACACGGTGCAGAACCTCGTCGACCAGTCCTTGCTGAGCGTGCGCGAGTCGGCCGACGGCGTGCGCTACCGGATGTTGGAGACGGTGCGGGAGTTCGGTCGGCTACGGCTGGCCCAGTCCGGCGAGCAGGCATCGGCGCGGCGGGCCCAGCGGAACTGGGCGGTCGGCCACGCGATCCGACACGGCGGAGAGCTGTCCAGCGAGCGGCAGTTCGCGGCGATCGACGCGATCGCGGCCGAGGAGACGAACCTCGCCGACGAGCTGCGGACCGCGCTGGCCGGCGGCGACGCCGAGACGGTCGTGCGGCTGGTGACGGTGCTCGAACAGTTCTGGACGATCCGCGGCGAGCACGTCCGGATGATGACGCTGATCGACGCGGTCACCACGATGCTGTCCGACTGGACACCGCCGCCCGAGTTGGTCCCGGTGGCGCTGGCCGCCGTCACCGCTGCGGCGAGAACCGCGATCTTCATGGGTGACGGGGTTCTCTCGTCGCCGGTCCGCGACCTGCTCGCACGGCTGGACCCGGAGGTGGCGGGCGATCCGTCGCTGGCCGGTGCGACCCGGGTCCTGCTCGCCCTCGCCCCGGCGACGCCGGCCGCGGAGATCGAGACGCGGCTCGCGCGGCTGGCGGATGCTCCCGATCGGCACACCGCCCTGCACGCGCTGGTGTGGCTGACCCACCAGCGGGAGAACTCCGGCGACGTGCGGGCCTCGGCCGCGACCGCCACCCGAGCGCTGGCACTCGCCGGGCCGGCGGACGGGCCGTGGCTGACGGCCCTGTTGCACACCCGGCTTGCCGAACTGAGGATGCAGCTCGGGGATCTGCCGGCCGCCCGTGCCCACGCCCGGGCGGCCCTGCCGGTCCTGGAGCGGCTCGGTGCCCACGACGATGTCGCGCAGCTACGGGCGCTGCTGGCGCTCGACGCGATCAACGAGGGCCGACTCGACGCCGCCGAGCAGCACCTCGCCGGAATCGGCGCGCCCAGCGCCACGCTGCAAGGCGGCCCGATGATGGCGGCGGTGGGCCGCGCGGAGCTCGCCCTCGCCCGCGGCGACACGGCCGGCGGCCTGCGCCGCTACCTGGACGCGGCGCAGGCGCTGCGGGCGATGCGGTGGCCCGGCGTCGCACCGACCGGCGTCGAGCCCTGGGCCCTCGTCGGGGACGCGGTGGCGCTGGCCGCGTTCACCTGGCACGCGACCGCCGACGACGACCTCGCCACCGGCCATGAGCTGTTCTGCTCCGGTCTGCTGCGGTGCGTCGGCGCGGTCCGGCGCGGCGACGCCGCGATCGACTATCCGGCCTGCGGGACGCTGTTGTTCGCGCTCGGGGCCTGGGGCCTTCGCGACGCCCGGCCGACCGGGACGACGGTGGGCGAGGCGGTGGAGCTGCTCGCGCTGGCGCAACGATTCTCCTATGTCGCGACGATCCCGTCGCTGGGATGGGCGCGGGTCGAGGCGCTCGCCGAGCGCCGGGCGCCCGGGGCGCTCCCGGCGGCCCGGGCGGCCGACGACGAGCGGCGCCCGGCGGAGCTGCTCGACGAGGCGTGCCTCCTCGTCGAGCGGCTGGCCGCACGGCTCGACGACGTAGCGCCGGGCCACGGGTCACAGGTGCCGCTTGTAGCGGGCGACCGACAGCGGCATGAAGATCACCACCACGACGAGCCCGGTGAGCAGCGTCCAGCCCACCTGCGCGGTGAGCACGCCGTTGTTGGCCAGGTCCCGGCTGGCGGAGACGAGATGTGACACCGGGTTGACCTTGGTGAAGGTCTCCAGCCAGCCCGGCATCGTCCTCGACGGCACGAACGCGTTGGACAGGAAGGTCAGCGGAAAAAGGATCATCATCGAGATCCCCTGCACGCCGCGGGCGCTGCGGGCGACCGTGCCGATCCAGGTGAACGCCCACGCGATCGCCCAGCCGGTGAGGACCGCCAGCAGGATCGCCCCGAGCACGCCGAGTACCCCGCCGCCGGGCCGGTAGCCGAGGATCAGGCCCATCAGGTAGGTCAGGCTCGCCCCGATCAGGTACCGGACCAGGTCGGCGACCATCGGGCCGGCCAGTGGGGCGACCCGGGACATCGGCAGCGACCGGAACCGGTCGAAGACCCCCTTGTCCATGTCCTCCCGCAACTGCGTCCCGGTGGCCATGCAGGTGGTGAGCACGGTCTGGGCGACGATGCCGGGGATCAGCAGCGGCAGGTAGCTGTGGACGTCACCGGAGATCGCGCCGCCGAACACGTAGGCGAACATCGCGGTGAACAGCAGCGGCTGCAGCGCGACGTCGAAGAACTGTTCCGGGTTGCGGCGCATCTTCTTCAACGCCCGCCACGCCATCGCGAGGGTCTGGGCGAGGGTGTCCCCCAGACCGGGCCGGGCCCGCGTGCGGGCGACGGCGGCCGCCGGATCAGCCGGGGCCGGTCGCGGGCGGCGCACGGCGGTCGGCTCGGCGAGAACGGTGTTCATCGGACCCTCTCCGTGGTGGTGTCGACGAGGCTGGGCGTGTCCTGACCGGGGACGGCTCCGGCCGGCCCGTCGGCGTCGGCCGGCCCGTCGGCATCGGCCGGACCGTCGGCATCGGGACCGGCCGCGGTGCCGTGGCCGGTGAGGGCGAAGAAGACCTCGTCGAGGGTCGGCTTGGCGACGCTGACCGAGGCGATCGAGACAGCGGCCTCGCGCAGCGCGATCAGCACGTCGGCGGCCCGGTCGGCGACGTCGAGCGGAACGTTCAGCCGGCCGGACTCGGGGGTGGTGACCGGCTCCTCGCCGAGCACGCGGCGCACCACCGCGCGGGCGAGCGCCTGATCGGCTCCGGGGGCGAGCTGAAGTTGCAGGGTCGAGTCGCCGACCTGGGTCTTGAGCTCGTCCGGCGTGCCCTCGGCGACCTTGCGGCCGTGGTCGATCACGCAGACCCGGTCGGCGAGCTGGTCGGCCTCGTCCAGGTACTGCGTGGTGAGCAGGACGGTGCAGCCGTCGTCGACGAGCTCGCGGATGGTGTCCCACATCTGGCCGCGGGTGCGCGGGTCGAGGCCGGTCGTCGGTTCGTCCAGGAAGATCAGCGGCGGCCGGGTGATGAGGGAGGCGGCGAGGTCGAGGCGGCGGCGCATCCCACCGGAGAACGCCGAGATCCGCCGCTCGGCGGCCTCCCCCAGACCGAACTGCTCCAGCAGCCGGCGCGCGGTGGTACGCGCGTCCGCCGAGCGCAGGCCCTGGAGCCGGCCGAACAGCCACAGGTTCTCCGCGGCGGTGAGGTCCTCGTCCACGGAGGCGTACTGGCCGGTCACGCCGATGAGCTGACGGACCCGGTGGGGCTCGGCGGCGACGTCGACGCCGAAGATCTCGGCCCGGCCGCCGTCGATCGGCAGCAGCGTGGCCAGCATCTTCAGCATCGTCGTCTTCCCGGCGCCGTTGGGCCCGAGCACTCCGAAGATCTCGCCGTGGCGCACCTCGAGATCGATCTCGTCGACGGCCCGAAAGTCGCCGAATCTCTTGACCAGGCCGCCGGCCTGGACCGCGGGCATCGCTGTCACACGTCTTCCTTCCACGGGATGCGGGCAAGGGCGGTACTGGTGGAGCGGGTACGGATGAACGAACGTCGGGGCGGGGAGGGGGTTGCTGAGCAGGACGCTAGACAACGGCGGTATCACCGCCCCTACACACCGGTTTCACTCGCTTTCAGACGATGACATCGGCCGATTCGCTCGGCAGACGTCGAGCCAGGAGTGACCGCCGCCGCCCTCCGACAGCGCCATCTCAGTAACGAGAGGATCGTATCGCCGCAGGTCAGCCATCACCGGACGCAATCCGGAAGTACCTGCCTCGCTCCCGACCGCGGTCATCTATCATCGAGGCGACGACAAGACCTCTCGGTGGGCTGCTCGTGGTCAAACCACGCCGCCGCCCACTGACATGGGTCGGTCAATAGCATAAACGTATCGCGCAAGCCGGGGGGGCGTGAGGTGCGGCCAGCATCGCGGGTATCAGAATTCGTACGCCGCATCTGCCGGCGTGACAATCAGTGGTCGGCGACTTTCGATTCGGTCTCGGTTCTCGAACCGGTCTGCAGCAACGCAGCGCCAGACCGCGTGTTTCCCTCGAGTCCACACGGGTGGACCACCGATGCAGCCCAGGCGCTTTTCTCTCCGCCACGACAGCTCTCGGCGGACTACATATCTGACACCGTCCCGCGGCCTCTTCATCTCTGGGATCAGGCATGTCAAGCAGATCCCGTCCGGAACGAATATGTCATTCCTATGCTGTGGCAGGAGATCTCCGAGTCCAAAGCATCTTCGGTGATGGATCTTGGTTGCGGCAGCGGGTATCTAACGAGGCGCCTTCTCGCCCGGAGTTCCGGCCAAATCGTCCGGTGGGTTCTTGTCGATTCCAACCGGGATGCCCTCGCCTTCGCACGCGAGCGCCTCAATGGCGCTTCGAATATCGAGGTAGCTCACGGTGACATAACCCAACCCCAGCCGTCCCGATGGGTAGATCCTGTTGACTTTGCCTTTCTCGCATTTACGCTCCTCGAGGTTCAGGTCGACGCTACCGTTGCCTCCAACATCGAGGCACAACTCGCCCCGTCAGGCACAGTTGTCGTAGTATTGCCCGACGTCCTCACCGACATCTACCAGCTCGGCGACCCGGCCGTCGAAGCTTTAGGGAAGTACATCAAAGGTCAAGTATTCCTCGATAAGATCGACAAGTTCACCGGAAGAAGCTATCCATTTTACGCACAACGGATTGAGAAAATCATATCCGCATTCTTGGATTGCAGCTTTTTCCTGAGCAATATCCGACAGATCGAAACCAGGACTGGTCACAGCATATACTTTCTTCGCTTCCGGCGGAGATCATGAAAGGGGGTCGACCGAGCCTCATTTCAACTGTGACCGGCAGCCCAGTCGAGCGTATCTATATCCACTTTCTCGACTATTATCACGAGGCGCGAGCCAGGAAAAACTTCTCGATCAGCAACGACACAATTTTCAGGGAAGCACTATTCGGATTCAGGATCGCATTGATATTCGCGGATGAGCTGGTAATCCCGGCATCCTCCTACTTCGAGAGCCGGCTCTGTCGCCGCATGCTGCGGCTGCACAGTGGCTTCGTCGAGACCGGCGATATAGCAATTTCCGCCACAGAAACGAGCCTACTCGAACATCGCCAGCAAAAGGAGTCCCAGTATGGCAGCGCATCTCCTACCGGCCTGCAAGCTTCCTACCGGCGGCGCCCCGCCCAGGTACCACCGAGGTACATCAGGCGCACAGGTCGGTCGACGCCCCTTATCCGTCGCCAATGGCTTGGAGCACTCGACGGACCTGATATACGACGGCAACTCGATCCGGAAGGAGAACTGGAGCTTCCAGCGGACGTCGAGGTCCTGTGGTCGCAAGTTCCCGAGCTATTAGCGGGACAGGCTTTCGTACCCGACCACGTCCTGAACATCTTCCAGGTGCGCGGCACCAAGGCCATTACCAGGAACCACTTCGAAGGAATCATTGAGGGTGCCTATACGGCAGGGTATGCACGTTCCCTCGGTGCCGCACTCATGACCGACATGATATATCTAGAAAGCCCGTTCCAGATGCCTGAAGACATAATTAGAATTCCATATCGGAGAATCTCTAGAGCTCTATCGGCGTTGGACCTGAGGTCGCCGCTAATCGCGGCGGAACCACGGGCTCTCATACGAATGCGGTCCCTGCCCACATGGACAGCACTCGCCAACNTCATACTTGATGGTCGACATGAATCGTCGGCGGACGAGACCGCCGCCCAAGAGTGCAGGGAGATTCTTCGGGAAACGTCAACTCCTCGTGTTCAGTTTAACAGCAGTCCGAGGGACTCTTCTCGTATGCGGAGCGGGGGACTGACCGACGAGGAAATCAACGCGCTCGCAGAGGCGTTCAGCACCCCGCTGAACGCGACCCAACTGTTGGAACGGGCGGGCTGGCCACGGTCGAGTCATCCTTTGTGGGGAGTCGGATCCGCCTTGACATTCTGGCGCGAGGTCAGCGCCCAGCTCAAAGCTGGCGTAATAGCCGACGGGTCAGCCCGCGTGCTACGCATGGCCCAGGAGCAGTTCCCTGCAAGCTCGGTGTTCGGGACGATCGGCCGTGGTGCGGAACGCAGGCGGCCGCCGGGTGACAGCGCGGGATCGGGCGACCGTCGCAGTATTAGCCGATCCTCCTGAGGAGATCGCTGCCAGGCGACCTCTTTCGGCGAGGCTCATCGACACTCTCTACCATGGCCGAATCGGTCATAGGATCCACATTGTCACCACGGCGTCGACGCTTGAAAGAACTGCCATAATCAATCACAAGTAGTGTCCTGTTTCAGGATAGACCGGCCCGCAATCGGGTCGCGGCCCGACAAGACTTAAGTGCCGGCGAAATGGAGACATCTGGCGTGGCGAAGGACACCTGGCACCGCGGATGTCGCTATGTTGTGATCTGCGGAATCGCCGATTTCGGCGAGAGATGCAAGAACGATCAATAACTCGGATACGCGTCGGCCAGCGCCGTCGCGCTCGCACGCGCACTGCTCGGGTATGTTCAGACGATACGGGAGGTTGGCCATGGATAGCAGCAGTCGCGATATCGACTTTCTTTATGAAATTGGAACAATGCGGCATATAGTTCGCACCTGGATGCAGTTCGGCGGACTGAACGTCGCCAATGTCGCCGAGCACACGCTGAGGGTCGCCTGGATCTCAAGCGTAATTGCGAAGAGGGAAGGAGCGGACGTTGGGCGATGCGCTCTTCTCGCATTGGCACATGACCTCTGCGAAACTCGCACGGGCGACGTCAACTATCTCACCAGGATGTACGTCGATCGTAATGAGATGTTGGCGATAAAGGACATCTCACAGGGCACCTCTCTCGCGGACGATCTGCTGGATCTATGGGCAGAATACGAGGAGCAGAAGACGCTCGAGTCGCGCATCGTAAAGGATGCAGACAGTCTCGACTGTGACCTCGAACTGTCCGAACTTTCCAGCACCGGAGCCGATATGAGCCAGGCCCTCTGCAAGACCCGAGAGCGCGCCGCCGAAAAACTTCGAACGGAGAGCGGAAGGGCGCTCTATGCAGTCATCGCGGCATCTCACCCACATGCGTGGCATCTCGGCACAAGAAACCGCCTGACCTCGGGCGACTGGCATGAGGGAAGGAGATAAGTTGTACGACGGCTTCTCCGAGGTGTTGCGGAACACTCTCTGCCCGTTCGCGCCCAGCGCCCGAATCTGCTGGGGACCTTCCTGGGATCGCGATCAGACGTTCGAAAGCAACATACATCGAGTCGCAGGCGCGATCGAGGAATTCTGCAGCCGGATAACAGCCGACACGCTCGATGCTCTTGTCGTAGAAGTTTCCTCAGGCCCGCAACTGCTGGATTTCTCTCATGCGTGCGAGATGTTCGCCAAGACGCTCGAGTCACTGAGTGCGCTCGACCCCAACCGAGCCGACTGCCTAACGCGAGACTTCTATTCTCCCTCCTGGCAATTCGAGTTCGCGGGAGTCCGTCTGTTTCTTTCCGTGTTCGCGCCGTGCTACCCCCCGAATAACACGAGACATGTTCACGAGAACGACCGAATGTATCTACTGTTCCAGCCCGACGAGTCGTTCGACCGAGTTCTCGATGGGCGGGATCGCCTGGCCGTGCGACGCAATATTCGGCAGCGTTTCCTGGACGANGGTCGGCCCTACCGCTGGGATGTGATCGATGGTCGGATCGAAGCCCTGATCTACATGTTGCCCACAGGTACCGAGCCCGCCATCAAATGGTGGAAGTAGCATGGCAGCGACAAGCCCTTCAGTGGGCGTTTATCGGAGGAAGAGAATTTGAGTCAGGAAAACTTCGTCCACGCGAGCCCGAAGGCCAGCCTCGTCTTGGTAGGATACTCCGGGTCTGGCAAGTCGACCGTAGCTAGACTCGTCGGCGAGAAGGCCGGATGCCGGGTTATTGAATTCGGCGACGTCATCCNCTCCGAGGCAGTGAGGCAAGGCTCAGTCGAGCCCTTGTGGAGGCTCGGGCAGAGCCTCATCAAAGACCAAGGACCACTCTGGATCGCCGATCAGGTTCTACGGCAGTCTGCACCGGGAAAAACTACGATCTTTGTTGGTGCGCGGTCAGCCCTGGAAGTTGCTCATATTCTTCGATCCATCCCTGCACTTGTGATCGGGATCGATGTTCCGGTAGAGGAACGGATGCGGAGACGGCTCCGTAGAGGGCGCAGTCACGAGAGCCGCGAAGGTCTCGCCGAGCGCGACTCGGTGGAGGCGGCTGGCGGCATCGCGGGCGTGCTTGCCTACGCCTCGGTTCTGGTCGCCTCATCCGGTAGCCCAGATTCGGACGCGCGTGAGGTCTTGAATAAATGGCGTTCCCTGTCCGGATCGGCTGTCGGTGATTTCGCGAAGTCGTAGATCTTGAAGAAGGACCGCGGGCGCCGGTCAGGGTAAGGCGGGCAGTATCCGCAGTCGGGTGAGCGCTACGGTGAGACGGCGGATCATCACAGCATCCTCACTCTGCCAGCCCACCGTCACCGAACGCATCACGGTCCCGTGGAGCACCAAGATGGTCGGACCGAGACCGGGACCAGGAGGGATGCGCGGCGCGGTTCCGCGGAACAAAATGATCATCAGGATATGGTTCTGTGGACGTGCCGCGTACCCTCCACGAGGCCGGCCCCGAAGGACTAGTACTACAGCACCAGTGATCTTTATGTGGCTGCTGCCTGCCGGGCGATGCTTTGGGCAGCGTAGATCCGGGTCTGGTAGTGGTAGTAGCGGGCGCGGGCCTGGTGGCCGCGGCGCCAGTCCGACCACCAGGTGATCATGGCGGGTGGGAGAACGGCTTCGGTGAACAGGGCGAAGACATGGCGGATCTCGTTGAGGGTGAACGGTGTCATCATGCGCCTGTCCGGTTCCGGCTGTTCGGCGACCGGCAGGCCACCGGGGAGATGCTTGTATCCCACGGCGGTCATCGTCGGCGGGACGGCCGGCGGGTTCTGGTCGCGGTGTTTCCT
>NZ_LJPA01000067.1:0-13177 GCF_001414035.1 Frankia sp. ACN1ag | reverse complement strand
CTTCCACAGCGACCGCGGCGCGCAATACACGTCCGATGCCTATCATCGAACCCTGAGCAAGCACGGCGCGCGACCCTCCGTCGGCGCCACCGGAGTGTGCTGGGACAACGCCGCCGCCGAATCCTTCTTCGGCACACTCAAAAATGAACTCGTCTACCGAGAAATCTNCCCCNNCCNCCGCGCCGCCCGCAGTGCGATCGCCGAGTACATCGAAGTCTTCTACAACCGGCAGCGACTCCACTCCACCCTCGGCTACCACACTCCGGAACACGTCGAACATCTCTACCTGACGAGTCAGACATCAATACCGGAGGCGGCGTAAAGCTGATATAGTCCAACTATCGCGTGTCCGTGAAACGGGCAGCACCTCACAGTTCCACCGCCGGGCCGGCCAGGCTGCGGCCGTCCGCGCTCATCCGCGCGGCCCACAACGTTGGGACGTTCCCGGCCCGGATCCCTTCGCTTTTCCAGGTCAGGTAGCGGTTGGTCCCGGCCGTGTATGGACTCGTGCCGCCGGCGACGGGATTGATGGCCAGGGCCCAGGTCAGGAGCTGGCCGGAGGCGGCCCACCGGGGCAGGGTCGGCAACGCGTTCCCGACCGCCTGCCAGGTCCGCATCTCGGTGCTGCGCAGCACCGGGACGTTACCCCTGTAGTATTCGTCCGGTAGGCGTAACTGACCCCGGCGACGGTCAGCACGAACGGATCGGCCAGGTTGGACCCGTGGACGGCAATGGCCGGACGGTTGTCCGGGTGTGCCGCCGGCCGGTGTTCCGCCGGTGGCCGTACCCGCCAGGCCCGTCGCGCCGCCCGACGGCCCAGGGGCGGTAGTCCCCGCCCCGGGTGCGCCGGCCCACGCGGTCGACTGGTTCTGTTCCCAGGTTGTGACCGCAGTTCTTCGTCGCATCCAACCGCACCCGCTCGTCCTGGTGGCTTGTGTTCGTGAGTTTCGACCGCACCCCACTCCTTGCTGCAGTTCTTGGGGGTCGAGGGAGATCCGCGCTGGCGTTGGCGCTCACGCTGATCTACGCGGTCGGACGGATGCGTCGGGCGGCTTCGGAGGCCTGGTTCGCGCCGGCCTGAAAAGCGGACTGCCAGCGGGTCCGGTCACCCAGGTCGGGGCCGAGGCTGTTCTGAGCCGCCTCGTCAGGGACGATCCGTAGCACGGTGGCGGCGCCGGCCGGCTCGGCGGGGGACCCGAACCTGTGCGCCAGTGGTTCGATGATCACGACTGTGTCCGCGCCGGCGGTGAGGTGGGTATGGGATCCTCCGCCCAGAGCGCCGTCCATGTAGCGGCGGCCGTCGATCGTGACCGGCGGGTAGGCGACGGGCGTGGCGCAGCTTGCCGCGACGGCTACGGGCAACGCTATGCCGCTGGTGCGGTCCCAGACGACGGGCTGGCCGGTCTCGAGATCCACGGCGGTGATCAGTAGCCGTCGGTCCGGCCAGTCAGGTGTACCGGTCAGGGACCTCATGCTGGCGACGTGTACGTCCTCGGGGACGGTCGGGGCGGTGAGCGCGATCCGGCCCACGCGGCGGCGGGCCTCGGCCGGGTCGAGCCCAGGATCGCCGAGGGTGGTGAACACCTCTGCCATCAGTTGGGGGTCCGGGCGCCGCTGCGGGCCGGGCAGGCCGGACGAGTTGGGCAGGGTGGCGAGGCGGTGGGGGTCACCACCAGTAGCCAGAATCGCCCCGGCGATCGCACCCGCCGAGGTTCCCACCATCAGATCGGCGTCGGCGAGGTCCACACCGTCACGGCGCAGTCCGGCGGCCAGCCCGAGCAGCCAGGCCGTGCCGACGAGCCCGCCAGGACCCAGGACAACCGCTGCGCGGCCGGAGAAGGTCATGCCCGCCAGCGTCGAACCTCAAGCCATGGTGAGGTCAAGCCCCAGGTTCTACACGTGGTTGACGACGAAGATCCATCTCGGCGCCAACCACCGCGCGAATCCTCTCGCTCCCTCCTTGGCCGCTGCCGGCTGGCACTTCGCGCGCACGCCGGTCTCGCCGCGGCTCGTTCTCACGAACATCGATCACCGGCCTTGATCGTCAAGTGCGGTCCGAAGCGGCGAACATCCGCGGTCCGTTCTCGCGAACAGAGCCAGTCGACGAACCGGTCGAGACAACCCGGCCCACCAGCACCATCCCGGCTGCGGCGAACGCGAGCA
This sequence comes from Frankia sp. ACN1ag, assembly GCF_001414035.1. Classification (NCBI taxonomy): domain Bacteria; kingdom Bacillati; phylum Actinomycetota; class Actinomycetes; order Frankiales; family Frankiaceae; genus Frankia; species Frankia sp. ACN1ag. The sequence continues at coordinate 11,014 of NZ_LJPA01000067.1, read as the reverse complement.
CCACCACCACGACCATCGCCATCACGGGGGCCGCGGTCGGTGCCCGGCGCGAGACCCTCCTGGCGTTGGTCTGGGGCTACATCGACCTGCTGCGGCAGGGTGCGGTTCCGCCGTCAGGGGCGGACGCCGCGGTGCGTCGGGTGCAAGAGGAGACCCGACGGATGAGCGCGCTCGTGGACGACCTGCTGCACCTGGCCCATCTCGACGAGCAGCCTCCGCGTGGAGGGTCCGCCACTCGCCGGCCACGGTCATGCTCACCGCGGCGTCGGTCGGGCAGATGGCAGACGGAACGCCGATGTGGCTGACATCGAACTCGAGTGTTGGCGCGGTCTGCTGGTCCCATGTCGGCCTACACCGTGGAGCTTCCCGCGCCGGCCCGCCCGCCGGGCCACCGGTTCCGGCTGGTGGTCGGCGTGGTCGTGCTGGCCGCCACCGTCCTGGTGGTGACCGACCGCCTGCTCGTCCGGGTCGTCGAGCACCGACTGGCCACCCGGCTGGCCTGCCTGGGGATGCTGAGTGACGGCGTTGCGGTGCACGTCGGCGGATTTCCGTTCCTGACCGAGGTGGCTACCGGGCACGTTTCGTCGGCACGGGTCACGACGGGCGCAGCCGGCCCGAGGGCGCGGCTGGTCGCTGTGACGATCGACCTGCGCGATCTGCGGCTCCCCCCGATGGCCGGCCTGGTCGGCTCGGGCGGCGGGGCGAAACTCGCGATCGGGTCCGCGACGCTAGGCGTGACGGTCCCGTACGGGACGCTGCGCAATCTGATCAGTGCCGGTGCCGGCGGCCTGGACGTGGGCGGCGGTGCCACCGCGCGGACAACCGCCACCGGAACCACCGCTAGCGCAGTCGCCGCCCCCGGAGCCGCCGGCGGCGGCGTGAGATCGCTCGGCGGTCCTCCGTTCGGCGCGCACCTCGATGCCGTCACGTCGAGCGGGCAGGGCGTGCGGGTCCAGATGTCGATCAGTGGCGTCACATTCGACCAGCAGACGGCCGCCCACCCGTCGTGCGGAGGTGCCTGACATGGCCCGCTCGGACACACATACCGCCGCTGCCGGCCGCGTCGACGACTCCGACTCCGGCCTGGCGGCGGGCGGGCGCGCCTTCGCTCTGGCCGTCGTGGGCCGGCGGCTGCTGCTCGTCCCGGCCGCCCTGCTCGTCTTGCGGGGCAGCGAGGCGGCGCTCGCCGCAGCCACGGTCGGCTTGTTGCGGCTGATTCCGGTCAACCAGGCTGCTGCCCGACTCCACGTTTCGGGACTGGCCAAGGTCGAGGTGTACCCGCACACGGCCGCGACGGCGCTTGTCACCCTGGCCCTGTCGGCCACGCTGGCCGCCGTCCTGCTGCGGTCGCGGTCCACGCTCGCGCAGTTCGTGGCGATCAAGGTGTTCGCCCTGGTGGCGGCGACGGCGATCACCGGCGTGTACGCCCCGGGGTCGCTGCGAGCACAGATCGCTGTCGCCTGCGTCGGCGCCGGCGCGGTCGTCCTGATGTGGTCACAGATGCGGGTGGCGGTGCCGCGGGTACTGGAAACGGTCAACATCCGCCATGTCGACGATCGCGCCGCCGACATGCTGCTCGTTGTAAAAATCAGCGTCCTCGTCGCCTTGATCGTCCTGCTCGGATGAGCCCGCCGACCGGCCGACCGGCCGACCGGCCACCAGGCCACCAGGCCACCAGGCCAACCAGGAAAGGTTCCGATGACCGCTATCCCGATCTTCCCCGACTCGCCGGACACAGGCCCCCGACCGGCCGAGGAGGTGCCCGGGCCCGCCGGCGGCCCGCTCTCGGCGATGCGTCTGATACGCGCCGACCCACTGGCCGGCCTGACCCGCCTGCGCCGCGAGTACGGCCCGGTCGTGCGCCTGAGTTCCCGGCCGGTCTCGGCGTTCCTGGTCGCGGACCCGACCGCGATCGGCGACGGGCTCGTCGGGTCGAACCGCACCCACGCCAAGGGCGCGGTACGGCGCGGGTTCGGGTCGAACGAGACCGTGGTCCAGCCGTTGGCGATGCTGCTCGGACAGGGCCTGCTCACCTCGTCCGGCGAGGTCCACCGCCGGCAGCGCCGACTGATGCAGCCTCTGTTCCACCGCGAGCGCATCGCCGGATACGGCGAGACGTTCGCCCGCATCGCCAACGAAACCGCCGCCACCTGGCGTGACGGCCTGCGCCTCGACGTCCATGCCGAGATGACCGAGATGACGTTGGCGATCGTCGCCCGCACTCTGTTCGGCGTCGACCTCGACAGCGAGGTGATCGCCGTCGTGCGTACCGCGATCAGCGCGAACATGCCGGCCGCCAGGTCGGCCCGGATGCCGGGGTTTGAGACGTTCGAACGGCTCCCGCTGCCCGGGCCCCGGCGGCGGCGCGCCGCGCGAGAATCGCTCGACCGGGTCGTCTACGACCTGATCGAGGGCCGGCGCAGGGCCGGCGCAGGCGGCGACGACCTCCTGTCGCTCCTGCTGTCCACCCGCGACGCCGACACCGGCGCCGGCATGGCCGACGAGGAGGTGCACGACGAGGCCCTGACGATCATGCTGGCTGGACACGAGACGACGGCCAACGCGCTGAGCTGGACCTTCCACCTGCTGGGCGGCAACGCGGAGGTGGCGGCCCGGATGCACGCCGAACTCGACTCGGCCCTGGCCGACCGGATCCCGACGATGGACGACCTGCCCCGGCTGCCCTACACGGACGCGGTGCTACGCGAATCGATGCGGCTCTACCCGCCGGTATGGGCGATGGGCCGCCATCTGACCGAGGACCGCGACGTCGGCGGCTACCTGCTGCCGGCCGGTTCGACGCTGCTGTTCAGCCAGTGGGTGGTGCACCGCGACGAACACTGGTGGCCGGACCCGGAGCGCTTCGACCCGACCCGCTGGCTGGGCCCGGCCATCGGCGTCGGCGCGGCTCCGCCCAACCAGCCGCGCTACTCCTACTTTCCGTTCGGCGGCGGGCCGCGCCAGTGCATCGGCAACACGTTCGCCCACGCCGAGGGGGTCCTCGCCCTGGCCGCGATCAGCCGTCACTGGTCGTTCGAGCCGATCGCGGGCGTCGAGATCGTCCCACAACCGCTCGTCACGTTGCGCCCCCATGACGGCCTGCCCATGACCGCGCACCACCGCAACTGAAGGGCCGGGGCCATCGCCGGCCGGTCCTCGGCGGCGGGCCCGTCGGCGGCCCACCTGGCCAGGTTGAGGTTCAGGTGCTGCCAGGGCAGGCTGACCCGGTGGGACAGCATCGACCGGTACGACTCTGACCACGGCGAGTTGGCCCACCCCAGGGCCAGAACCGTGGCGGCGAGCAGCAGTGCGCCACCGATGACCTCTCGGCGCAGGATGGCGGCGATCCGGCGGGCCTCGGGCCACGACCTGCGGTCAAACACGCTGAACCCGCGAGGTGCGGTCTGGGCCACGGCGGCGCTTCTAGCCAAGAGGTTTGGTCACACGCTGCCGACCAGGCTTCCCGACGGACCGGCCCGCTGCCCCAGCCGCGCCAAGGAGACCGCGCGTGGCTTTGGCCGCGAGTTGTGGCCGCGGATGTCGGTGAGTCCTGACCGCACTTGTCGATCATTTTCATGATCGATGTTTGTGAGTGGCGACCGCAGTTCGGGCGGACGCTGAGCAAGCGGGCAGGTGTGTGACCGGCCCCGCTCTTTGGCAGCGTTCCAGCCGCGCTATGTGGCAGGCGGACCGGGATCAAGAGTGCCGGAGTGGTGTGCCATGGTGACCCGGTGAATGCTCACGATCAGGTCCTTGTCCCGGCTGCCCCGGACTCGACGGAGCTGCGGTGGCAGCTGCACTGCCTGTGACCGGCCCCGGTAGACGGCAGGGATCCTGCCTCGCTGGATGACGGGGCCTGGGTGGTTCGAGCCTTTAGACGGCCCTGTCGCGTCAGCGCACCATCCGGCCGGCAAGAGCAAGCATGCGTTCCTGCGCCCCGGCATCCTGCGGTGTTGGGACGACGGAGCCGTAGCGCCCCGGTCCCCGCATCTCCTCGCTGATCGCGGGCATGTCCGCGAGTACGGCCTCCACCAGATCAGCGGGCAGCCGGTCGTCCCCGCCGACGGCGCGGGCGAGGTCCCAGGCATGGATCGTCACGTCCCGCACGAGCGCGACAAGCAGGTACTCGGCCGTGACCGTGTTTTGCCCGATCCGCACCCGCATGTCGGGGACGCCACGCACGTCGAAGGTCTCGAGGTCAGCCAAGGCGCGCTCCTGCGCTGATACCCAGGTTCGACGTGGATCGAGGCCCGGCTGGGCGGTCGCGACGCGGTAGTCACCTCCCCGCAGGGCATCCGAGAGCCCCGCGAGGTTACGGGCGACATGCGCGACGACGTCCGCACCTGTCCACCCGTCGCAGGGGGACGGGTGCGCCAGCGCTGCCAGGTCGGCCGCGACCAACCGTTCGTCGAAGACCTCGATGGCCTGCCGGACATTGCTGGACGTCGACCGCGGGGGCAAGGGCATAAGGGTTTTCTACCGCACGGGACCCTGCCATCCAGCGCGACCCGATCCCCGCCATCTACCGGGGCCGATCACAGATCGGTGGTCGGTCCGCTGGTGCGGGGTGTCTCGGGTCTGCTCCTGGGTCGGGGCACTCCTCGCCGGAGAACCGCTCCCGTGCCGGCTGTCGGGTCATGCTCAGGGGACCCGATGCGGGTCCAGGTGCCTGCCCGCTGGCTGACACCGTGACCCAGTTCTGCGGGCTGGTCTCGACCGGGGCTGCGATGGTGGCGGTGATGCGGGGGGCGAGACCGGAACAGGTTCCGGCGCTGGCGGGTCCGGCGCGACGCTCGGGGATCAGGCGGTTCGGTCTGCTTGTGCGCGGGTGCGGGCGAGGCGGTAGGAGTCGGTGCCGGTCTCGAGGATGTTGCCGCCGAAGGTGAGGCGGTCGACGATGGCGGCGCAAAGGCGGGGGTCGGTGAAGGTCTTGGTCCAGCTGCCGAAGCTGTCGTTCGAAGCGATCGCGACGGAGTTGGTCTCCTCACGTTCGGTGAGGACCTGGAACAGCAGTTCGGCACCGCGGCGGTCGAGTTCCATGTAGCCCAGCTCATCGATGCAGAGCAGGTCGACACGTCCGTAGCGTGCGATGGTCTTGACCAGGACTTTGTCGTCGGCGGCTTCGACGAGTTCGTTCACCAGCTTGGCGGCGAGGGTGTAACGGACCCGGTAGCCGGCCATCGCGGCCTCGGTGCCCAGCGCGATGAGCAGGTGGGACTTCCCGGTGCCGGAGTCCCCGATCAGACACAGTGGTAGGCCTTTCTTCACCCACTCGCAGGTGGCCAGGGTGTGGATGGCGGCGGGGTCGATGCCCGGGTTGGCGTCGAAGTCGAAGGCCCGCAGCGACTTGTCCCGTGGGAATCCAGCGGCTTTGATCCTGCGTTCGCTGCGGCGACGGGCCCGGTCGTCGCACTCGGCCATCAGCATCTCGGCGAGGAACGCGCGGTAGGACATCTGCTCGCGGGCGGCGGTGTCGGCGATCTCGCCGAACTCGGCGCGGATCGTGGGCAGTCGCAGGAGCCGGCAGGCCTGGTCGACGGCGGCGTCGGCGGCCTGCTCGGTCAGCCCGCGGTGGCGCGGTGAACGCTCATCGGGTGTTCATGACGGGGTGGTCCCTTCATCGGCGGTGCGCCGGCGGCGCAGCAGCTGGTCGTAGGCGGCCACGGACGGTAGCGGCCGGGTATCGGGTGGCAGGTGCGCCAGGCGCCGCGCAGTCAACGAGGTGATTGTCGCGGTCGTGGGCCCGACCGGCGGGACGCCCGCTCCCGGATCGTGCGCCGAGCGGGCAGCGCCCGGGCCGGCGACGTCCGCGGCCTTGCGGGCCTCCAGCGCGACCGCGTCGGCGGTCAACGCGCCAGCGGCCAGCGCGGTCGCCAGTCCGGCGACGACGTGGTCGTGGGGCATGTGCCGGTGTAGCAGCAGAACCTCGATCAGCGCCCGGGTCCCGGCGGCCTCACCGTGGGCCTTGCGGGCCGCGGCCCACCAGGCGTCGTGGACGTCGGTCAACCTGCCGGCCGGGGCGTTGGAGATCCCGGCGAGCCTGACCGTACTGCGTGATCTCACCGCGGCGATGCTGCCCCGGATCGACCTGCCTGAACTGCTGCTCGAGGTGCACGGCTGGACCGGGTTCCTCGACGCCTACCTTCACGTTTCCGGCGCGCAGGCCCGCATGACCGACCTGGCCCTGTCGGTCGCGGCGCTGCTTGTCGCCGAGGCCTGCAACGTCGGGCTGACCCCGGTGACCGACCCGAACAACCCGGCACTCACCCGCGGCCGGCTCTCCCACGTCGACCAGAACTACCTGCGGGCCGAGACCCACACCGCGGCGAACGCCACGCTCATCGCCGCCCAGGCGGAGGTGTCGCTCGCCCAGGCGTGGGGTGGTGGGCTGCTCGCCTCCGTCGACGGGCTGCGCTTCGTCGTTCCCGTCCGCACGCTGAACGCCGCCCCCTCGCCGAAGTACTTCGGCTACCGGCGCGGCCTGACCTGGTTGAACGCGGTCAACGACCAGGTCGCCGGAATCGGCGCGAAGGTCGTGCCCGGCACCCCGCGCGACAGCCTGCACATCCTCGACGTGCTGCTCAACCTCGATGCCGGCCCGAAACCGGAGATGATCGCGACCGATGAGGCGTCCTATTCGGACATGGTCTTCGGGGTGTTCCGGCTGTTGGGCTACCGGTTCTCCCCCCGGATCGCCGACATCGGTGACACCCGCTACTGGCGCGCCACCTGGCCGGGCGACCCGGCCGGGGACTACGGGTCGTTGAACGCGATCGCCCGCAACAAAGTCAACCTGCACCGGATCATCGGGCACTGGCCGGACATGCTCCGCGTCGCCGGCTCCCTGGTCACCGGCCAGGTCCGTGCCTACGACGTGCTGCGGATGCTCGGCCGCGACGGCCATCCCACCCCGCTGGGCCAAGCCTTCGCCGAGTACGGCCGAATCGCGAAGACCGTGCACCTGCTCGCGATGGTCGACCCGGTCGACGACCCCCACCACCGGGCGGTGAACGCCCAGACCACCGTGCAGGAGTCCCGCCATAAACTCGCCCGGACGATCTTCCACGGGAAGTGGGGGCAGATCTACAAGGCCTACCGCGAGGGGCAGGAAGACCAGCTCGGTGCCCTCGGCCTGGTGCTCAACGCCGTCGTGCTGTGGAACAGCCGCTACCTCGACGCCGCCCTCACCGCTCTGCGCAACGACGGCCACGAGATCCGCGACGACGACGTCGCCCGGCTCTCCCCACTCGGCCACGCCCACCTCAACTGCCTGGGCCGCTACTCCTTCTCCCCACCGCCGCAAGGCGCCAACCTGCGCCCGCTGCGCGACCCCGACGACGCGCCCGACACCGACGGGCAGTAAGCGGCGATCACCAGCCACCCGCCCCGGCGACAGGGAACCGGCCTTCACGCATCGGATCGGCCGGAGCAGGAAGAAGGGGTGCCACCTTCCATGGCAGCAGTGCCGTGGAGGACCCTGCGCCGCAGGGATCACAGTGGGTCCCCGAGTGGCCCGTGTTCTTCTTCCAAGGCGCTGGCCCAGTGCGCGGGCCAGTCCGGCTGCCCGCCGTCGGTATCGGTGAACCCGTACTCCTTGGACAGGTCCCAGGTGGCCAGTGCCCGTCCGGTCTTGGTCATGATGGCGGGGTCGGCGGCCAGTGCGGCGACCGCCCGTCCCAGGTAGGTCGGGGTTTCGGAGTAGGCGAAGTGGGGGTCCTTGGCCACGCCGTCACGCCAGGTGGCCTCTGTGACACCGAAGTGCTCCAGCAGGGCCTCCGAGCGCAGGAAGCCGGGGGTGAGGGCGACAGCCGTGATGCCGTGTGGCTGGAGCTCGGCGGCCTGGGCCACGGCGAGGCGGATCACGGCGGACTTCGCGAGGTCGTAGAAGAACGAGCCGCGGTAGCGGGCGGTGTTGCCGTCGGTGACCTCCACGACCAGACCGCTTGTGCGGGCGACCATCAGGGGAAGCATGAACCGGCTGGTGATCACATGGGTTTCCACCGCCTGCCGCAGCAGCCGCAGGCCGGTGTCCAGGTCCTGTTCCCACAGGGGATGCTCCCAGTCGGTCAGCGGATCGCCACCCCAGACGGAGTTGACCAGGATGTCAAGCTGACCGTTGCGTTCGGTCGCGATCCGGTCGGCCAGCGCGCGGACCTCCCGCGGACGGCTGTGGTCGGTGCGCACAGCGATGCCGGTACCGCCGGCTGCGGTGACCTGTTCGGCGGTTTCCTCGATGGTCTCCGGACGGTCCAGCTCGGAACGTCCGGCCGTGCTGCTGCGGCCGGTGACGTACACGGTGGCACCCGCGGCCCCGAGCGCGACGGCGATGCCTCGCCCGCCGCCTCGGGTGCCTCCCGCGACTAGGGCGACTTTTGCGGCCAGCGGCGGTCTGTCGTGGGTCATGATTCCTCCAAGCTGAGGCCGTCGCGGGACGGGACGTGGGATGACACAAGGGCGTTGATCTCTTGCCGAAGGCGTTGTGGCAGCGTGCCCCGCCGGTCGAGGGCCCACGTCAGACCCACCCCGATGATGATCGCTTGGACGGATCCGGTCAGCGCCGCCGTGTCTGTTCCGGCCCGGAGCTCTCCCGCGGACACCGCTTCGGCCAGCAGCATCTGGATCGCTCGTCCCTGGGCCTGGTGCACGCCCAGGGCGTGCTCGTGAAGCTGCGGATCGGTGAGGTCCACACACAACAGCGCCAGGTGGTTGGCGAAGCTCTCCGGCGTGGCCATGGACGCCATCGACTCCACCGCCAGTGCTACCAGCGCCGCCAGGGCAGAGCCATGTTCGTGGCGTATCCGCTCGTACCGGACGTCCGCGTCCTGGACGGCCTGTCTGGCCAACGCGACCAGCAGGCCGTGTTTGGACCCGAAGCGCTGCACGAGTGTGCCGGCCACCAGCCCGACCTCACCAGCCACAGCCGCCAGAGTCAGCCCCGCCGGGCCCACCCGGCCGATCACGTCAGCCGCCCCACGCAAGATCACCGAATCGTCGACCCTTCGGGGACGTCCCGCCACCACACCCTCCCCTAGATAAATGAACGTTCACTTATTGAAGCATCCTTCGCCCCTGCGGCGACCACCGGCACAGGCACTCTCCGAGGGCTCGCGCGTGGATGTCGGGAAACGGTTGTCTGTCGACACCCGCTCGCAAGCCGTCCGACACCTCTCGGAGGGCGTCGGCAAGCCGCGTCGAAATTCAATGTCGGCAAACGGCTGCCTGCGGTAGATTCCGGCGCTGTGCTGATCGGCTACGCCCGGGTCTCGACCCCGGACCAGAACCCCGACCACCAGATCGACGCGCTACTACGCGTCGGCGTCGCCGAGCACGACATATACCTCGACATCGCCTCGGGCGCGAAGGCGTCCCGGCCGAAGTTCGACCTCGTGATGCACCTGCTGCGCGCCGGCGACACGCTCAAGGCCACCCGCCTCGACCGGCTCGGCCGCTCGCTGCTGCATCTGGTCACACTCGGCGCCGAGCTGCGCGAGCGCGAGGTCGGGCTGCACGTGATCGAGCAGGGCATCGACACCACCACCCCGGAGGGCCGGGCGATGTTCGGGATGCTCTCCGTACTCGCCGAGTACCAGCGCGAGCTCATCGTTGCCAACACCCACGATGGCCTCGCCGCGGCGCGGGCCCGCGGCCGCGTCGGCGGGCGCCGGCCGCGGCTCACCACCGACCAGGCCGCGCTCGCCCAGCGGCTCTACGACGACGGCGAGCACACCGTCGCCCAAATCGCCGCGATGTTCGGCGTACCGCGTTCGACCGTGTACGGCCACCTCGACAAGGCAACCGTCGGCAGGCGCCCGGTCGCGCGTGACGGCGCCGCATGAGCCACGACATCGTCCGCCGGGTCAGCCGCGACCTCTTCCGCAACCTCATGAAGGACGAGGCCACGCTCCCTCTCATCAACAGGGCCTTCCAAGGCGTGGGCTTCGCCGAACCAGACCCCGCCGCCAGTCACGAAGAACTCGGCCAGCGCCGCGGCCTGACCCAGGCGTACCTCGACGCTGTCGACTGGACAGATGAACGCCAGGTTGGCCGGGCTCTACGGGCCTTCGAGTGGCTGCTGCACGGCTTGAGCGGGCCAGCTGTCGACAACTTTTTCGCGTCGCTGCGCCGCGATGGATATCTCGTCGACCCGTCCACCGGACGCATCACGTCGGCCGGACCACGTTTTCCCGCCGGCTCCCTCGCGAACCTGAAGGACCCCTCGGCCATCCGCGAGCACCTCGACCGGATCCAGCACGCGGTCGTCGACGACCCAGCGCTCGCGATCGGCAGCGCGAAGGAACTCATCGAGAGCACCGCAAAAGTCGCGCTGACCGAGCGCGGCCTACCGGTAAGCGACAGGGACGACGTCCCCAAGCTCGCCGATCAGGCCCAGCGGGCGCTCAACCTGCATCCGTCGGCCAGCACGCCCGGACCCGATGGCACCGACCCGGTGAAGAAGATCCTCGGAGCGGTCACCAACATCCCGGTCGGCCTCGCCGAGCTGCGCAACCGCTCAGGCACCGGCCACGGCCCCGCCGCCACCCGTGCCGGCTTGCGCCCCCGCCACGCTCACCTCGCTGTGAACGCCGCACTGACCTGGTGCCATCTCGTCCTCGACACCCTCGCCGACCCCGACGCCCCCTGGCACAAGAACCCCTAGAAGATCACTGAAAATCTTGCGGGGTGCTGGTGGGGGTGGATGGCCGTGGTTTAAGGGGGTGCGGCGGTCAGGGNCCAGCCGTTGGTGCTGGTGTGGGNGAGTCCGAGGTTGATCAGCCGGCGGAGGTTGAGTGCGGCGGCGCGGTGGTGGAGCCAGGTGTCGTTGCGGGTCACGCCGCGGTAGGGCACGCGGCGGTTGCCGTGGGCTACCAGCCAGGCGATTCCGCGTTCTACCGGGGGACGCCAGCGGCGGTACTCGTCCTGCCATGCCGGGTTGGTGGCCTCGCGGCGGGCGGCGGCCAGCTGGGTGTGCTGGGGGTGGATGGTGAGGGTCCGTCCGGTGGTGGATGTGGTGCAA
>NZ_LJPA01000066.1:0-14176 GCF_001414035.1 Frankia sp. ACN1ag | reverse complement strand
CATGCTCGGCCGTCCGTTGGACGACGGGTACATGTCGGTGAACATCTCCGCCGGGAACAGCGCCTCCCGATGCTCGGCCAGGAACGCGAACACACTCCCCGCCGGGATCAACTCCCGGCAGGTCTCCCACACGTCCGGCCCGATCAGCTCGCCCACCCACTCACCCTGCATGATCACAACACTGGCGTCGACCACCACACCAGAACCCGGACCCGCAAGATTTTCAGTGGTCTCCTAGGCCGGTACCGAATCGTGTCGAGGTCTGGCGGCGGTTCTCGGAGCCGAGACCGCGTTCCGGCCTCGGCACGATCTGGCCGCACTGTGGCCGGAAGACGGCGTGGCCGGAAGACGGCGTGTGGCCGGGGCGACGCGGTCGGGCCGGTCAGGCGTCCAACGGGCGCAGGACGAGGCCCGTGCGCGGCTTCGGGGTGAACAGCGTCGATTTGCGAGGCATGCGCTCCCCGGCCTCGGCGACCGCGGTCACATCCGCGACCGGGGTCGGGTTGAGCAGCAGCGCGGTCCCGCCGGCCGCAGCCGCCGCGGCGATCGCGGCCGGTGCGTCGTGGTGGTAGTCGACGACGCCGACCGTGTCCGCGAGTTCCCAGACGTCAACGATCAGCGCCAGGTGGGCGACGGTGACGTCGAGCCGGCGGAAGGCGGCCGAGCGGCCCGCCGGCAGGCTGCGGGCCAGCAGGCCCGCGGTGGGCTCGGTAAGCAGGTAGGCGGAGGTGCCGTCGGTGACGACGAAGGCGTGCCCGCCCTGACCGGCCTTGGCCAGTTCGTCGAGCAGGTGGTTCGGGTCGACGCCCGCCTGTTCGGTTCCGGCCCGTTCAGCGGCGGCCGGTGCAGCGCCGGCCCGTTCGGGGCTGGCGACGTCCGGGCCGGCGAGTCTGCGGACGGTGAACTCGGCGGCGGCCCGGCGCACCGCGGCGGCGAGGTCCAGACCGGTCACCGCCCGGTGGATGGCGTGCACCCGCGGGCCGGAGACGGTCGCGTCCACGAGGAAGGCGAGGCCGAAGTCCCACGGACCCGAGCCGTCCCCGGCGGCGTGCCGCTCGGCCTGGTACTGCCGATAGGTGGCGTAGCGGTGGTGCCCGTCGGCGATGACGGCCCGCCGGGGCAGCAGGTCGGNCGCCATGGCGGTGAGCACCGTCGGGTCGTCGATCGCCCAGAGCCGATGGGTCACCCCGTCGTCTGTGGTCGTCTCGATCTGCGGGACAGTCTCGACCAGTTCGCTGACAACTCGGCTGGTCTCGCCGCCGCCGGAGTACAGCAGGAAGATGGGCTCCAGGTTGGCGCGGGTCGCCCGGGTCAGCGCCAGCCGGTCCGAGACCGTCCCCGCCATGGTGTTCTCGTGCGGCAGGATGATCCCCGCCGCCGGGTCGGCCAGTGCGACGGCGCCGATCAGCCCCCGCTGGACGTGGCCGTCCTGCTCCTCCTCACACACGTAGACGGACGCCCTGTCGTCCCGGCGCAGCACCCCGCCGTCGAGCCACTCCCGCAGCGTGCGGGCGGCGCCGTCGTAGTCGTCGCCGGGCAGGATGAGCCGCACCACGTTGTGGACGTCGCGGGCCAGGAGTTGGGCGCGTTCGGCATCGTCGATCACGTCGTAGGGCGGCGAGGTCAACGCGGCGAGAGCCGGCCCTGAGACCGGGAAGCGCGCCGCCCGGAACGGGGTGAGCACGAGTCCCGCGGGAACGGGGACGGGATGATCGGCGTGCAGCATGAGCCGCATCGTAGGACCCGGCCGGTGCCGGCCGGCCGACCCGGGGATCCGCCGGCCGGGTGGGGTGGCGCCGGCGGCCCGTTGGTGGGCGTCATCGGGTATCGCCCGCCGCGGCCGCCGTGAGCGCAGGGCGTGGTGTGTCCGGTCGTGACGGCAAGGCCGCGGGCCACCGGTAGTGATCATTATCCGATCCGGGGGCGTCCCGGCGGGCTTTGCGGCGACACTGGACCCGGGAGTGTCGCCATCCTCGCTGGTGAGAGGAGTGATTACGAAGCGTGATTCCCAGCTCTTGGGATCACGGCTGGTGGGCCTGCCAGGCGCGGCAGAGCCGACCGGAGTGATTCCGTCCACGGCGGTGTTGGTCCGAGGGGGCGGGTTTGCGCTGCGGCGCCGTGCGGCGCAGGCGGTGCTCGCCGGGGACGCTGTCGCAGAGTGGTCCGCCGCGTAGGGGTGTGCGAGCGGCCGGCGCAGCGTAGGTGTTCGTCCACGTGGTGGAGGTGAAGATGGTCGACAAGACCGGCCGCCCGGAAGAGACTCCGGACGAGGGCGCCCCGACGGACAGCATCCGCCCGGGGCCGGCAGGCGAGGTCTACGACTGGTACACCCGCGGGATGGCCCTGCTGGGCCACGGGGACGCCAATGCCGCGGTGCAGTTGCTCGCGCACGCGGTCGCGGCCGAGCCGGCCTCGCCGAGCGTTCGCGAGGCGCTGGGCCGTGCCCAGTTCAGCGCCGGCCAGTACGTCGCCGCCCGGGAGACCTTCGCCTGGATCGTCGACCGTCATCCCACCGACGACTACGCGCAGTTCGGCCTCGGCCTGTCCGCCCGCAAGATCGGCGATCTTCGTGCGGCCGTCGAGCACCTCGCGCTGGCAGTGGCGATGCGCCCGGACATCCGGCACTACGGAGTCGCGCTGCGCGGTGCCCGCGCGGCCCTGGCCCGGGCATGACCGATCGGCTGCCGGGGACGTCCCGGTGGCCACCGTCCCGCGCGGCCGACAGGCCCGCGACCAGCGCGATCCCCGGAGAGTTCGCCGTGTCCCCAGATCTGACCGCCGGCCTGGTGGCCAAGCCCCGCGACGCGGCCGAGGCCGGCCCGCTGCGCGGCACCGACCGACCGCTCGCCGACCTGTTCGACGTCGCCCTGATGGATCTCGACGGGGTGGTGAACCGCGGTGGGTCGGCGGTGCCGCACGCCCCGGAGGCGATCGCCGCCGCGGGCCGTCGCGGCCTGCGCACCGTCTACGTCACCAACAACGCCCTGCGCCCGCCGGCGGAGGTCGCCGACCGGCTGACCGGGTTCGGCGTGCCGGCGCGGGCCGAGGACGTGGTCACCTCCGCGCAGGCCGCGGCGCACGTCCTCGCCGAACGACTGCCCGCCGGCGCCCGGGTGCTCCTGCTCGGCGGGCGCGGGCTGCGCCAGGCGCTCATCGAGGAGGGGCTGACCCCGGTCGACTCCGCCGAGGACGCCCCGGTGGCCGTCGTCCAGGGATTCGACCCCGACCTCACCTACGCCCGCCTGGCCGAGGCGACCTACGCGATCCGGGCCGGCGCCTGGTGGGTCGCGAGCAACGCCGACCGGACGGTGCCGACCGAGCGCGGCATCGCCCCCGGCAACGGCGCCGTGGCCGCGTTCCTGCGCGCCGCGACCGACCAGAAGCCCCTGGTGACCGGCAAGCCGGAGGCGGCGATGCACCGGGAGTCGATGCGGCGCAGCGGCGCCCGCACCCCGATGATCGTCGGAGACCGGCTCGACACCGACATCGAAGCCGGAACCCGGTCGTCCACGCCCACCCTGCTCGTCTTCACCGGGGTCACGACGCCGTCGGAGCTGCTCGCCGCGCCGCCGGAGCACCGCCCGACCTTCCTGGCCGCCGACCTGCGGGGCCTGCTGCGGCCGGCGCCACCGGTGCGGGCGCGGCCGGACGCCGGCAAGCACGCCGCCGCCTGCGGCGGGTGGGTCGCCCGCGTCGACGACGGCGAGCTGAGCTGGTCGGCGAACGACGGGGGCGACGGCATCAACGCCGGCAACGACACCAAGGGTGGCAACGCGAACGGCGGTGACGGCGAGGGCGGCGCGGGGGACGGACTCGACGCGCTGCGGGCCGCGTGCGCGGCGGTCTGGTCCGCTATCGATGTGGGCGTCGCAGTCCACGCGATCGCGGCCGACCGGCCCGCGGGCTGCGCGGACCTGGTCGTACCCACCGTCGCGCCCTGACCTCGGCAGTACGTCGGCAGCGCGGGCACACCCGGCGGCCGGTCAGAGCAGGGAGCGGACCCTCAGCAGGTCGCGCACGCTCGCGTCCACCTTCAGCCGGCCGCTCGTCCAGGCGGACAGCACCGACAACCGCCCCTCGGTGACCGCGATCAGATCGTCGCTGTTCACGGTCAGGGTGATCTGGGCGTCGTCGCGGTGACCCTCGCCGAGGTCGCGCAGGCAGCCGTCGCGCAGCTCACCGGAGAAGGCGGTTCCCAGGTCCGGGATGCGGCAGACGATCGTGCGGTCGGGGGTTCGGGGCGGGCGGCCCTCGGCGGCGAGCCTGTCCAGACGGTCGGCGATGCTACGGAACGCGGTCTCACACTGTGACCTGTCGGCCATCGGGAGCTCCGGCCTCCTTCGGGTCGGTTCGGGGCCTCCCGTCGGCGGGGGCCCTCCCATGGTGCCTTCCATCGGGCGGTAGGCGACGCTCACCGGGCGAGTGGCCGGCGAAGGTGGCGCAGCGCCCGGGCGGACGGGTCGCGAGCGGCACCGCGGCGGATGCGGCGGGTCATGAGATTCGTCGCATGACCCACGTCGTGGGGGAGGCGTCGCACCATCGACGAAAAGTGCGGGAGGCTGACAGAGTGAGCACCGAGAACCTGCCCGCCGAGATCCGGGACGCGCTTACGCGGCTGGACACCCTCGACGTCGTGGCGACGTCGGAACATGTGGAGGTCTTCGAGGAGATGAACCGCCGACTGGCCGACGCCCTGGCCGACCTGGACGGGTCGGGCGGCGGCGCGGCAGCCGAGGTCGATCGGGCGCAGCCACGGCCGGGTCCGGTCCGGCCGGTTCGGTGAGTCGAGCAGGGGGCGTGGTGGCCCGTCGCGTGCGGTTGGACAGCGAGCTCGTCCGGCGTGGACTCGCCCGCTCGCGGGAGCAGGCCGTGGCCGCGATCAACGCCGGCCGGGTCCTGGTCGGCGGCATCCCGGCGACGAAAGCCGCCACGGTCGTCGACGGAACGACATCGATCGCCGTATCCGCGAGCGACGATCCCGGTTGGGCGTCGCGCGGCGCGCACAAGCTGCTCGGCGCCTTCGCCGCCTTCGGCGTCCCCGCCTACGACGCCGAGGCGGTCGCTGCCGAGCCCGTCAATGCCGAGGCGGTCAATGCCGAGCCCGTCAATGCCGAGGCGGTCGCTGCCGAGCCCAACGCCGCGTCGACCGCGCCGGCCGTGGCGGATCCGGGTGGGTCGCTGGTGGTGGCCGGGCGGCGGTGCCTCGACGTGGGGGCGTCCACCGGAGGGTTCACCGACGTGCTGCTGCGCCACGGTGCGGCGTCGGTCGTCGCGGTCGACGTCGGCTACGGCCAGCTGCTGTGGCGGCTGCGCTCGGATCCGCGGGTGCGGGTGCTCGACCGGGTCAACGCCCGCGCGCTGACCCCGGCCGAGGTCGGCGAGCCGGTCGAACTGGTCGTCGGGGATCTGTCGTTCATCCCGCTGCGGTTGGTGCTGCCGGCGCTGCGGGAGTGCGCGGCGCCGGACGCCGATTTCGTGCTTCTGGTCAAGCCGCAGTTCGAGGTGGGTCGCGAGCGGCTCGGCGCCGGCGGCGTGGTCCGCGATCCGGCGCTGCACGCCGAGGTGGTGCGCGAGGTCGCGGCCGTGGCGGGCGGGCTCGGTCTCGGCGTGCGAGGGGTGACCGCGAGTCCGCTGCCCGGCCCGGCCGGCAACGTGGAGTACCTGCTCTGGCTCGCCGCGGGCGCGCCGCCACTCGACGACGACGCGCTCACCCGCGCCATCGAGGCCGGTCCTGCCGGGAACCGACCGGAGCGTCCGGCATGACCCGGGAGATCCTCGTCGTCACCCATCCACGCCGCTCGATCGTGCGGGAGAGCGCCCAGCGGGTGATCGAGGGGCTGGCCGGCGCCGGGGTGTCGCCGCGGGTGCTGCGCGACGAGGCCGAGCAGCTCGACCTGACCGGCGCGAACGTCGTCCCGCACGACGCGGACGCCGCCGTCGGGGTGGAGATGGTGCTCGTCCTCGGCGGCGACGGCAGCCTGCTGCGCGGGGCGGAGTTCGCCCGCGGCGCCGACGTGCCGCTGCTCGGCGTCAACCTCGGCCACGTCGGTTTCCTCGCCGAGGCCGAACCGGACGCGCTGGAGTCCACCATCGACCACGTCGTCCGCAAGGACTACACGGTGGAGGACCGGATGACCGTCGACGTGACCGTCCGCCGCCGCGGCGAGGTCACCTACTCCGGCTGGGCGCTCAACGAGATGTCGCTGGAGAAGGCCGAACGGGCGCGGATGCTGGAATGCGTCCTGGAGATCGACGGTCGTCCGCTGTCCCGGTGGGGCTGCGACGGGGTGATCTGCTCGACGCCCACCGGATCGACGGCGTACGCGTTCTCCGTCGGCGGCCCGGTGATGTGGCCGGGGGTCGAGGCGCTGCTTGTCGCCCCGATCAGCGCGCACGCGTTGTTCGCCCGGCCGCTCGTGCTCGCGCCGAGCGCGACCGTCGCCGTGGAGATCCTGGAGCCGGTGCCCGGCGTGCTCTACTGCGACGGGCGGCGTCTCGCCGAGGTGCCGCCCGAGTCGCGGGTCGAGGTCGTGCGCGGCCGGCGGCCGGTGCGCCTGGCCGTGGTGCGCCCGCTGCCGTTCACCGACCGGCTCGTCGCCAAGTTCGACCTGCCCGTGGCGGGCTGGCGGGGCCGCAACGAGCGCTGAGCGGCCATCGGACCCGCTGGGGTGGACTCGGGCGGGTCCGTTGACGGTTGTAGACGGTTGTTGACGGTTGAGGATGTCGGCGGACCCGGTGGGGCGGCTAGAGTTCGGGGCGTGCTCGAGGAGATTCGCATCCGCGGCCTCGGGGTCATCGACGACGCTGCCCTCGATCTCGCCGCCGGCCTGACCGTGGTCAGCGGCGAGACCGGCGCCGGCAAGACGATGATTGTGCAGGGCCTGGGCCTGCTCACCGGCGGCCGGGCCGACTACGGCCTGGTCCGGCCGGGGGTGGAGCGGGCGTTCGTCGAGGGGCGCCTGCTCATCCCGGCGGACTCCGCGGTCGCCGCGCGGGTCCGCGACGTCGGCGGCGACCTCGACGACGATCCCGGCGGCGCCGTCCTCGTCGTCGGGCGGACGCTGACGTCGGAGGGCCGCTCCCGGGCACAGGTGGCGGGCCGCTCGGTGCCGGCGAGCCTCCTCGCGGAGATCGCCGAGGATCTCATCGCCGTCCACGGCCAGTCCGAGGCGCAGCGGCTGCTGCGCCCGTCCACGCAGCGCGTGGCGCTGGACCGCTTCGCCGGCCACGCCGTCGCGGGGCCCCTGGCCCGCTACGGCGTGGTCTACACGGAGCTGAGCCGGGTCAGCCGGGCGCTCGCGGAGGTCACCGAGCGGTCCCGGGAACGCGAGCAGGAGGCGGAGCTGCTGCGGATCGGCCTGGCCGAGGTGGAGCGGGTCGAACCGGCGCCGGGGGAGGACGTCACTCTCGACGCCGAGCTGACGAAGCTCGAACACGCCGAGACGCTCGTCCGCACCGCCCGCACAGCCCACGCGGCGCTGATCAGCGATCCCGCGTCCGGCTCCGACGACTCCGGCGCCGTCGACCTGGTTTCCGCCGCCCGCCGCGTCATCGCCGGCGACGCCGACCTCGACGCCGACCTCGCCGCGCTCGGTGCCCGGCTGACCGAGGTGAGCATGCTGCTCACCGACGTCGCCGCCGACCTCGCCTCCTACGCCGAGAGCATCGACGCCGACCCGGAGCGCCTCGCCGACGCCCAGAACCGCAAGGCCGCCCTGACCGGCCTGACCCGCGCGCACGGCACCGACATCGACGGCGTGCTCGCCTGGGCCGACCAGGCCGGCCGCCGGCTGCTGGAGCTCGACGGCGCCGGCGACAGCGCCGAGACCCTCACGGCCCGCCGCGACGAGCTGACCGCCGAGCTCGCCCGCCTCGCCGCCACCCTCAGCGAGGCCCGGTCGGCGGCGGCGGCCCGCTTCGGTGAGGCGGTTGCCGCCGAGCTCGCGGGCCTCGCGATGCCCCGCGCCCGGGTCGAGGCCGCCGTGGCCCAGCGTGACGATCCCGCCGGCCTGCCCGTCGGCGACCGGCTCGTCGCCTTCGGCCCCGCCGGCGTCGACGACGTGGAGCTGCGCCTCATCCCGCATCCCGGTGCCCCGCCCCGGCCGGTGCAGAAGGGCGCCTCCGGCGGCGAGCTGTCCCGGGTGATGCTCGCCATCGAGGTCGTCCTCGCCGCCGACGACGCCGGCTCCACGATGGTCTTCGACGAGGTCGACGCCGGCGTCGGCGGCCGCGCCGCCGTCGAGATCGGCCGCCGCCTGGCCCGCCTCGCCCGCACCCACCAGGTCATCTGCATCACCCACCTGCCGCAGGTCGCCGCGTTCGCCGACCGGCACCTCGTCGTGCACAAGGCCGACGACGGCTCGGTCANCCGCAGCGGCGTCATCACCCTCGACGACGCCGGCCGCGTCCGCGAGCTGTCCCGGATGCTCGCCGGCCAGGAGGAGAGCACGCTGGCCCGCGGCCACGCCGAGGAACTCCTCGCCGCCGCCGCCGCCGACAAGGCCCGACCCTGATCTGCCGATCAGCCAGTCTGTCGGTCAGCGCAACGCCGTACGCGCCAGCCGGGCAAGGGTCACATCGAGGGTCTGCACGCGGCCGGTGAGCGACTCCTTGCCGTTCCACCAGGACAACGCACTGATCTCGCCGTTGGGGGAGAAGCCGCCGCCTGGCGTGGCGTGGCCCGCGTACACGACGGCGTACTCGATGCGCTGGTCGGCGCCGACGGCGAACCGGGCGTAACCGGCGAGGATGAGTTCGTCGACGTCGTAGCCGGTCTCCTCCCGCAACTCTCGGCCGGCTGCCTGACGTGGCGTCTCGCCGGCGTCGATCATGCCGCCTGGCAGCTCCCAGCTCCGACGGAACCGATTGAAGGCCAGCAACATGCGGTCGTCGTGCCACAGGGCGACCAGGGCAAGGGGCATCGGCGTGGCCTCGATCGCCGTGGCCCTGCCTGCGGGGCGGAATGCCAGGAGCTGGTTCCCGTCATCATCCCCCGCGAGCATGCAGCGCATCGTCGCCGATCCGGCGCAGGACCGCCAGGGAAATCCGGACCAGCGTCGCCCCGCCCCCGCCCCCGCCCTCGGTCGCCGTCGGTGGTTGCGCCGGCAATTGCAGGAACTCAGTGACGCCGGGGGCCAGGCGAACCGTCGACAACCTCCTGCATTTACTGGCCGCCTAAGGTTGATCATGGTGTTCCGCGGAACCGCGTCCCGATCCCCGCGCCTGCGCGGCTGTTCGTCGGAGCCCGGGCTGAACCCCGGCCGCCTAGTTACTTGCGGTGACGGCCGAGGGGGGTGGGAGCGGGGGTGTGCGGGGGGCCGGCGTCCTGTGGTTCTTTGCCATGGACATAGCGGACGCCAAACCGGCCACAGGGACCACGGTGGTCGCTCTCCCACGCATCCACCCCGAACACCGACCCGTCGCCGCGACGCTCCGCGATCGCTGCCGCCACGAGCACGTGGCACGGTCAGGCAGATTCCGCGGAACCGCGCCACGCCTCCGGTGGGTCCCCGGCCGGTGGGCGATCTCCGCCTTGATCCGGGCGTGGACTTGCCTTCGAGTGCGCTCTGACACCTAGGGTTATCCGGCGACGGGCCACGGATCGGCCAGGACCCGGCCGGGTGCTTCCCTCCACGCGAAGCGCGTCGGACCAAGGTGCGCCGCGTTCGTCGCCCGGCAGGACAGTTGCCTCCCACCGGAGGCCTGGATCCGCAGGTATCGCCGCTCCACGCGGGCGGCGGGCAGGGAGCAGCGGCATGCACGAGGTCAACCTTGGTGGACTGAACGTTTCGGCCCAGGGGCTGGGCTGCATGGGGATGAGCGAGTGGTACGGCGCCACCGACTGGGACGAGTCGATCGCGACGATCCACCGGGCGCTCGACCTGGGCGTCACGTTCCTGGACACCGCCGACGTCTACGGGGCCGGGCACAACGAGGTGCTGGTCGGGCGGGCCATCCACGACCGCCGGGACCAGGTGCAACTGGCCACCAAGTTCGGCATCGACCGCTCCGGCGGCGACGGCGCCAGGGTCGTCCGCGGGGAACGGGCGTACGTCCAGCGGGCCTGCGACGCCTCGCTGCTGCGGCTCGGCGTGGACGTCATCGACCTGTACTACCTGCACCGGCCGCCGCAGACCGCCGAGATCGAGGAGACGGTCGGGGCGATGGGCGAGCTCGTCGCGCAGGGCAAGGTGCGCTATCTCGGGTTGTCCGAGGTCGACGGCGCGCTGCTGCGGCGCGCGCACGCCGTGCACCCGATCGCGGCGGTGCAGAGCGAGTACTCGCTGTGGACCCGCGATCCCGAGACGTCCGTCCTCGACGCCCTGCGCGAGCTGAACGTCGGGCTGGTGCCCTACTCCCCGCTCGGCCGGGGCTTCCTCACCGCGACCTTCGACGGCTCCGATCTCGGTGCGCTCGACTTCCGGTCGCGCAGCCCGCGTTTCGTCGGGGAGGCCGGCGAGGCCAACCGCGCGATCGTGCAGGCGGTCGCCGACATCGCCGCCCGCAGGAACGCCGCCCCGGCGCAGGTCGCCCTCGCCTGGGTGCACGGGCAGGCCGAGCGGCTCGGTGTCCCGGTGGTCCCGATCCCCGGCACCAAGCGCCGCCGCTGGCTGGAGCAGAACGCCGGCGCCCTCGACCTCACCCTGGACGCCGACGACCTGGCTGTCCTCGACGCCCTCGACGCCCAGGTGGTCGGCGCCCGCTACTGATTCCCATCGTCATCCACCGCGAGCATGGACCGCATCGTCCCCGGATCCTGGGCGCGATCGCCTGACGTGAGTTCGTCTGCTGCGGGTGCGGCGGGCTGTCCTCCTGTGCGGCGGGGCGGGACTGTCACGGTCGGCGGCGGCCGCGTAAGCACGGTTGCTTGCGCCGGTCCGGGTCGGGTCGGGTCGGGGTTGACGACGACGTTCCGTGGCCGGCGAAGGGGCCGGAAGCGGGGATGTGCGTGGGACCGGTGCCACGTGGTCGCTCTGTGTGGACAAACCGGACGCCGAACCCATCAGAGGAACCACGTCGGCGCTCTCCCACGCATGCACCCCGAACACCCGCCAGCCGCCGCCACGCTCTGTGATCGTCGCCGCGAGCCGCGAACTCCTGGACCTCTCTGGCTACTCGGGGTCCCCGTGATGCGCCCAAGGCGTCGCCGGGTGGTGTGTCCAGGAGGATCGCCGGAGGCGATCGAACGAGACCCCATACGGCGGCCTGGAACCCGGGGTCCCCGTGAGGTGCCGGAGGCACCTCACGGGGAAGGTGTTACCGTGAAGTCCCGTGGAGGCGTCGGGTCCGGACCGGCGGCGTGACCACGGGAGTTTCACGTGGGCCAGGTGCATGTTACGAAGCACATCTTCGTCACCGGCGGGGTCGCGTCCAGTCTCGGCAAGGGACTGACCGCATCCAGCCTCGGGCGGCTTCTCAAGGCTCGCGGACTGCGGGTCACGATGCAGAAGCTCGACCCCTATCTCAACGTCGATCCCGGCACGATGAACCCGTTCCAGCACGGCGAGGTGTTCGTCACCGACGACGGCGCCGAGACCGACCTGGACATCGGGCACTACGAGCGGTTCCTCGACGTGAACCTCGACGGCAGCGCGAACGTCACGACCGGCCAGGTGTACTCGGCGGTCATCGCCCGCGAGCGCCGCGGCGACTACCTCGGCCAGACGGTGCAGGTCGTCCCGCACATCACCGACGAGATCAAGGATCGGATCCGGCGGCTCGCCGGCGACAGCGTCGACGTGGTCATCACGGAGGTCGGCGGTACCGTCGGCGACATCGAGTCGCTGCCCTACCTCGAGGCGATCCGCCAGGTGCGCCACGAGGTCGGCCGGGACAACGCGCTGACGGTCCACGTCAGCCTGGTGCCGTACCTGGGTCCGTCGGGGGAGCTGAAGACCAAGCCGACGCAGCACTCGGTGGCGGCGCTGCGCAGCATCGGCCTGCAGCCGGACGCGGTGGTCTGCCGCTCCGACCGGCCGCTGCCCGACGCCCTGAAGAAGAAGATCGCGATGATGTGCGACGTCGACGACGAGGCGGTCGTCGGGGCGCCGGACGCGAGCTCGATCTACGACATCCCGCGGGTGCTGCACCGGGAGGGCCTCGACGCCTACGTGGTGCGCCGGCTGGGGCTGTCGTTCCGCGACGTCGACTGGACCGAGTGGGACACCCTGCTGCGCCGGGTGCATCATCCGACGAACTCGGCGACGATCGCGATCGTCGGCAAGTACGTCGACCTGCCGGATGCCTACCTGTCGGTGACCGAGGCGTTGCGGGCGGGCGCGTTCGCCACCGACACCCGGGTCGACCTGCGGTGGATCACCTCGGACGAGTGCTCCTCTCCGGAGGAGACGGCCGCGCTGCTCGACGGGGTCGACGGGATCATCGTGCCCGGCGGCTTCGGGATCCGGGGCATCGAGGGCAAGCTCACCGCGCTGCGGCACGCCCGCGAGAACGGCCTGCCGACCCTGGGGATCTGCCTGGGCCTGCAGTGCATGGTCATCGAGGCGGCCCGCGGGCTCGCGGGCCTCGAGGGAGCGAACTCCACCGAGTTCGTGCCCGACACCCCGCATCCCGTGATCTCCACGATGGCCGACCAGCACGAGGTCGTCGCCGGCACGAGGGACATGGGCGGCACGATGCGCCTCGGCCTGTACTCGTGCACGCTCGCCCCCGGCACGGTCGCCCGCCGCGAGTACGCGGTGCCGGAGGTCGCCGAGCGTCACCGTCATCGGTACGAGGTCAACAACGACTACCGCGAGCGGCTCGCCGCCGCCGGGCTGGTCTTCTCCGGCACCTCGCCGGACGGCCGGCTGGTCGAGGTCGTGGAGCTGCCCGCCGACGTGCACCCCTACTACGTCGGCACCCAGGCGCATCCGGAGTTCCGGTCCCGGCCGACGCGGGCCCATCCGCTGTTCCGGGGGCTCGTCGCCGCGGCGATCGCGCACGCCGATCGTCGCCGCGGGGTGCTGCCCGTCGACCTGCCGGCCACCGACGCCGCCGCCACGCCCGCCTCGGTGTCCGGGGCCCGCACGGACGCCTCGGCGGTCGGCACCGGGGCCGGGACTGCCACGGCCGGAACCGTGTCCGGCGCTGGGGCCGACACCGGGGCCCGGGCGGGGGCCGCCCTCGCCGAGGGGGCCGAGGACGACGCCGCGGCGCCGGCCGTCGCCGGCGCGGGGCACGCCGGGGGAGCGGGCGGCCCGGGGGGCACATCCGGCCGGGGTGGCGGCGGCCGCCGCGGCGCCGGCAACGCCCGTCCGGGGGCCAGCTCGAACGGCACGGCCGCCCTGGTGTCGCCGTGACCGCCGACGCGCACCGCTACGAGGTCACCGAGAGCACGCTCGCCTACTCCGGGCGGATCATCTCCGTCCGCCGCGACCAGGTGCGCATGCCCGAGGGCGACGTCTCCCAGCGCGATGTCGTCGTCCACCCCGGTGCGGTGGGCGTGGTTGCACTCGACGACGGCGGCCGGGTCGTGATGGTGCACCAGTACCGCCATCCCGTCGGCGGCCCGTTGTGGGAGCTGCCCGCCGGCATCCTCGACGTGCCCGGGGAGCCGGCGTCCGTCGCCGCCGCCCGGGAGCTCGCCGAGGAGGCCGGGCTGCGCGCCGACCGGTACGACCTGCTCGTCGACGTCTGGTCCTCGCCGGGGATGACCGACGAGGCATACCGGGTCTTCCTGGCTCGGGACCTGCACGAGATTCCGGCGGCCGAGCGGTACGTGCCGGTGCACGAGGAGGCCGAGATGGGTCTGGCGCGCATCGACCTCGACGAGGCCGTCGCGCGGGTCCTGCGCGGCGAGATCACCAACGCGATGGCGGTCGTCGGCCTGCTGGCGACGGCGCGGGCGCGGGCGGCGAACTTCGCCGGCCTGCGCCCCATCGACTCCCCCTGGCCGGCCCGACCAGCCCACCGCGGCTAGCGCCGGGCGGGGGAGCGGCGCCATCTGTCTCTTCCACAGGGATAAATCCGGACGCTGAACCCTGTGGAAGAGACATGGAGGCGCTCTCCCAGGCATCCGCTGCCGCACCCGCGCCCGACCCGTGCGTGGGCTCGCCGGTGCTCATGGACGGTCACGAGGGCCCCTAGAAGATCACTGAAAATCTTGCGGGGTGCTGGTGGGGGTGGATGGCCGTGGTTTAAGGGGGTGCGGCGGTCAGGGTCCAGCCGTTGGTGC
>NZ_LJPA01000065.1:10682-14798 GCF_001414035.1 Frankia sp. ACN1ag | reverse complement strand
CCCTCGGTGAGCTCAAGCTCCAGGCCGAAGGTGTTGCTCTCCTCGACGGTGACAACACCTTCCTTACCGACCTTGTCCAGCGCCTCGGCGATCAGACCNCCGATCGCCGAGTCACCGGCCGAGATCGAGGCGGTGGAGGCGATCTGCTCCTTGGTCTCGACCTCCTTGGCCTGCTTCGACAGCTCCTCGGAGACCCGCTCGACCGCGACCTCGATGCCCTTCTTCAGGCCCAGNGGGTTCGCGCCGGCGGCCACGTTGCGCAGACCCTCCCGCACCAGCGCCTGAGCCAGGATCGTCGCGGTCGTGGTGCCGTCACCCGCGACGTCGTTGGTCTTCTTCGCGACTTCCTTGACGAGCTCCGCACCGATCCGTTCGTAGGAGTTCTCCAGCTCGATCTCTCTGGCGATGCTCACCCCGTCGTTGGTGATCGTGGGNANNCCNNACTTNNTCNCCAGAACGACGTTGCGACCCTTCGGACCGAGCGTGACCTTGACCGCATCGGCCAGCTGGTTCATGCCGCGCTCCAGGCCGCGCCGAGCCTCCTCATCGAAGGCGATCATCTTTGCCATGCGTGATGGGTCCTCTCAGGGGGGCAAGCCTGCGCGGAGAGGTACCAGTCATCGATGGGGTGCCCGGCACCGCGGATGGTGCTCCCGTTTCTGCAGGCACCCGTCGCACCGAGGATTGGCACTCGACCTCGCTGAGTGCCAGCCACTGTATAGCGCGCAGAACCCCCGAAAACGAGGTCACCACCACGTCGGAGCCGGGTCCGCCGTCATCTCACCCCGAAGTGGGGCCTTCCTGCGGAGGCCGATCCGCGGCTGCGGGAAGCCTGCCTGGCCTGACCTGCCTGGCCTGACCGGCCTGGATCAGTCGCGCTGGTGGACGACCAGCACGGCGCCGGGGGCATGGGCGACGACGGAGCTGGCCACGCTGCCGAGCAGGTGGCCGGCCAGCCGGGAGTGCCGATGGGCGCCGACAACGATGAGCTCCGCCTGGCGCTCGGTGGCGGTGGCGACGATGCCCTTCCAGGTCGGTGCCGCCTGGACGGTGGCGCTCTGGGCGCGGAATCCGGCGGCGTCCGCGAGGTGGGCACCGTGCGCGGCGATGTCGGCCGCGGCCTTCTCGACCTCGGCGGCACTGTTCGCGTCGAAATGCTGCGAGCCGACCGGGGTGAATCCGACATCGGCCGGCTGCCAGGCGCACAGGATGAGCGCCTCGCGTCCGGGCGGAAGCTGCGTTGCGGCGTACTGGATGGCGTGGCCGGCGACGTCACTGCCGTCATACGCGAACAGCACCAGGCCGGTGTGGCCAGCTCGGGCATCGGGCTGCACGGCGTCAGTGTGGGGTGAGGTCATGTCAGTCGACGCTTTCCGGGACGGGGAGGGCGAGGTCCAGATCATCCAGGTGGGTTCGGCGGACTCTGGCCAGCAGTGGGGGAGAGTACCAGGCCGGACGCAGCGCACCCAGGAACGTGTCGACGTCGGGGGCCTGCGGGCGGGCACCGCTCAGGGCGTAGATCGCGACGCCGATGGCGCCGCCGACGAGGGCCAGGCCAAGGCCGATCCACAGGGCGATGTTCGTTCCCTCGTTGAGATCGCCGGTCACCGTGGCCNCGAAATGAGCGAAGATCGGTGCGATCATGAAGGCGGCGACCGCACGTAGCAGTTCGACCAGGGCGAACACGCGCTGAAGGTTGGCGGACGGCAGGGAGAAACCGGCCACGAACAACGCCGGAGCGACCGTGGCGCCGAGGGCGAGCCNGGTCAGTGCCGAGCCGACCAGCGCCAGCGGCTGGCTCGCCGGCATCGCGAACCAGAAGACCAGGATTCCGGCGGCAAGCAGGACCATGCCCACGAGCGGCATGTAGTGCACGGAACGCCGGGTGATGACGAAGCCGAACGCGATCGCGGCGATCACCGCGCCGCCGAGTTCGGGCAGGTAGAGCAGCCCGACGCGCACCGGGCCGTATTTCTCCGCGAGCACCGCGGCGGTCAGTCCCGTCGCGGACACCGACGCCGCCGCAGCGAACAGCGCGATCACCACGCCCGCGACCGGGATCGAGCTGGTGAGCATCTCCCGGACCATCAGCAGCGGCTGCGCGGCCCGGTACTGGTAGACGACGAGAATGACGATCAGTGCCAGCCCGCCGAGCAGCGGCGCGATCACCTCGACGTCCAGGAAGCTGTGGCTGGTCAGTTCGGACGCGCCCAGGAAGGCCGCCAGGCTGCCGACCGCGGACAGCGCGATCGCCGGCAGGTCGCGCGGGGCGTCGGGGTTCGCCGGCGGTGCGTCCTCGAAGGTGAGCACGACCAGCAGCAGCGCCAGCACCGAGACCCCGGTGACGACCCAGAACAGCGGTCGCCAGGCGTTGGCGTCAGCCTGCAGACCACCGATGAACGGCCCGAGCGCGACCGCGCCGAAGATACCCATATTCATGATCATGACGGTGGTGCGCAGCTTCTCGCGCGGGTAGCCGATCGCCAGCGCAGGGGCCGCAGCGATCAGCAGCATGCTGGTGGCCAGGCCCTGCAACAGGTGGCCGACGA
The DNA here is from genome assembly GCF_001414035.1 of Frankia sp. ACN1ag. NCBI lineage: Bacteria > Bacillati > Actinomycetota > Actinomycetes > Frankiales > Frankiaceae > Frankia > Frankia sp. ACN1ag. The sequence goes on along the minus strand of NZ_LJPA01000065.1, from coordinate 12,249 downwards.
TGAACATGGCGGCGTCCTGCGCCGCCGCCGTCAGCACTGATCCGACGACGAGCACGACCGCGTAGACGAGCAGCATCCGCCGTTGCGGCAGGTGCAGACCCAGCTGGACGGCGAGCACCGTCCCCAGCGCGTAGGCCGCGTTGCCCAGGCCCGAGCTGATGCTCATCGTCTGCGCGCTCATGTGCAGTTGCTTGGCGACGATCGGCGCCAACGGCTCCAGCGCGGCCGACAGAGCCAGGTAGGGAATAAGTGCGAATATCACCATGGCTGCGGAAGCAGCGTATCTGCCAGCAAGAGGACCTTGACGCATCAATACCTTCTGATTTTAGGCGTGCGGGATCCAGGGGAAAGATCGGGATGCGAAAACGGGGACTTTCCCCCTAATACCCTTACTCGTCCTCGGCCGGACGAACAGAGGGGCGGGCGGACTGTGAGAATCGTTACCATCGGCTAAAGGCTGGCTTTGTCAGGAATACCCGACGCGCCTCCGGCATTCGCCTCTCGCCGCCGGCCCGGGCCTCGGCTTCGGTCCTCGCTCTGGTCGGTCCGGGCCTCGGTCCATGGCCCGGCTCTGGTCTCAGCTCAGGATCGGGCTGCGACCTCGGCCTTCGCTCGGCCGTGTCGTCGCTTGGCGGGACGGGGGTCGTCCGGCTGGGCGGTTGGTGGGCGGGGTGGGTGCCGTGTGCATCCGCCAGCGCGGTGACGGCGGACCGAGTGGTCCCGGCCAGCCGGGCCGTTGTCGCCCGGNGCGGAGTCCACGCACGTGGCGCACGGATGGTGGTTATTTAGTGACTTACTGAGACGGTGGTCCGTGGTGTGGAGCGACCACCGCGTCGTCGGGCAGGTCGTAGTTTGCCCAGTGCAGTGCGGCCATCGGTACAACCAGTCCCGCGAACACCGGCAGTCCCGCGAACACCGGCAGTCCCGCGAACACCGGCCGACATCAGCGGACCGCGGTTGACCTGGCCGCACGATCGGTGCCGCCTGCGCCGGTCGTGGGTCTATCCCCAAACCCCCGGCCCGCCGGGTAGGGGCGCCGGGCATTGCTGGGATGCTGAACGCCGAGGCTGATGTTCTGCATTGTGGGGTCTCGACCATTGTCTTTGCGTCCGCGGGCGGCGCCTCCGTAGCCCCGCGCTCGGGGCATCAGGTCGGTTTCGACGCGATGCCCTCGTAGGCGAAGCCGAGTTGGGCCGTCCCGCGCATCGGATAGGTGCTGGCCGACTGCAGGGCCAGTCCGGACTTCTCGACCAGGTCGTCGATCTGGCGGTTGAGGCGGCAGCCTCCGGCGATCCTGCTCCAGATGGGTGTGAGCCGGTCCTGCCAGTGGGCGACGGTGGGCCGGGGCGAGCGGCCGTGCTCGGTGAAGTGCAGGGTGCCGCCGGGCCGCAGCACGCGATGGATCTCGCGTAGTGCCCGTTCGGTGTCGGGGATGGTGCACAGTGTCCAGGTGGTCAGGACGTGGTCGACCGACGCGTCCGGAAGGTGCAGCGCCTGACCATCGTCGCCGACGAACTCGACCGTGACGGGTGCGGCGGCGATGCGGGGTGCGGCGAGTGTGCGTCCG
>NZ_LJPA01000065.1:0-10507 GCF_001414035.1 Frankia sp. ACN1ag | reverse complement strand
CACCTGGTCGTCATAGAAGCCCATCACGACTCCTTATCGGGGGCCTGGGCGGCCGTTGCGCCGAGCAGTGCCGGTAGGAGGGATCATGCCGGACCTCGCAGCTCCCGCCGGGTCGATCGTAAGAAGCCGGGTTTCGACCCGTGAGCTGGCCTTGTGTGGTCAAGGTGATCTTCTGGGGAAGTAGTCGGGCGGCGATGCGGTACTCGTCACCGAATACTTACTGCGGATTACTGGCTTCCTCTGGTGATTCGTTTCGTCTCGCCTCGGTGAGGCCCAGGCGACGGCGCACCACGCGGCGGCCCAGGTCCAGTACCGAGGGATCGTCGTACATCACGAAGCTCGCGTCGGTGGCCAGGAGCGTGCCGTTGAGCTCCAGGGCGAGCCCCGCCGGGTCCTCGTCGAGCGGCAGTTGCCGAAGTCCGATCGCCGTTCGCACGAAGTCGCGGATGAGCTGGACGAATCCGGAGTGGAACTCGGCGACCTTCTCCTGTACCGGTCCGCGGTGCGTCCCCATCTCCAGCGCGGCGCCCGCGAAGAAGCACCCGCCGGGGAAGACCCGCCGTTCGAGATGATCGAAGAAGGCGTCGCAGAACGCGAGCAGCTGCGGCACCCCCGGGTCGGCCACCACCGCCGGCGCGATGACCTCCGACTGGAAGACGGCGCCGGCCGCGTCGACGGTGGCGAGCTGCAGGTCCTGCTTGGAGTCGAAGTGGGCGTAGACGCCGCCCTTGCTCATGCCCAGGTCCTTGGCGAGGTTGCCGATGCTCAGGCCCTCGAGGCCGTCGACGGTCGACAGCCGCATCGCCGCGTCGAGGATCGCGGCGCGGGTGCGCTCCCCGTCGGCTCGCCGCTGGCGTGTGTGCGCTGCCCTCTCCGCCATGACCCACATCCTAGTTGACGTGCAAGACGATCGTTCGTACTCTAATCTAGTAAACACGAACGTTCGTTCTGACTCTTCCTGAAGGAGGGTTCGCCGATGGCGAGCAAGGCGGTTATCAGCCTGACCACGGGTCTCGAGGACCTGGAGAAGGTCACCGTCGCGTTTCTCGTGGCGGTCGGCGCCGCGGAGACCGGCAAGGAGACGCTCATGTTCCTGACCCAGGAGGCGGTCCGGCTCGCCCTGCCCGGCGACGCGAAGGGTGAGGGGTGTGCTGGCTGCCCACCGCTGGAGTCGCTTGTCGAGCGCTACCGGATCGCCGGTGGCCGCTACTTCGTGTGCCCGATCTGCGTCGACGCCCGCAAGATCGACGCCAGCGTGCTGATCGAGGGCGCGGAGCTGAACGGCACGGTCCCGATGTGGAACTGGATCGGCGACGACGGCGCGACGACCTTCAGCTACTGAGCCGTCGGCCGCGACGGCCACCTCATCGCCCTGTGGGTAGTCGGCGGCGGAGACTGGCGCGGCCTGGCCTGCGTCAGTGACCGAGGAGGCGGCGCAGGATCTGGTCGGCGCGTTGCCAGGCTTCGGGCGGGACGGCGCCGAGCCGGTGCGACAGGCCTGAGGTCGGCATCCAGGCCACGAGCTCGGGCAGCACCGTGCCCGAGACGGGAACCGTGATCCCGACGTCGGCGGCGTGGTTGTCGAACGGCAGCGGCTCACCCGGCACGACGGGGCAGACCACGACTCGGCCGGTGTTGGCGTTGTTGTACAGGTCGGCGGACACGATCAGCGCGTGCGCGGGAGCGTCGGCCCGCGCCCACACCTCACCCTGCCGCACGGCGCCGCAGTTCCTCGAGTCGGGCGAACTCGCCGTTCAGGTACTCGGCGGTGACCCCTAGGGCGGCGTTGCGTTCCTGCCGACGCGTCCGGAAGGTGCAGTGCCTGGCCGTCGTCGCCGACGAACTCGACCGTGACGGGTGCGGCGGCGATGCGGGGTGCGGCGAGTGTGCGTCCGACGGCGGCGGGCTCGACCGCGAGCAGGCGGGTGACTGTCGCTGGAAGGTGCGCGATGTTGCGTCCCGACCCGAAGCCGATCTCCAGGACCTCGCCGGACAGCCCGGCCGTGACGCGCGCCCTGGCCTGCGCCACCGGCCGGCCGAGGACGAGATCGACGATGCGGGGCANCACCTGGTCGTCATAGAAGCCCATCACGACTCCTTATCGGGGGCCTGGGCGGCCGTTGCGCCGAGCAGCTCCCAGACGAGCAGCGTGACCGTGGCGCTCTGCCAGCGTTCCGGCGACCAGCCGAGGGTACCCGTGGCGACGATGTAGTTCTCGGCGCTGGTGATCAGGAAGGCCAGATCGGCGGCGTCCTCGACGGTGAGCCCCGGGCGGAGGGCCGCGCGGTCGGCGAGCAGGTCGGCGAGAGCGCGGAACGCGACGCGGCGCTGGCCCTCGTTCACGCCCCACTGCGCCGCGAGGTCCGGATCGGTGCCGACGGTGCCGCGAACTACGGCGAGCAGCGGCGCCACCCGCCCCATGATCTCGCGGCTGCCGTTCGTCCAGAGCTCGATCACACGGACTGGGTCGGGCTCGGCGGTCAGCTCCTCGAGCCACGGCCGGTCAAGTAGCGCGACCGGCTCGTCGTCGCCGACGGCGGCCACGTCGAGCGCTTCCTTGAGCAGCGTCGCCTTGTTCCCGAAGTGGAAGTAGACGGTCTGCACGGCGACGCCCGCGCGCGCCGCGACCTGGTCGAGCGTCGTCGCGCCGTAGCCCTGGTCGAGGAACAGGTCCGCCGCCGCGGCGATGATCCGTCGCCTGGTCAGCCTGGTCTTCTCGGCCCGACTCGGCCTGTTCTTGACCCGACTCGGCCTGTCCTTGACGGGATCACTCACTCGCTAGAGACTACTCCAGTAACTCGCTAGAGTCGGCTCTAGCTAAAGGAGGGATCATGCCCGACCTCGCACCGATCCACCACGTGAAGATCCCGATCAGCGACGTCCGCGCCAGCAGCGAGTGGTACCTACGGGTGCTCGGGCTGGAGGTGGCGATCGAGTTCACCGAGGACGGTGAGCTCCGTGGCGTCGCCCTCAAGGCCCCGGACGGCACGACCCAGATCGCGCTTCGGCACGACCCCAAGCGCGCCGCCGCCCTCGCCACCGTCCTTCCCACCCCGACCCCCACCTTCTGACCGGTCCGACCGCGCGGTGCGCGGTCCCTCGACGAGCACTCGGTGACCGCGCCTGCGCCCGCACCGCCCGCACTGCTCACTCCGTATGCAGTCCCCGCCGGCGCGCAACCGATCATGGTGCGGCTGTGCGCCCCGGATCGCTCGACCAGACCGGCTTCACGGGATTCGAACGGTTCGGGCTGGAGCATTCCGCCGTGCTACCCGGCCGAACGCCGTAGGGACCAGGATTTTCCCGCTTGGACGCCGGGTATTACCCGGCCTTTCGGGTGATCTGGCTCGCCTGCTATCATTCTTCCCGCAACGGACTCTGTGCCGGGTCCGCTGGGAGCCGGGGGAAAGCGTGAGAAGCGCGAGAACACGCCGGCATGGCCGAATGCGCCGGTACGCCCTCGTCGCTGCCGTGGCGGCGGGGCTCAGCTGTCTGTCCACGACGGCTGCCACGGCCGCGCCCACGGCGCTGGCCGGCAGCGAGACGCTGTGGCCGAGGCAGAGCATTCATTCGCCGGACGGCGTCTGGGAACTCACGATGCAGGACGACGGAAATGCCGTCCTGTTTGGCCGCGGGCACGTCGCCAGATGGTCGACCGAAACCGATGGAAATACCGGCTCCACGCTGGAGATGCAGCCGGACGGCAATCTCGTCGTCTACGCGCCGGGCCACCGGGCCATCTGGAGTACGGGTACGGACGACCACCGCGGCGGGCAGCTGGAGCTTCAGAACGACGGCAATCTCGTCCTGTACGCGCCTGGCCATGTCGCCGTCTGGGCGACCGACACGCACGCTCCTACGACCTATGTCGCCCTCGGCGACTCCTATTCCTCTGGCGAGGGCAACCCACCGTTCGACGACGGCACCGCGACCACGAAGGATGACTGCCACCGCAGCCCGCAGGCGTGGCCCCGTCTGCTCGGCGTCGACGGCTCCGGCAGCATCGCCGGGAATGGTCATCTCGCCTGCTCGGGGGCCGAGATCGACGATGTCCTGTTCCGCGGCCAGCACCCGGGCGGACTCGACTCCACCTCCCAGGTGTCCCGGCTCGAGAAGATCAACCGGGATAAGCCGGTGGGCGTGGTGACCGTGACCATCGGTGGAAACGACCTCGGATTCAGCTCCACGCTGGAGACCTGCTTCGTGTGGCAGTGCGTACAGCAGCCGGAGAAGGAGGAGCGCAAGATCGACGACGTGGCCGCCCGTGTTCAGCAGGAGGTGATTCCCGCCATCCATAAGGCCGCGCCGCAGGCCCGCGTCGTCGTGGTCGGCTATCCGCGGCTCTTTCCGCGGCTCATCGCGGACACGACGCGCTGCGGGTGGCTGACGCCCACCGAGCTGACCCATCTGAACCAGGTGCAGGACTACCTCGACGGCCGCCTTCGGGTCGCCGCGACCACCGGCGAAGCCATCTACGTCTCCGTGGCGGACGCGCTGAACGGCCACGAGCTGTGCAGCCGCGATCCGTGGATCTACGACCTCGGCCGCAACGGCGGCAACCTGCGCGGCCACCCTCTCGCGGACGGCCAGCGCGCGATAGCCGCCGTCGTGGGTGCCAGCGCCGGCGCGCCGCTCCGCCCGCCCCCGGTGGTCCCGACCTTCTAAATCGTTCGTGCCAACCCTGATCGAATCATGGTTCGAGTGAGTTCCGTGGACCAGATCGTGTCGGCGCGACGTCGCCGGCGGCCGGGACGTCCGCACCGGACTGGCGTCCGTCGACCCCTCGACATCCGAGACGGGTAGCCCGAGAGCCGTGCCAGTGGCTGGCCCGGGAAGGCCGGCGAAGATCAGCCTGGAGACGGTCGGCAGGGCCCCTTCAAGATCCCTAACGTGATGGTTGTCCGATGACGACGCCCTGGGCCCGCTCCACGGTTCGGCGTCGACGGCGAGCCCCGCCAGCCGAGGCGATCCGGACGGCCCGTCGCTCATGTCGTCCGGATAGGGATGACGACATTCGTGGGAAAGCAGCATGACAACCCCGCTGCCAGGTGTCGTTTCCCTATCTTCCGACCGCGTACGATCGGCGGGCATGGTCCGTCCGGGAGGGGCGATGGTGCGCGGCATCCACCGTCGCGGGCGTTCCACGTGACGGCCTGGTCTCGGGGGAATGGTGACGGACAGGTTGACTGAACAGGAGGTGCGGGAGCTCGCGCGTGCTTTCCACCTTCCGGAAAACGCCAGGTCCCTGCTCGAGCAGGCCGGGTTGGAGCGGTCGCAGCAACCGGTGTGGACCTCGCAGCGTCCGCTGGACTATTGGCGTGAGATCAACGTGCGCCTTGGCTGCGGGGCAGTCGTTGACGGACGGCGCCAGATCCTCCTCGCCGCCAGCCGGGTCTACCCCGCCAACAAGGTCTTCGCCGCCATAGCTGCCAAGGCCCGCGATGCCGAAGCCGGCGCCGACGGTGAACCGGCAGCCGACGCCGCCGCCACGCGGCCGGCGTCCGGTCATGCGGACGATCCTCCCGACGGCGCGCAGACAGCCGCCCCGGCGAATGTCGACGGGGTCTCCGGGCCGGTGCCGTTCCCCGGCCGGCTGTTCTCCCCGGAGGCGGTGCGAGCCGGCTCGACGAGCGCGTCGCACGGCCGCGGCCGGCCGACGCGGCGTGGCGTTCTTCTGATGGCGGGGCCCGTGGTGGCCCTGGGGGCGACCGTTGGCGCTGTGGCCCTGACCAGACAGGGTGGCTCCGGGCAGGCCGCCGACCTTCCCGACGTGCAGAACGCGGCAGTTTGGGCGGCGCCGGTGCGTGGTGCTCGCCCGCTCGGCCCGACGCTTCACGGGCATTCGGAGTCGGTGTTCTCGGTCGCGTTCTCTCCGGACGGCACGACGCTGGTCAGCGGCAGCGACGATCACAGCGTGCGNCTGTGGGACGTGCGCCACCCGGAGACCGCTCATGCGCTCGGTCGACCCCTGACCACGCACAGCGCGGCGGTGACCTCGGTTGCTTTCACTCCGGGCCGGCCGATCATGGCCAGCGGGGGAGCGGATGGAGCCGTCGAGCTGTGGAGCCTCGCCGACCCGAGCACTCCTCGGCCACTCTGGGATCCGCGCCAGCCACTGGCCGACCCGGACAATCCGCTGTTCGCGGTGGCGTTCTCGCCGAACGGGACCATCCTGGCGACCGCAGGGCAGGACCATTCGGTGCGACTGTGGGACGTCACCCGTCCTGCGCAACCCCGCCCGCTCGGCCAGCCGCTGCCCGGACACGACGACACCGTGCGGGCGCTGGCGTTCTCCCGTGACGGAAAGATCCTTGCCAGCGCCGGCGCCGACCGCACAGTGCGGCTCTGGGATCTTGACGACCGGAAGAACCCGCGGGGGTTCGACACGGCGCACATCACGCACGACGACGCAATCTGGACGGTGGCGTTCGACCCGCGGGGACGTTTTCTGGCCAGCGCCAGCGGTGACGCGACCATCCGCCTGCACGCCCTGGAATAGCCGCCGCACGCCTGGGTGGCGAACTGTCATGACCCGTCACTCGGTCTGTGTGTGGGTGCGTAGCGCATCGCGGCTGGGCGCCCGACCCATCATGAGTTCAGCCCAGCCAGCGGCCGAAGGGCTGCATCGTGTGGTGGGCGGCNATGGCGGAGCCGGCGGGGCCCATCAGGGCCTTGTAGCGCTGCCAGCGCCGGTGGAACAGGACGACGAGTTCGGCGTCGTGGCGTCCCTCGTCGGCGAGGACGAAGTTCTCCAGCGCCGTCTCGCACTCGTCCCAGTTCTTCGGCGCGTGGCCGGTGAGCCGGGCGAGGTCCTCCCGGTCGGCTTCGGTGACGGCCGCGCCGATCTGGTCGGCGCGTTCGAGGTGGCGGGCCAGGCGGAAGGCGATGCGGATCTGGTAGGTGACGTACGGATCCTCGACGGAGATCGAGCGCAGCGAGCGGGACAGGTGCTGGTGCGGGGTGGAGACGGGCGAGGACACCGGCTCGGGGATCTCGACGGGTTCGAGGTCGATGCCCAGGTATTCGGCCAGGGTCTCGACGGCGTGCAGGTTCGTCTCGCTGACCCACTGGGCGTAGGTCATGTAGTCGGTGTCCAGGGTCGGGCGGGCCAGCGGGTTGTGGAAGGACAGCTGGTTGGTGAGGGTGAAGAACAGGTGGTGCCACTGGATGGCGGCGAGGTCGACGGGCCGGCTGGTCAGCTCGGCGTACCGGTCGTACAGCGTGGTGAACTCGCCGTAGGGGATGACGGTGTCGCGCATCCGCCAGGCGGCGAGGTCCATCATCGGGTCGCCGATGTGGCCGATTTCGACGTCGACGAGGGCCACGAGGTGGCCGTCGGCGTGGTGGAACTGCCCGGAGTCCCAGACGATGGGGGCCTCGCGGTCGGAGGCAGGCAGCGGGTGGCGGCGCAGCCAGCCGAGGACGAACTCCATCAGCGGGTCGGGGCGCACCTTGCTCGATCGGTAGTGCTGCTCGAACCGGCGTACTCCGATCATCGCGGAGTCGTTCGGCGACGTTCCGGAGATGACCCCGGCGGCCTTGAACGGCTCGACCGGGAGCTGGTGCATCCGCGCCAGGGCCTGCAGGTACTCGTCGACCACCACGCGGCGCTGCTCGGTGGTCGTGTCGGCGAAGTCGGGTCGGCCGGGGACGGCGGCCATCGCGTACGACCGCGGTTCGTCGCACCAGCCGTGCACGTGCGGGACCGGGATACCGTGCTCGTCGAGAAGTCGCTGGAACAGCATCTCGTGTTCGAGAGGGAAGATCAGAGACGTGTCGGACCGTTCGCCACGCACGACGACGCGTTCGGTGGCGCCGCCGCGGTCGATGTCGACGAACCACATGGGCCGCCATCTCGGCTGCCGCTCCCACGACACGACCTGGCCGCCGAGCAGGGACTCCAGCCAGGCGATGACGCGGCCGTCGTCCTTTAACTCCGTGTCGCGGGCATCCGATGCAGCCATGATCGTCCCTCCGGTGTCCAGCAGTCCTCGGCGCGGCTCCCCTCACCCTCGCACGGGCAGTCGCGTCGGTCTCCTGACATGCGCGCCCGGCACGCGCCGGCGGCTCGCCGACGACAGTAGCCTAACGATTGTTAGGCTGCTAGCCGGAGCGGAAAGGTGCCTCCTGCCGGCCACGTACCCCGGGCGGGCCCGGAGGTGAGCCAGGTAGCGGGCCGGGTGAACAAGCGCGACGTGGTGCTGCGGGAGAGCGCCCGCCTGTTCGCCGAGCGAGGCATCGAGGCCACGACGATGCGCGTCATCGCCGATGCCTGTGGCATACAGGCCGCCAGTCTCTACCATCACTTCGCGTCGAAGGACGAACTCGTCGCCGCCATTCTGACCCGCAGCGACGCGCACATCACCGGCCTCTACGACGCCATCCTCGACGCCCCGCTGGAGCCTGCCGACCGGCTTGAGGCGATGATCCGGGCGACGCTCGACAACTTCGTCCACCACCGGGACGCCGCGCGGATCTACTACCGCGACCGGGCGTATGTCGCCCAGTCGCCGCTGCTCACCCGGGTCCGCGACAACGCGGTCGCCCATGACGAGCTCTGGGATCGGTCCATTGAGGCGGCCCTCGCCGCCGGGCGCGTCTCCCCGCGGTTCGCGGCCATCGACCTGCGGAGACTTCTGCAGGAGCTGATGTGGTCGACCGCCCGGCTGCGCGGAGACGCCGTGAGCGCCGACGACATCGTGCACGTCCTGCTCCACGGGATCCTCGCCCCGGAGCCCGGCCTATGACGGTTGGTGGTGCGGGGCGGTCAATCCTTGCCTTCGAACGGCGTTACTCGGCTCGACTCACAGACGCGGAGTTCGACCGACTCGCCAGGCAGGTGGGAAAGGCCGCCGCGGGCCGGGAGCCCGCAGCGTGCGAGCTTCTGGGGAAATGGCTCGCCGATGAACAGTCGGACACCCGCAGGGTCGTCATTCTCGACGCGATGGCCGCATCGTCGTGCCTGCAGGCGCCGAGTGACCTGTTGGTCGAACTCGTGAAGGTGCGCCATGCCGACCTCGCCTCGGCCGCCGCACGGCTCCTGGTCCTCTCGGGCGCGGAGGGCGAGGCAGCTCTGCTGCGTGCGCTCCCGGCCATAGGATCCTATGCAAGGTACCGCTGTCTTTCTACTTTGCTCTACGGCCGGGAACAGCTGGGCGAGGAGGCGGTGCGGGCAGTCGCCGACCTGACGGAGTACGGGGATCGTGATCTGAGAACGGCCGGATTGACTGTACTCGCGTTGCGGGGGGACGGTTCCTGCACCGATCGGCTGATGGGGAGTCTGCGGCGGCGAGATCCGGCCACCCGCGAANCGGCGCTGAAGGCCCTTGCGGTGGTCGGCGACAGCCGTGCCGTCGACGCCGTGCTCGCGCGGCTCGAGAAAGATGTGGTACGTGGCTCCGATCCGCACTCGCCCATGATCGATCTGGAGTTGACCTACCTCGCGCGGCACGCGGAGCTCCACCCGGAGGCATTCGAACGCGCCTGCGCCGCAGTCGCGAAGAACTGGCGACGGCGCGACAGTGCCGAGCTCGAGTGGATCCGATCCTTCCTGCACCAGACCACGCCCGAGGGTCTGCGATCTGTCGGTATTCCTGCCGACGCCGAGCTCCAGCGGATGCGCGGCCACGTGGTGGACGGAATGCGAGTGAGGGAATTTCCTGGGACAATCGAGGAGATTGATAGCTGACGTCATCGTGGGCACCGTACCCGTGGGTTGTACGGCCGCCCAGNGGCCGGCCGCGCAACGGTCCGAGGGGTGAACCTCGCGTAGTTGCCCGACCGTACTGCCCGGCTGGATGCTGCTTACACTGATATTTTGTGATGACGAGGTTTCGCGGCCGAACCACAACAGTTATGATCACTGCCTGTGCGCTGCTGGGCGTGTTCTCGGCGGCTGGTTGCTCGGGGCTCTTCGCTTCATCACCGGAGGTCGGGTGTACGGACAGGAGCGCGCGGCTCGCCGGAAGGCTGGACGACCTCGCCGTGCTCGAGCTGCGTCCGGCTGCCGCGAGTCTGCGAGAGCAGGGCTCCGGCTGCGATGCGAGTTCCGGCAGCTCACACGCGGAGCGTGTCTACCGCTTCCCCGGCACGGCCGACGAGGTGACGAACTTCTACCACGACGCTCTGCGCGCGGCCGGCTGGAAACAGGGTCTTCGAAGTTGACCGGGGTGAGGTGTGGGGCTCGCGTCCGGCTTGGTGGCTGTGCGTGATGCTGGTCTGGTGTGGCCTGGGTGTAGGACGCTGGCGTGTCGTGGCGTGAAAAGACCCNCAACCCNTGGTGATCTTGGTTGTTCTGACGCAATCAGGACACCGTGGGGTTACGGGCTTGGACGATCATACGAGTGACGCGACGTTGTTGCTGGACCTCGACGGGATGGCGGTGGAGCGGGTCGAGCGGTTGGCCGACGGGTCGCGGGTGGCGTGGCTGGTGACCGCAGACGAGGCGGCGCGGGCGTGTCCGGGCTGCGGGGTGTTCTCGGGGCGGGTGAAGGGCGTGGTGCGCACC
>NZ_LJPA01000064.1:0-15233 GCF_001414035.1 Frankia sp. ACN1ag | reverse complement strand
GGACTTCTTCGACCACTACAACAATCATCACCGTCATTCCGGGATCGGCCTGCTCACCCCGACGGCCGTCCACCACGGCCAGGCCGCCGCGGTCCACCAGGCCCGCGCCGCCGTCCTCGACAACGCCACCCACCCCGAACGGTTCGTCCGCCGACCCCCGACCCCACCCGCACTCCCGCAACCCGCGTGGATCAACCGGCCCCCCGACCCCGAAGACCAACCAGACACGACCACCGGCTAATTACTGCACCATCCTGCCTCAAACAGGTTGACAGGTTCCGTGGCCGCGCTGGTGCTCGGCGCCGGCTCGATCGCCGACCTCGTCGGGCACCGCCGCGCCTACATCGGCGGGCTCGCGGTCTTCGCGGCCTCCTCGCTGATGTGTGGTCTGGCCCCCGACCCGGGTGTGCTGATCGCCATGCGCGCGGTCCAGGGCGTCGGCGCGGCGGCGATGTTCGCAACCACCTTCGCCCTGCTCAACAGCGCCTACACCGGCCGCGACCGGGGTAGCGCCTACGGCGTCTGGGGCGCGGTGGCGGGCGGCTCGGCCGCGGTGGGCCCGATCCTGGGCGGACTTCTCACCGAGGGCGCGTCCTGGCGCTGGATCTTCTTCGTCAACCTGCCGGTCAGCGCCGTCGCCATCCTGCTGTGCTCTACCACGCTCGTCGACGCGCACGCACCGGCCCGCGCCAGGGTGGACCTCGGGGGCATGACCAGCTTCACCGCCGCGGCGGCCGGTGCCACCTACGCGCTCATCCGCGCGAACGAGCACGGCTGGTCCGACCCCGGCATCTGGGGGCTGCTGGCGGCGGCGGTGGTACTGCTGGCCGTGTTCACCGCGGTCGAGGCGCATACGCAGCACCCCATGCTCGACCTCGCGCTGCTGCGCAACCGCTCGTTCGTCGGGGTGCTGCTCGCCGGACTCCTGCTGACCTTCGCGGCCTTCGCCGCGTTCACCTACACCTCGATCTGGTTGCAGTCCGTACTGGGACTCAGCCCGATCGAGGCGGGACTCACCGGCCTGCCCATGTCGATCATGGCATTCGGTGTCTCGGCGGGGCTGGGCCGGGTGCTGCACGGCCGGCGGCCCGATCTGGTCATCGGGGTGGGGCTGCTGTTCATCGGGCTCGGCGGACTGCTCACCGCCGCGCTCGTCCACGGATCGGCCGGATGGCCGCAGCTCGTGCCGGGCTTCGCCGTGATCGGTATCGGGGTCGGCCTGGTGACGCCGGTCCTCGGCTCGGTTTCGATGTCCCTCGTGCCCGCCGAGCGGGGCGGCATGGCCGCCGGCGCGGTCAACACCACCCGCCAGCTCGGCTTCGCCTTCGGCATCGCCGTGCTGGGCAGTGTCTTCACCGCCCGCGCGCAGGGCAGCCTGTCCGCCCGCGGCGTCCCGGACGCGGCACAGCTCGCCCACGCCATCGCCGGGGGAGAGACACCGGCCCTGCTGCTGACCGCTCCGTCCGCCGGGCGGCGGTTCCTCGACAGCGCGGCGCACGGTGCGGCGGTGACCGGCATACAAGCGACCTTCGTCGTCGCCGGAGCCATCGGCATCCTCGCCGGCCTGCTCGTCATCGTCCTCATGCGGCCCGCCGACGCTCACGCCGCCGGACCGGACGACAACCCGCCCATAGCGGAGAGTAGTTCGAGAACGGTGAACGTGGCCTGAACGTCTCCGCCGGGCCGATGGCTGTGGAGACCGGGCAGTCGCCCCTCTGGTGGATGCGGTCAGCGGGACGGCAGGCCGAGGTTCGCCAGCGCCTCCCGCAACCGGTGCCGGCCGGAGAGCGACTGCGGGCCGGCCAGCCGGGCCAGCACGCGCTCGCTCCACGAACCGGGCAGGCCGTGCCGGGCGTTGTACGCACCCAGCCGCTCGTCGTAGGCGGGGATGTGCGCGTCGGCCGTGGCGGCGTCGTACCGCTCGTGGTGCAGGACGGCGGCCTGCGGCAGCCGCGGCTTGATCCCGGCGTGCTCGGCCGGGTCGGGCGTGCCGACCGCGAGCCCGAACGCCGCCGCCGCGTGCGGTGGCAGGCCCAGCTCGGCCGCGATCTGTTCGGGATGGTTGCGGACCGCCCCGACGAACACCGTGCCCAGGCCGAGCGACTCGGCCGCGACGACGGCGTTCTGCGCCGCGAGGGCGGCGTCGACGAAGCCGAGGATCGTCGACTCCAGATAGTCGGTGCCCTCCGGCACCCTGTCTGCGCCCGCGCCGTCGGCGAGTCGATGCGCCCGGCTCAGGTCGGCGATCCAGATCAGGAACAGCGGTGCCTCGCTGATGAACCGCTGGTTGCCCGCCAGCGCCGCGAGCCGGGCCTTGCGCTGCGGATCCCGCACGGCGACCACGCTCCACGCCTGCAGGTTGGACGACGTCGACGCGGACTGGGCGGCCGCGACCAGCGCCGCCAGCTCGTCGTCGGTGACCGGCCGGGGCGTGAACCTGCGCACCGACCGATGCGCGAGCTGCAGCGTCACGGTCTCGCTGGTGACGTGGAGCGTCGCCGCCGGATCCGCGTACCGCGCGGTGATCGTCATAGATGTCCTCTCGTGATGGCCCAGGGGAAGGCCGGCGACCAGGGGCGCCCGGCCGGGTATCGGTGGTTTCCTACCGGATTGCCGCGTCCAGCTCGTCGCGGGTGATGAGGGAGACGGCGCGGCCGTCCCGCAGGACGACGGCGGCGGCGTGGCGCGGGCCGAGCGCGGAGCGGGCCTCGGAGATCGTCTGGCCGCCGCCGACGGCCGGGAGCGGGTCGCCGAGGTGATCCAGCACCGGGCTGTCCGGGGAGATCCTGCCCGCGGCGATCGCCGCCCCGAGCGCGGCGGGTTCGACCCAGCCGAGGATCTCGGTGGCGGACAGTCCGTGCCGGCGCTCGGCGCGGGGAAGAACGACCGGGACGGCCACCGCCGACCCGGGCAGACCGGCCACGACAGCGCCGGCGCTGGCCCGCGAGGAGACCGCGACCAGGCGGTCGGCCCAGCCGGGGAGGCGGTCGAGGAGCTGACGCACGGTGCCGTCGGTGCCGTCGGCGTTGTCGGGGCCGTTGCCGGCGGGGTCGTCCAGGAACCCCCACCGCCGCAGCCAGTCGTCGCTGAAGACGGTCGACAGGTAGGACCGGCCCGAGTCGGGCAGCAGGACCACGACGAGATCATCCGGGCCGAGAGTGCGGGCGACCCGCAGCGCGGCGGCGGCGGCCGTACCCGACGACGGGCCGGCGAGCAGCCCCTCCTCGCTGGCCAGCCGCCGCGCGGTCAGCAGGGACTCCCGATCCGGTATCCGCTCGAACCGATCGACCGCCTCGCGGTGGTAGGACTGCGGCCAGACGTCCTCCGCGGTGTCGGGGTGCAGGAAATGGCCGATGCTCTCGACGTAGTAGGCGCTGCCGTCACCGCCGGAGTAGACCGACGTCTCAGGGTCGGCCCCGACGACCGTGACCGTCCCCCCCGACGCCTGTCGGAGGAACTCGCCCGTGCCGCTGATGGTGCCTCCGGTGCCGACGCCGGCCACGAAATGCGTCACCCGTCCGCCCGTCTGCCGCCAGATCTCCGGGCCCGTCGTGCGCAGGTGGGCCGCGGGGTTCGCCGGGTTGTCGTACTGGTTCGCCAGCCAGGCGCCCGGAATCTCGTCCACCAGGCGGCGCACGACGTGGAAGAGGTGATCCGGATGCTGTCTGGCGAGCCTGGTGGGGGCGAGCACGACCTCGGCGCCGTAGGCCCGCAGAATGTCGACCTTCTCCCGGGCCGATCGGTCCGACACCCCGACGATCACCCGGTAACCTCGTTGCCGGCCGATGATCGCCAGGCCGATCCCGGTGTTGCCGGACGAGGCCTCGACGATCGTCCCACCCGGTCGCAGCAGCCCGTCGCGTTCGGCCTGGAGCACCATCGACAACGCGGCCCGGTCCTTCACGCTGCCCCCGATGTTGAGGAACTCCGCCTTCGCGTAGAGGGGGGTCGCGATCCCGCGGCCGAGCCGCGTGAGCCGGAACAGCGGAGTCTCGCCGATCGCGTCGAGGACCGACTCGTGGACCGTCATGACACGTGCGCGTCCGCACCGGCGAGGATCTTCTGGAAACAGCGGGAGTGGGTCAGCGCCTCGTACGGGGGGAAGATCGGGATGCGGGTGTAACCGGTTCTGGCGTACACGCGCTCCGCGTCCGGCTGCCGGTCCCCGGTCTGCAGCACGATCCGTCCCGCGCCCAGGTGCCGCGCCGCGTGTTCCACCGCCGTCAGCAGCGCGGCCGACACCCCGCGGCCGCGGTGGGCGGGCAGGACGTACAGGCGCTTGAGTTCCAGGTCGTCACCCAGCCAGCGCAACGCGGCATGCCCGACGGGCAGCCGGTCGGCGGTGTAGGCGACACCGGTGTAGGCGACCGTCTCGGCCTCGATGCCCCGGTCAGGGGTCGGCGGCCGGGTGGCCAGCCGGTCGGCATAGCGCAGCCGCATCTCCGCGGCCATCGCGTCGCGCAGTGTCACCGCCACCGGGTCGTCCCACTCGACGCTCTCAATGTGGATCATTGATGTGTGGATCATGGATGTGTGGACCATCGATTCGGGTGCCACGCCTGCTCCAGATCGACGAGGGGCGGCGCACCGGCCGCACGAGGAGGATCGGTGTGCCCAGTATTCTCCACCTTCTCGGTCGACAGATGGGGAATGCGCGCGGCTGCCGCCGATGCGTTCAAGATAATCAACGGTGGTGACGACATCCCCGGAGAAATCGATCAAGAACTGATCGGACCCCCGCGCGGTCGGCGACCGCGTCCCCGGCGTTCACCGGCCCTCGGCCGAGTCGGTGCCGGGGTCGCTGCCGTGTCGGCTTCGTCCTACGGCTTCGACAACTGTTGCTGTCTCGCCAGCGGCTGTGGGAACGTCGGTCCCGTGCGAGTGATGAGCAGGTGAGCGGGCATTCCGTCGCCCAGACCCTCGAGCAGGCGTTGCAGATCGTTCGGGTCGGCGAGGATGACTTCCAGTCGGTGAGCCTGGTCGATACCGGTGGCTACCCGCTCTACGGCGGCCAGATCCTCGCCCTGGCTCTGCGTGCGGCGGCGATGACGATCGAGCCCGACCGCCGGCCGCACTCGCTGCACGGCTACTTCCTGCGGGCCGGACGGCTCGACGCTCCGGTCGCGCTGCACGTCGACCGCGACCGCGACGGCCGCTCCTTCTCGGCGCGCCGGGTCGTCGCCCTCCAGGACGACAAGGTGATCTTCTCGATGGTCACGTCGTTCACCCGGGGCACGGGTGACTTCGTCCTCGACGCGGTGCCGCGGCTGGGGCGCACCTACACCGAGCCGCCGGACAAGCACCGGATGCTCCTGCTCGACCTGTGCGAGTTCACCCCCCGCCACCAGCAGGGCGACCGGTTCTTCTTCCCGGACCACGCCGAGATCCTCCCCGTCGGCCCGCTGTCGGACGACTGGCTGACCCACACCTGCGCCATCGCCTACATGTCCGACATCGGCACCGGCTTCGGCCAACTCGCCGATCCCGGCATCGCCAGCACGGAATCCAGCGTCAGCCACTCGATCTGGTTCCACGCCCCGGCGCGGGCCGACGACGGGATGACCCTGGAGATGTGGCCCAGCAGCGCCGCCAGCGGGCTCGGGCTGTACTCCGGCTCGGTCCGGGACGCCGCGGGGAATCTGATCCTCGCGATCGCGCAGGAACAGCTCATCCGCTCGCGCAGGCCGGCCGCCGACGCGTCCTAGGGCTCGCGGCGCGTCCTAGGCCAGAGGCAATGGCGCGTCGCATCCCTTCCGGCCTCGGATCAGCGCGCCCAGCCGGGTGTTGACCTCCTCGGCGCGGAGGCCGTAGTCCGCCAGGTCGTAGCGGTGAGCACGCAGGCGGTCCTCCTCGGCCAGTACGGCCGACATGGCCGGGGGGCCTCAGCGGGGAGGTCCCATCCGCAGAAACGGCGGATATCGGCGACGGTGGCCAGCGGGTCGGCGGTGAAGTCCGCGCACTCGACGTCGTAGAACCTGGCTGGGTCGCGTCCGGCCCGGTCTTGGTCCGCCAGCCACGCGGCGTAGGTCGCAGGTGCGCGGTGTACTCGAATAGAAATGTGGGCATTGACTGGCGGATCAATTGCGAGCAGTCCTCGACCGTGTGGGCGACGCGATTGCAACCAGGATGTCGCACAGATTGCCGCGGACCATTTGGCCGCCGTCCGGAGTCAGGTCAGCCTCCTGCTCGTAGGACGTCAAGACCACCTCGAGCCCCTCCAGGTAATCCGGCGGGCCGAAGGCGGAAAGTCCAGTCAGGTCGGAGGCTGCAGCGTGTAGTTCCTCAGTTGTACCGATCTTGTCCGCGGAGCGGCCGCTGTAATCCGATGTGGGTGGAACGGCGGATGACGTCGAAGTAAACTTCTTCACGAATCGCAGGTCGTCGAAAGGTTCCGCGTATCGTCCGAAAGTTTCCGTGCATCGTCCAGCCGCAGTTTCAGGGCGAGCGCATATTGTCCGCGATGCCGTCGACCGCGGCCGCAGAGTCGGATCGCGCTCCCGTCGGTTGTCGAGAGAGTTGAGCGTTGCTGGAATGTGGTCCCAGCGCTCGACCTCGGTTGTTTTTCTTCCCGCAACGATCGGAGCGCTCATGGTGTCGATGTCGCGGCTAGCTGGCGACGGGACTCCCGGTGTCTCTGGTGGCGCGGTGTCGGCCGGGCTGAGCGCCGGCCGGCGGCAGGTGGTGTTGGCGATCTGCTGCTCGAGCGCGTTTGTCGTCGCGATGGATGCGACGATCCTCAACGTCGGCCTGCCGTCGATCAAAAGTGATCTGCATGCCGCCGACTCCGGGCTGCAGTGGACGGTGGACGCCTACAGCCTCGTACTGGCGAGTCTGCTGCTCTTCTCGGGCTCGATGGGCGACCGGTTCGGGCGCAGGCGCGTGTTCCGGACCGGGCTGACGCTGTTCTCCTTCGGGTCGTTGCTGTGCAGTCTGGCGCCGGGTCTCGGCTGNTTGATCGCGTTCCGGATGATCCAGGCGGTCGGCGGGTCGATGCTGAACCCCGTCGCGCTGGCGATCATCACGAACACCTTCACCGAGCGTCGGGAGCGGGCGCGCGCGATCGGCCTGTGGGGCGGGGTGGTCGGCCTGAGCCTGGCGCTGGGACCGGTTCTCGGCGGGCTGTTGGTCGACACGGCCGGCTGGCGGTCGATCTTCTGGATCAACGTGCCGGTCGGCGTCATTGCGATGATGCTCACCGGTCGGTACCTGCCCGAGTCGAGGGCGCCGCGGGCCCGGCGGTTCGACCCGGCGGGCCAGGTGCTGGTCGCCGTCACCTTCGGCACCCTCGCTTACGCGATCATCGAGGCGCCGGACGCCGGCTGGGCCGCCCCGCGGACGATCGTCCTGTTCCTCGTCGCGGCCCTCGCCCTGGCTGGGCTGGTCGGGTGTGAGAGGCGGCGCCAGGACGCCCTGTTGGACGTGCGGTTCTTCCGCAGCGCTCCGTTTTCCGGGGCCACCGCCATCGCGGTCTGCGCCTACGCGGCGATGGGCGGCTTCCTGTTCCTGAACACGCTCTACCTGCAGGCCGTGCGCGGCTACTCGGCCATGCACGCCGGACTGCTGACGCTACCGATGGCGGCCCTCGCGGCGGTNATGCCGCTGATCTCCGGTCGACTCGTGGCCAGCCACGGCCCCCGGCCATCATTGATCCTCGCCGGGATCGCGATATCAGTCAGCGGCGTCATCCTGTCCTTCCTGGGCACGTATACCGACCTCGCGCCGGTCATCTGCGCGTACGTGCTTTTCGGCGCCGGGTTCGGGATGGTCAGCGCCCCGACCACGAATGTGGCGGTATCCGGGATGCCGCTCGCCCAGGCAGGCGTCGCGGGGGCGGTCGCCGGTACCAGCCGACAGATCGGCATGACGCTCGGCGTCGCGGTCCTCGGCTCGGTAGCCGCGCATCACGCCGCGGGTGGTTCCGGCGTGACTATCGACCCGACCAGCGCGCCCTCCTGGTGGATCATGGTTGGCTGTGGGCTGGCCATTGCCGTACTCGGCGTTCTCACCACCGGCCGTTGGGCACGCGACACTGCGGTCCGGACCGCGGCGCTGTTCATCCCCCAACCAGCGCCGCCGGGGCCCGAGGTGGTGGCGGTCGGGGAATGGCGCATCTCGTGCGGATGACTCTCAGTTGACTGGTGGAGTGCTGTTATCCAACCGGGGCTCCGGCAAGTCCGTTAAATATCGCGTGTTGTTCAAGTCGTGCAGTATTCCCGCTCCCTCAACCAGTGGACTGTGTCGTCCGATGCTGGGTCCGCCCCGAGGACGGCTGAGGGCCGGCGCTGCTGCGGCAGGAACGCACGGACCAGCTGATCGCCGGCCTGCCCGCCCGGGCCGCCGTGCGCGCCGGGCAGGTAAAAGGGGCGGCTGGCGAGGCCACACCCAAGCGCCGTTGCAGTACTACGGCTTGCGGCCGACGGCGCCGTAGAAGCTGACCTGAGCGTCGGTGAGATCGGTCGGGGCCGCGCCGTCCGGGCGCCAGCGGTGCACGATCTGCAGGCCGGGATCGAGCAGCTCCAGGCCGTCGAAGAAGCGGGCGACCTCGGCCCGGGTCCGCGCCTGTGCGGGGATGCCACCGGCCCGGTAGGCGGCGGCGAGCCGTTCCATCCCCTCGTCGTGGTCGGCGGTGGCGTGGGTGAGGGTCAGGTAGCTGCCCGACGGCAGTTCCCGCAGCAGCCGGCCCAACAGGCCGCGTGGATCGTCGGCGTCCGGGATGAAGTGCATGATGGCGATCAGGGAGAGCGCTACCGGCCGGGTGAGGTCGAGGGCCGTTCGCAGTTCCGGGGCGGCCAGGATGCTCTCGGGGTCGTGCAGGTCCACGTCGAGGTAGGTGGTCGTGCCCTGCGGGGTGCTGGTGAGCAGCGCGCGGGCGTGCGTGAGCACGATCGGATCGTTGTCGGCATAGACGACCCGGGCGTCCGGTGCGACGGACTGGGCCACCTCGTGCAGGTTCGGGCTGGTGGGAATGCCGGTGCCGATGTCGAGGAACTGGCGGACCCCCGCCTCGCCGGCCAGGTGACGAGTGGTGCGGACCATGAAGGCCCGGTTCGCGTGGGACGCGACGCGGGCGTTCGGGAAGGCGGCGAGGGCCTGCTCGGCGGCCTCCCGGTCGGCGGGGAAGTTGTCCTTGCCGCCGAGGTAGTAGTCGTACATCCGAGCCGAATGCGGCTGGTCGGTCCTCAGATCGATCGGGCTGTGCGCACCGCCCAGGGTCGTCCGCCACGTCGCACCCCCCGCGCCGTCGACCCCGGCCTCGTGCGGCTTCCCACCGGTCACGCGCGACCTCCCTCATGTATGCAAATGATTCCCGCGAATCACCCTAATACGGACTGCATCGCCGGGATCATCCTCCCTGGGTGGCTCGTCCGGCGCGTGGGCGGGGCGTCAGTCGACCCAGTCGGCGGGCCACCGGATGTCCGCGGCGGTGAGGCAGGGCCGTTCGGTCGAGGGCCAGGGCGTGTCCAGGTCCTCCTCGAGAAGCGAGAACAGCCCGTGGTCGAACGGTTCGCCGGGTGCCGGGGCGGTCTGGACCAGCCGTTCCCGCCGGCCGGCGCGCTGGTGGGTCAGCGCGCGGTGGTGGCAGTAGGGGTTGTTGCCGGGGCGACCGAAGAAGGTGTGGGCGGTCCAGGTGCAGCCGCCGCGGCAGACGTCCGCGTAGGTGCAGCCGCGGCAGAAGCCCCACAGGTTCTCGGCCGCGGCCGCCGTGCCCGCCGTCAGGTTGATGCCGAGCTCGGGGGCGTCGCGGAGCAGGTCGGTGAGGCTGCGGTCGAGGATGTTCCCGCCGGCATAGTCCCGGGTGGGCAGCGACGGGCAACCCTTGATCGTGCCGTCCGACTCGATGCCGAGGGTGGACAGCCCGGCCTGGCAGCCGGTCCAGAAAGCCGAACCCTCGGGGGAGCGCAGCAGCCGCTCGTAGGGACCGTAGTAGCCGACGTTGTTCCCGGCGTGGATCCGGACGCCGTCCTGGCTGGCGCGCCGGGCGATCCGGGCGAGCACCGGGAACACCTCGAGCAGCTCGACCGGCTGGAGCAGCAGGTCGGCGTGGTCGGCCGCGTTGCCCATCGGGACGGTGAGCTGCCACTGCCAGGCGACGACGCCCGCCGAGCGCAGCCGCTGGTAGAGCCGCGGGAGCTCCGGCGCGGTCAGCCGGTTGATCTGCGTGTTGCAGGTCGCCTCGACCCCGGCCGACCGCAGGCGCTCCATCGTCCGAAAGCACGACTCCCACGAGCCCACCCGACCACGAAGTCGATCGTGGGTCGCGGTCATGCCGTCCACGGACACCGAGCACTGGGTGACGCCCGCCGCCCGCAGGCCGCGCGCCATCGCCGCGCTCAACCGGTACCCGCCGGTCGTGACCGTGCAGCCCATTCCCCGGCGGGTGATCTCGGCGGCGATCGTCAGCCAGTCCCGGCGCAGGAACGCCTCCCCGCCGATGAGCGTGACCTCGTCGATGCCGACCGCGTCGAGCTGGGCCACCACGTCCAGGGCCTGCGCGGTGGACAGCTCCGCCGGACGCCGGGCCCCGGCGCGCGAGCCGCAGTGCCCGCACGCCAGGTTGCACGCCAGGGTCAGCTCCCACACGGCGTAGGTCCGCCGCCGTCCCCGCACCGCGTCCGGGTGGCTCCCGGCCGGTGACCGGGCGGCCGGGGCTGCGGCGGCCCGAGCCGCGGCGGCCGGACCTGCGGCGGCCCGACCTGCGGCGGCGCCGAACGGGCTCACCGCCGGAACAGCCGGCGCAGCCAGCCCCGCCCACGCCGAGCGGGGGGCCGACCTCCGTCGTCCCACGCCGGCAGCGGTGGACCGCCATAGACCGGCGCCGGCGCCGGGGGCGGGGGCGGACCGCCGGAGATCACCGCCGGCGGCAGGGGCGGACCGCCGTAAATGGGCGCCGGCGGCGGGGGCGGGCCCTGCTGCCAGGCCGGCACCTGCTGCCAGGCCGGCACGGAGGAGGGTCCGGCGGGTGGCAGCGGTGGCGGTGGGCCGGCGGGCAGCCAGCCGGCGGGCGCGATGAGCGTCTCCTCCCCGGCCTCCTCGCCGGCCTCCTCGGCGGCGAGCCGGGCGGCGATGTCGTCGGCGCGCCGCGGGTCGACCTGCGCGTCCCGGTCGGGACCGCGCGGCAGCCGGGGATCCGGCCGTTGCTCCGGTGATTCGCCCCTCGTCATCCCCCACCCCCGTTCCGGTCCATCATCGTCGATGGGGCGCTCGGCACATACGGACGGGTAGACATCCCCGCGAACCTTCGACGGCGCGGGGGTGGGGCCCGCACGGGCGATGCCGTCCGGGCCCCGTGGACCACGCGGGGCTCAGTGGGCGGCGCTGAGCTGCGCGATCTCGTCGAGGGTGACGTCGTAGATGACCTCGGTGGGGGTCAGCGGGATCGCGGTGGCGGCGTCGGGGTAGACGTCGACGCGGGTGTACTCCCCGCCGACCATGCCGGTCAGCCGGTCGGCCGGGCCGAGGGTGCGGGCGCTGTAGGCGGTCGCGCCGGCAACCCAGACCGGCACGCCCCCGATCACCCCGGCGGAGGAGTGGTGGGCGTGGCCGGTCAGGACGATCCGGACGTCGGTGCCGGCCAGCACGTCGGCCAGGTTCGCGGGCTCCGCCAGCAGGTACTTGTTCACCATGGAGATCGGCGACGGCACGGGCGGGTGGTGCAGGGCGAGGACCGTTCCACCGGGCGCCGGGGTGGCCAGCTCGTCGGCGAGCCAGCGCAACTGGGCGGTGCTGAGGAAGCCGCCGTGCTCGCCCGGTTCGGTCGTGTCCAGGACGATGATCCGCAGATCGTCGACCCAGTGGACGTAGTCGTAGGGCTCCTCGGTGGGCTCCGCGCCGAGCAGCCCCGCCCNGAACGGACCCCGCGAGTCGTGGTTGCCGACGGCGTAGAGGACCGGTGCGCCCAGCCGCTCGGCCACCGGCTCGACCAGGTCACGCAGGCGCTGGTAGGCGACGAGGTCCCCGCTGTCGGCGAGGTCGCCGGTCAGCAGCAGCGCGCCGACCTTCAGGGTGGAGGCCTCGATCTGCTCGAGGGCCGTGCGCAGCCCGGCGTGGGAGTCGACCTTGCCGTGGAGCAGCTCGCCCTCGCGGACGATGTGGGTGTCGCTGAGCTGGAGGAGGATGTGGCTGGGAGTGAAGTCGCTCGGGTCGAGAGAGCTGGACATGAGGGCCCCTAGAGTTCGTGATGGTCGGAGTCGACGGCGGTCGGGTGCGGGGCAACCAGGAGCGCGTCGACCAGGCGGTCCAGCGCGTGCGCGGTCGCGCCGTGCGCCAGCAGATACGAGCGGGTGTCCCCGAAGCCGGCGTGGATGCGGTCCAGCGCGCGCAGGATGAGCTCCGGCGGGCTGGCCAGCATGGCCGGTGCCACCGCGGCGCCGTCCGCCGAGGTCCGGGCCGACATCCGCAGGACGGCGGCGGCGGCCTCGTCGCGCAGGAAGTAGGACGTCAGGGCGAAGTCCTCGGCGATGACCTCGGTCGGCACCCCGGCGAGGTCGAGGACCAGGGCGACGACCAGGCCCGTGCGGTCCTTGCCGGCGCTGCAGTGCACGATCGCCGGCAGTGCGCCCGGCGCGGCGAGTGCGACGACCGCGGCGGTGAGGCGGCTGCCGCGCTGGTCGACGGCGAAGTCGAACACGCTGGCCAGATCGCCGTCGGCCCCCGCGGCCCGGACGGCCGCCATGCCGGCGGCGGCGCCGACGGCCGCCGACTCGCCCGCGCCGTCACCGTCGGCCACTCGGCCCACGGCAGCCTGCGCCGCGGCGGGCAGGGTGAAGATCGGCACCCGGCGGTGGGTGGCGGGCAGCCGGCCGAGCGCGTCCGGGTCGTGCTCGACCTCGGCGTCCTCGCGCAGGTCGACGACGGTGCGCAGGCCGATCTGGGCGAGCACCGCCCGGCCGCGCCCGTCGAGGCCACGCAGGGCACCGGAGCGCAGCAGCGTGCGCCACCGGACCGTCCGGCCGTCGGCGGCCGGGTAACCACCGACGTCACGCAGGTTGATCGTGCCGGGCAGCGGCAGGCCGCGTCGCGTCGGTGGCGCCGCGATCGCCTCCGCGTCAGCGGAGTCGGGGGTGGCAGCGGAGTCGGGGGAGTCGGGGGTGGGAGGGGCCTGGGTGGTCATCGGGCTCACCGGGCCGGCATGAGGTCGGAGGCCTGCTTCTGGGCGCCGGCCAGGGTGGAGGCGGGGTCCTTGCCGCTGAACACGGCGCCCTCGACCGCTGTCATCATCGTGTCCTGGATCTGCAGGTAGTTGTCGCCGGGGAAGGCCGCCCACGGCTGCAGCCGGGTGAGCTGGTCGAGGTTGGGCTTGATGAGCGGGTTCGCCTTCGCCCACGCCTGCAGGCCGTTCGGGTCGTCGATGAGCCCGGTGCGCAGCGGCAGGTAGCCGATCTTCGAGGAGATCTGGGTGTAGGCGTAGTCGCTGGTGAGGAACTTGATCAGTTCCCAGGCGGCGCGCTGCTTGGCCGGGTCCTTGCTGAAGATGGCCAGGGCCGAGCCCGAGTTGGTGGGGACGACGGGCTTCGAGCCGAAGCCCGGCTCACCCGTGGCGCCGAGCTCCCAGTTGTTCGCCTTGGCGCCCGCCATCAGGGCGGCCTGCACGGCGCTGCTTTCGACCATCATGCCGAGCTGCCCGCTGCTGAACGCCTTGAGTGCCTGCTGCTGGTCGAGGTTCGGCATCGCCCCGCTGCGGACGAGGTCCTGCGACATCGAGACGGTCTCGACGGCGGGCGCGTCGGCGAAGGTCAGCCTGCTCGCGTCCGGCGCCATCACCCGGCCGCCGTTGGAGAGCACCATCGACTGCCAGCACCAGTCCACCGTCTGCTTGGTCAGGCAGTTGACCTCGATGCCCTCCTTGCCGGTCCTCGCCTTGATGGCCAGCGCCGCGGCCTTGACGTCCGCCCAGGTCTTCGGCGGGTTCGCCGGGTCGAGACCGGCCTGGGCGAACAGCGTCTTGTTGATCCACATCACCGGCGTCGAGAAGACGTACGGGACGGCGTAGGTGCGGCCGTCGACCTCACCGAGCTTCGGCACGGCCGGGGCGTAGGGGTGCGCGCCGCCGTAGTTCGTGGCGAGGGCGTCCTTGCCGACGAGGGTGTCGATGGGCGCCGCGCCCAGGCTGGTGGCGGCGAACCGCAGCGCGTTGAAGGTGATCTGGCCGACGTCCGGCGGGTTTCCGGCCAGCACCTGGTTCTTGATGCTGGTGGTGTACTCGTTGCCGGTGGTCACCCCCTGCGGGGGCTGGCCCTTGACGGTGATGTTCGGGTGTTCCTTCTCGAACTGCGCGATGAGGCCCTGGATTACGGGCTTCCAGGTGCCGGTGCTCAGCAGGTTGTAGCTCTCGAAGACGATCGAGACCTTCTGGTCGGCGGCGAGCTGCGGGATCGTGCCGGTCGCGCCGGCCGGGGCCTGGGCGGAGTCGGAGGTGGACGAGTCCGTCGCGCACGCGGCGGCCAGCGCCGCCACCAGCGTCACCGCGGCGGCGGCGCGTAGCAGGCGTGGTCGAGGCAGGCGTGGTCGAGCCACGGGCATGCTCCTTGAGAGGGTGAGGACGGCTAGTCCAGGTACGTCCGTTCCGGGAGATGGCTGGTTCCCGGTTCGTCGTTACGTAGGTAGCGTCCGATGCGCAGGTGAACGGCCCACGACGGAGGGGAAACGGATGGCCGTCACTTACCGCAACGAATTTGCCGGGCCTGTCGTCGCCCGNTGAGATCTTCCCTGGTCGGGTTCTTGGCCGGATCGCCTGCGGTGACGGGGAGTAGGCGAGCGGCGATCGGGGCGACGTCAAGGGTGAGAGGGGCTCACCCTCACCGGGACAGCTCGCCGAAGATCGGCTTGACCAGTTCGATCAGATGGCCGACGTCGACCTGGATGGTGCGATCGGCCCGCCCACTGCCGCAGCAGACGACGCCCATCTGCGGGCGTGTCATGACGACTGTGTAAGCCGGAGGTGGACCAGGATCGATCTACCTTGATCGGGTAGGTTGGAAAGGGACACCGAATGACACAGAGCACGACGCTTCGGACAAAAGACGAAGCGGCGGCGAAGAGGATCGCCGATGCTTTCGCACCGGAGGCGATCGACACGTTGTTGAAGGACGCGAAAGCGACCGGAACACCGATCGACGGCGTCGATGGCCTGTTGAACCAGATGACGAAGGCTGTCCTCGAACGTGTCCTGCAGGTCGAGATGACGGAGCATCTCGGCTATGAGGTGGGCGATCCGGCCGGTCAGGGCACGGGAA
>NZ_LJPA01000063.1:0-15759 GCF_001414035.1 Frankia sp. ACN1ag | reverse complement strand
GCCTGCGCCCGACCGTGGCCCAGATGTCGCCGCTGGTCTCGGCGAACCGCTTGGCGACCAGCCGCAGCGTCTCACCCGAGACACCCAGCCGTGCCGCGATCACCTCGACAGGATCAACCTCGCCGGTCGAGGTGTCCAACGCGAGCAGCACCTGCGCCCGCCTGATCATCGAGGCCGGATGCACACCCGTGGTGGTGACCCGAACCAACGCTTCACGATCGGCCGCGGTCAAGGTGACCGGCCGCTTCTTCTGTGACGGCATGACTTGTCCTGACCGGCAGAGGGGACGAGGAAGATCTGCCAACACCAGCCTGCCACACCCCAGAACTAAACAGCGACGGTCTACTAGTGCCGCATCCGGCACCTTCCACGGGCGACCGCGGCGCCGGCCGTCACCTGTCAACGGACGACGCCCCCGCGGCGTGCCACGTTCTGCCTGGGACGCCTCGATCTGGCGACCCCACCGGCGCCGTGTCTCGGGCGGCGGGATCCCCGCCCCGGCACCCCCGGTTCCGCGTCCGGCGGATCGGACTACCGGCGTGGATGCACGAGAAAGCCCCGGCCGGTCTTGCGACCCAGGAAGCGGGCCCGGACGAGATGCTCCAGCAGCGGTGCCGGGGCGTAGCCCGGCTCGCGGAACTGCTCGTACAGCGAGCGGGTGATGGCGAGGGTGACGTCGAGCCCGACCACGTCGGCGAGGGCGAACGGGCCCATGGGATGGCCGCAGCCGACGGTCATCGCCGTGTCGATGTCCTCGATCGTGGCGTAGTTCGCCTGCAGCATCTTCACGGCGTCGTTCAGGTAGGGGAACAGCAGCGCGTTGACGATGAACCCGGCCCGGTCGGCGCAGCGCACCGGGTGCCGGCCCGCCGCCCGCGCCAGCGCCAGGACCGTCGCCGTCGCCCCGTCCCCGGTGAGCACCGTGGGTACCACCTCGACCAGGCGCATCACCTGGGCCGGGTTGAACCAGTGCATGCCGACGACGTCCTCGGGCCGCCGGGTCGCGGTGGCGCACTCGACGACCGGCAGGGAGGACGTCGTGGTCGCCAGCACGGCGCCGGGCCGGGCGACCTTGTCCAGGTCGGTGAACAGCTCCCGCTTGACCGCCAGGTCCTCGACGACCGCCTCCAGCAGCACGTCGCAGCCGCCGAGCTCGCCGAGGTCCGTGGTCACGCGCAGCCGGCCCAGGGCGGCGTCGCGGTCGTCGTCGGACAGCCGGCCCTTGGCGACCGCCGCCGCCAGCGACGCCTCGACCCGGCCGAGCGCCGCGTCGGCGGCATCCGGCCGCCGGGCCCGCAGGACGACGTCATGGCCCGATCGGGCCAGTACCTCGGCGATGCCTCGCGCCATCGTGCCGCTGCCCACGATCCCGACCGACCGAACCCGCATCGCCGCCCCGCCGACACCTCCGCCGGGCTCCTCGACTGCGCCGGGGTCGGCCCTGGCGGGGCCCTCGGACGGCACGTCCGGGGAGTCCGTCTCCGGGTAGGTGTAGAAACCGCGGCCGGTCTTGCGGCCCAGCAGGCCGGCCGCGACGAGCTGGCCGAGCAGCGGCGCCGGGGCGTGGAGGTGATCGCGGGTCTGGTCGTACATCGACGCGAGGATGGCGTGCGCCGCGTCGAGGCCGATGAGGTCGAGCAGGGCCAGCGGGCCCATCGGATGACCGCAGCCGAGCCGCATCGCCGCGTCGACGTCCTCCCGGGTGGCGAAGCGCGCCTCGACCATCCGCACCGCGTTGTTCAGGTAGCCGAACAGCAGCGCGTTGACGATGAACCCGGCCCGGTCCGCGGCGACGACGGCCGTCTTGCCGACCGCGCCCACCAGCGAGACGACCGCGGCCAGGGCGTCGGCGTCGGTCACCACCGTGCGGACGACCTCGACCAGGCCCATCACCGGCGCCGGGTTGAACCAGTGCATGCCGAGCACCCGGGCCGAGCGATCGGTACCCGCGGCGAGCTCCGTCACCGACAGGGAGCTGGTGTTCGTCGCCAGGACGGTCGCCGGCGGGCAGACCTCGTCGAGCCGGGCGAACAGCGCGGTCTTGGCGTCGAGCCGCTCATCGATAGCCTCGATCACCAGGTCGCAGCCGGCCACCGCGGCGAGCTCGGTGCCGAGGCTCAGCCGGCCGAGCAGCTCGCCGCGAACGTCGTCGGTCAGGTGGCCATGGCGGGCCGCCCGGTCCAGGGAGTGCTCGATCCGCCCGCGGGCCCGGCCCAGCGCCTCGGTGTCCCGTTCGACGCCGACGACGTCGAGCCCGGCCCTGGCCAGCACCTCGGCGATCCCGGCCCCCATGGTGCCGAGCCCCACCACCCCGACCCGCCGCCACCGCGGGCCCCCGTCGGAGGCGGGCCGCCCATCCGCCGAAACCGTCGCGACGTCGCCGCCGGTGCGGGAGGCGTTTTCCGACCTGTCGTGCGCATGCGTTCCCCGCCGGGCTCTTTCGGCCATGCCCTGACTCCTCAGAGTCGTCGCGACAGCCCGACGAAAATGTGCCCGATATCGCGGGCCGCACGGTATCCAACCGCGGACCCGTCGATTCTCCCAGCCTTTCCACCGCCCGGCCCGAGATCAGTCGGAGTTCACCGGAGTGACGAATCCCTCGCCCCTGAAACATCTTCTTCCAGCCCGGGAAAAGAGCGACGAAAGACGAGACCGCCGGCAATGCCGCGATGACCCGTCAGGAATTTCCGCGGCCGGCCCCGGAAGAACCGATACTCCGGAATGGCGCGCCGGCCGCCTCGAACGGATTTCCGGCGGGGACGGGCCGGCGGGGACGGGCCGGCGGGGACGGGCGGTCAGAACAGGGTCGGAATGGAGGGTTCCAGCCCGCGCAGCTCGTCGTAGTCGACGACGGCGCAGCCCAGTCCGCGGTCGGCAGCCAGCAGCCGGGCCTGCGGGGTGATCGACTGCGCGGCGAGGATGCCCCGCACCGGATGCGGCAGCGCCGGGTCCGCATCCAGCCGGACGAGGTAGCGGGTGAGCTGCTCGACCCCGTCGATCTCACCCTTACGCTTGATCTCGACGGCCACGGTGGATCCATCGCTGTCGCGGCAGAGCAGATCGACCGGCCCGATCCCGGTCTCGTACTCGCGGCGGATCAGGGTGAGCCCCGGGGCGATCGCGTCCGGCCGGTCGGCGAGCAGGACCTGCAGGTGAGCCTCGACGCCGTCCTTGCGCAGCCCCGGGTCGATGCCCAGTTCGTGGCTGGAGTCGTGGAGGATCTCCTCGAGGGTGATGACGAGCTGCTCGGCGGCCCGGTTGGTCACCCGCCAGACCCCCGCCTCCTCCGCGATGACGCAGGGCGGGCTCATCCAGTTCAGCGGCTTGTACGCTCGCCCGTCGGCGTGGATCGACACCGACCCGTCCGCCTTGACGAGCACCAGTCGGACGGCGCTCGGCAGATGGGCGGTAAGACGTCCGACGTAGTCGACACTGCACCGAGCGATGACAAGCCGCATGACGTCACGTTATCGCGACCCCCCTGACCGCCCCGCCGTCCGGTGGCCGCCGGTGTTCACCTCCGGCCGGGACGGATGTTGNGGGCGGAGACGAGGTCGTCGAGGAGCTCGCGGCGGCCGGCGTAGCGGGTGGCAAGGCGTTCGGCCTGGTCGGGAGCCAGGCGGCCGAGGCGGGCGGGGTCGGAGTTGTCCTGCATGTCCGCTCGCTTGACGACGACGGCGAGCGGGTCGGCGGCGACGCGGGCCAGGTAGTCCTGCATCGACTCGTCGGGACGGTGCGACAGGGCGTCGACGGCGGCGACGACCGGCGCGGGGTAGCCGGCGGCGGTGAGGTCCGCGAGCGTGGTGTCGCTGTCCTCGACGACGTCGTGCAGAACGGCGGCGAGCTGGGCGGTGTGCGGGTCCACGCCGGCGGCCTCGGCGGTGCGGGCGACCGTCGCCATGACGCGCAGCGGATGGCCGATGTACTCCTCGCCGCCCTTGTCGATCTGGCCGGTATGGACCCGGGTGGCGAGGGCGATGGCGTCATCCAGGGTCGGACCGGCGCTCGGACCGGCGCTCGGACCGGCGCTCGAGCTGCTCGGCGCCGGGCCGGGCCGGCCGGGTTCGGCCGCGTCAGGGGTGGTCGAGGGCATGCCTCGACCGTACGACCTCCACGATGCCGCGAATTATGGCGCTGAGCTCATAGTCCCGGGGCGTGAACACCGCGGCCACGCCGAGGCGGGCCAGCTCCCGCGCGTCCGCCGGGGGGATGATGCCGCCGACGACGACGGGAACCTCCCCGGCGCCGGCGGTACGCAGCCCGCCGAGCACCTCGCCCACCAGGTCCAGGTGGGCCCCGGAGAGCACCGACAGCCCGACGACGTGCACGTCCTCCTCGACCGCGGCGGCCACGAGCTGCCCGGGGGTCAGCCGGATCCCCTGGTAGACGACCTCGAAGCCGGCGTCGCGGGCGCGCACGGCGATCTGCTCCGCGCCGTTGGAGTGGCCGTCGAGGCCGGGCTTGCCGACGAGCATCTTCACCGGCCGCCCGAGCTGCGCGCCCGTGCGAGCCACCAGGGCACGCAGCTCCTCGAGCCCGGTCCCACCCCCATCCCCGCCGACTCCGACGGCGCCGCTCACCCCGGTCGGTGCGCGGTACTCGCCGAACACCTCTCGCAGAGTGTCGGCCCACTCTCCGGTGGTGACGCCCGCCCGTGCACAGGCCAGCGTCGCGGGGACGAGGTTCACCTCGGTGCCGGCGGCGGTGCGCAGCCCGAGCAGCGCCTCCCGGACGGCGGACGGATCACGCCCGGCCCGCCAGGCGGCGAGCGATTCCCGGGCCGCGGGCTCGAAGGCCGGGTCGACCGTCTGGATCGCCGTGTCGAGCTCGGCGAGCAACGGGCTCGGCTCGGTCTCGGTGAACCGGTTCACGCCGACGACGACATCCTCGCCGCTCTCGATCCGCGCGCGGCGGCCCGCCTGGGCGGAGACCAGCGCCGACTTCAGGTAGCCGCTCTCGACGGCGGCCACCGCCCCGCCCATCGCCTGGACCCGGTCGATCTCGGCGGTCGCGTCCGCCACCAGCCGGCGCACCCGGTCCTCGACGACGGGCGAGCCGGTGAACAGGTCGTCGTACTCCAGCAGGTCGGTCTCGTGGGCGAGGATCTGCTGGACGCGCAGGGACCACTGCTGGTCCCACGGCCTGGGCAGGCCGAGCGCCTCGTTCCAGGTCGGGAGCTGCAGCGCCCGGCACCGCGCGTCCTTCGACAGGGTGACGCCCAGGGTCTCCAGCACGATCCGGATGACGTTGTTCTCCGGCTGGGCCTCGGTCAGCCCGAGCGAGTTGACCTGCACGCCGTAGCGGAACCGGCGCGCCGCCGGGTCACTCACCCCGTACCGGGTGCGCAGCAGGTCGTCCCACAGCTGCCCGAACGCCCGCATCTTGCACATCTCCTCGACGAAACGCTCCCCGGCGTTGACGAAGAACGAGATCCGGGCACACACCTCCCCCATCCGCGCGGCGGGGATCGTCCCCGTGGCCGCCACGGCGTCGAGCACGGCGATCGCCGAGCACATCGTGAACGCGAGCTCCTGCACCGGGGTCGCCCCGGCCTCCTGCAGGTGATAGCTGCAGATGTTGATCGGGTTCCACCGCGGCAGCTCCGCCACCGAGTAGGCGATCAGGTCGGTCACCAGCCGCAGCGACGGCCCCGGCGGGAAGATGTACGTCCCCCGCGAGAGGTACTCCTTGATGATGTCGTTCTGCGTGGTGCCGGCGAGCTCGGCCGGGTCGGCGCCCTGCTCCTGCGCGACGACCTGGTAGAGCGCGAGCAGCCACATGGCGGTGGCGTTGATCGTCATCGACGTGTTGGTGCGGGCCAGCGGGATTCCGTCGAACAGATCGCGCAGGTCACCGAGGTGCGCGATCGGCACGCCGACCCGGCCCACCTCGCCGCGGGCGAGCGGATGATCCGGGTCGTAGCCGGTCTGGGTCGGCAGGTCGAAGGCCACCGACAGGCCGGTCTGGCCCTTCGCGAGGTTGCGGCGGTACAGGGTGTTGCTCTCGGCGGGGCTGGAATGTCCCGCGTAGGTGCGGATGATCCAGCCCCGATCCCGGGCTCCGCGCCCGGCGCCGGCACCGGTGTCGGCGTCGGAACGGGCGTCTGCGGGGCGGTTGGCGCCGGCCTCGGGGCGGGAGGACGACTGCGGGGTGCGGGTGCCGTGCGGATTCGCCGAGCGGGTTGACAGGTCCGTCATCGCCGCCGCCTCTCTGGGGCGCTGCGCCGGGGCCGGGGACCGACCGACGGCAGGCGCGGGCGGGGTCATCACGCCGGCCTCAGCCCGCGCGGACCGCGGGCGACGAGTCAGAGACTAGGCCGACCCACTGAGCCCCGCCTGTCGGCGCGGCGCACGCTCAGCCCGCGCAGGGGGCGGGCTGGCCCTTCCACTCCTGGATGAGGACCGGGGGAATCGCCGTGCAGGCGTTCGGGCCGTTCCTGACGATCGTCCACGGCCCCGTGCCGATCCGCCGCCACACGTACGGGTCGGGCGGCCGGCTGGCAACGCCCGCGACCTCGATGCGGCCGATCGCCCAGTACGCGTCGTGCGCGGCGTCGACGCCCTCGACGGCGCCGAAGAACATGCCCTGCGGCACGGTGACCTGAGCCGCGGTGATCGTGCTGTTGCCCGCGGCCCTGATCTGCTCGGCGACCGTCCAGGACAGGGCCAGCCGAAGCGCGGTGGGGTTCGGCTCGTCGTCGACCCGCATCTGGTGCGCCCGGCCCGGCTGGCGGATGCCCTCCCACGGTGCGGTGCGCAGGGCGGGGGTGAGCTCGGGCGCCGGCTGGCCGGACGAGTTGACCGTCGTGCCGTCGCCCGAGCCGCGGTCGGCGGTGGCGTAGCCGATGGCCACGCCGATCAGGACCGCGACGAGGAACGCCGCGACCGCGACGACCGGCCGCACCTCACGCACGCCGAGAAGCCCCGCGGGCCGCGCACTGCGTTCGCCGGCGATATCCACCCGCGCGGGCACCTCCACGTCCTGCAGACCTCCGTCCGGCGTCCACCATGTCATCAGCCGGGCCAGTGACCCGAAAGCAGTACCCGATCAGCAGGTACCCGGCAAGCATGCCGCATCGGACGTCCAGTAGGCACGCGGGCGCGCCCGGGATGACGGTGCGCATCCACCCAGGTTCGGTCCGCTTCGCCCGGTCGCCGGCCGCGAGGGCGGCGGCGCGAGGCGGCTCAGGCGTGCCCGACGTGCACCAGCTCGGTCGGCTCCTCGAACCGCAGCAGCCGCCCGAGCCGGTTGGCGGCGAACATCCGGCCCAGCGCGCTCGGCACGTCGACGAGCACCATGGATCGGCCCGCCGCCCTGGCCCGGCGCGCCCCGCCGAGCAGCACCCCGAGCGCCGCATGGTCGCCGAGTTCCAACCCGGCGACATCGACGCGCAGCGGCCCGCTGCCGTTGTCGATGGCGGCGTGCAGCAGGGACCGCAACGCGCCCACCGTCCGCACGTCCACCCTGCCCACCAGCCGCACCGCCTGCCCGCAGCGGCCGCCCGCCCCGCGCGGACCGTACATGTGCACCACGTTCACGTCGTTGTTCATGTGGTCTCCCGTCCCCGGCCGCCCGGCACCCCCGCTCACCGTGACGCCGGCGCTACCAGCTATCCGCGTCGACCGCGGGTAGCACCCAGGTGCGGTTCCGCGCATGACGGACCGCCTTACGCCCTCTCGCCTCGTCCGAACCGTCGTCGCTCGGCCACGGGGGGTCGGGGCCGGTTACCTCGATGATCCCAGCCATCGCGGCGCGATGTTTCCTCTGTCGGATTCCGCGACGGGATCAGGACGGATCGGGGCGGGAACTCCTGCCGATCCGCCGTGCGTCTGGGACCATGGAGACCGGATGTCGACGGGCGAGGAGCTCCGTCCGAGGCTCCCGCGCGCCCCCGTGACCCGGTTGCGGCGCGGTGATTCGGAGGTGCCAGGTGGCCGTGAACTCGGCGCAGTACTTCGTCGAACCGGCGTTGGCGATGCTGACCGTGGGGTTGCTGATGGTCATGGCGCGCTGGGCGTCCACCCCGCTGCGGGCACTGCCCCGCGGGGTCGTGCTCGGTCACGACTTCGGGCTGCTCGTCCCCGTCGCGGTCGTCGACACGCCGGCCGAGGTGAGCCGGGCCCGGGCCGCCCTGCGCACCCGGGGCATCCGCTCCACCTGGGCGATGGCGATGACCCCGCTGCACATCGACGCCGCCGGCAACATCCTGTCCCGACCCCGGCAGCGCCGGCACGTGCTCGTCTTCGGCGCCGACGCGGCCCGGGCCGCCCGCGCCCTGGCCACCCCACCCGGCGGGCTGTCCTCGCAGACCTGAGGCGGCTCGGCAGACCTGAGGCGGCTCGGCAGACCTGAGGCGGCTCGGCAGACCTGAGGCGGCTCAGGCTGCCGCTCAGGCCACCGCCCGGTCGGAGACCCGCCGGATGTCGGCGCCGAGCGCGGTCATGTTCTCCACGAAGCCGGCATAGCCACGATCAATGTGGTACACGTCGGTCACCTCGGTCTCGCCCTCGGCGACGAGGGCGGCAAGCACCAGGCCCGCGCCGGCCCGCACGTCCGACGCCATCACCCGGGCCGCCGTCAGCCGGTCCGCGGGCCGCACGATGACGTGATGGCCGTCGGTGCGCAGGTCAGCGCCCAGCTTGTGCAGCTCGCGGCAGAACACGAAGCGACTGTCGAAGACGTTCTCGGTGATCAGCGACGTCCCGCTGCTGATCGCCTCCAGCGCGATGATCTGCGGCAGCAGATCCGTCGGAAACCCGGGGTAGGGCAGGGTCACGACGTCGATCGAACGCGGGCGGTCCCGGCCGACCACGCGGAACCCGTCGTCACGGACGTCGATCTCCGCGCCGGCCTGCACCAGCTTCTCCAGCACGATCCCGAGATGCCCGGCCCGGCCGTGCCGGATCATGACGTCGCCGCCGGTCATCAGCGCGCCGATCGCGTACGTGCCGGCGACGATGCGGTCCGGCACCGTCCGGTGCTCGACCGGGGACAGCGCGTCCACACCGTCGATCACCAGGGTCGACGAACCCGCACCGTCGATGCGCCCGCCCATCGCCGTCAGCATCGCGCAGAGGTCGGCGATCTCGGGTTCCTGGGCGGCGTTGTCGATCACGGTCGTGCCCTTGGCGAGGACGCCGGCCATGAGGAGGTTCTCGGTGGCGCCGACGCTGGGGAAGTCCAGCCAGATCGACGCCCCCTGTAGCCGACCCGAGCAGCGCGCCACCAGCGCGCCGCCCT
The DNA here is from genome assembly GCF_001414035.1 of Frankia sp. ACN1ag. Taxonomy (NCBI): domain Bacteria; kingdom Bacillati; phylum Actinomycetota; class Actinomycetes; order Frankiales; family Frankiaceae; genus Frankia; species Frankia sp. ACN1ag. The sequence continues at coordinate 6,519 of NZ_LJPA01000063.1, read as the reverse complement.
CGACGTCCACCAGCGCCCCGAGCTTGGCCAGCCCGTTGACGTGGATGTCGAGCGCCCGCGAGCCGATCGCGTCCCCCCCGGGCAGGGCGACCCGGGCCTCCCCGCAGCGGGCGACCAGTGGGCCGAGTACCGCCACCGACGCCCGGATCCGCCGGACGAGCTCCCCGTCGGCCGAGAACCCGGGCGTCTCGGGAACGTCGATGCCGAGCCGGCCACCGCCGACATCCCGCTCCACCGTCGCGCCGAGTCCGACCAGCACCTCGGACATCACGGTGACGTCGAGGATGTCGGGAACGGCGGTCAGGGTCGTGCGACCGGCGGCCAGCAGGCTCGCGGCCATCAGTTTGAGAACCGAGTTCTTCGCGCCCGGGACGGCTACCTCGCCGGCCAGTCGGGTGCCGCCTGTCACGACGAAGCGCTCCACGGACCTCGATGCTAGGTCCTGGCGCAAAGATCTTCACCGGCACCCACCGGATTGACCCCCACCACCCTGCGCGCTCGCCTCATCCCGATCCGTCCGCCCCCACCACGGACACCCCGTCATGAGCCCGGACGAACGGCTCCCCCCGCCCGGCCAGGGCTTCAGGTAGACCCCCGTCAAGCGGACCGGCCGGACAAACGCGCCGGTCTCCTCGGCAACCTCACGACACAGCCCGGCCTGGATGGTCTCGCCGCGTTCAAGGACTCCGCCGGGAATCTGCCAGGCTCCGGTGTCCCTACGCCGGATACACAGAATCGACCCGTTCTCGTGGAGTGTCACTCCGGCTACGCTCACCGAATGCATGTGCGGAACGTACTCTTTGCACCACGGAAATCGGGGTGAGCGACAGTCTCCGTCAGCGGCTGGCGGACCTGCCGCCGGAGACCGATCCGGGGTTCGGCACCGCCGCTCGAGCGTTGCTGGCCGGGCCGGACGCGGGCGACGAAGCCCTCACCGCGATCATCGAGGGCGCCGACCTGCCCGAGCAGACCCGGTTCAACGCCTTCTACTGCCTGCAGGTACGAGCCTGGCGACGCAAGGACCACCGCAGACACCGCGCGAACACCGACCGCTACCAGTCTCGGTTCGGCCGGCACCCGATGTTCTTCTACCTGCAGGCCGAGTACTACGCCGCACTCGGCGACGACCCCGCGAACCTCGATGCCGCGTTGACCTTCGCCGTCGAGGCCGTCGAGCGGTTGGCGAGTGTTCCTGGTGTACTGCACCTGGCCGCCGAAGTCATCGCGGACCGTCATGAGCGTGATCCTGACAGCGACCCGCGCCTGCTTCTGGACGCCGAACGGCACGTCCGCCAAGCCATCGCGCTCAGCGACGGTCGGTACGCCCGTTACCACGCCACCCACGCCAGGATCGCCACGTTGCGGGGCGCGTTCACCACCGCCCGCGCCAGCATTGCGCGGGCGATCGAGGACGAGGACTCGACCGGCGCCGAGTACGCCCTGCGCATCGGGGACGGCGGGCGGCAGCGGGTCGGTCTGGCGTCGGCTGGCCCCCGCGATCGTCGGGGTGATACTCGTGACGGCGGGTTTTCTCATGACCGGGTGGGGGCCGACGGGTGCGGGTGCTGCGGTCCATCAGTCGGTCGGACAAGCCGGATAACGAGGATGCGGCCGGTTGCCGTCCGGACGGGCTGTGGGTGATCGACGGCGCGACCCCGCTGGGCGACGAGGTCCAGGTGGACGGTCGTTCCCCGGCGGCCTGGCTCAGCGCGGTGGCCGACGCGTTCCTGGCCCAGGTGCCCTGGGAGGGTCGTCCGCTGCGGGCGGTGCTGCGAGACCTTGTCGGCCACGTCCGCGCCGAGGGGCGTGGAGCCGGGCTGCCCGCCGACGGCTTCCCGACGGCGACGCTGAGCCTGGCCCGCGTCCGCGACGGCCGACTCGATCTGTGCCTGCTCGGTGACAGTCCGGTCCTGCTGCGCCCGCCCGGCGCCACCGTGATCGAGTTCGTCGATCCGCAGTTCGCCGGGGTGGAGGAGGCGCTGCTCGAGCGGGTCCGCACCGAGCTGGACCGCGGCGAGACGGCCGCCGACGCCTACGCCCGCGCCCACGCCCATAACCGGGAACGTCGACGGTGGCGCAACACCCCGCGGGGCTCCTGGATGCTGTCGGACGTGCCGGCCGCGGCCGAGCATGCGTACGCCACCACGCTCGCGGTGGCCCCGGGGACGGAGTTGGTGGCGATGTCCGACGGATTCGCCCGCGCCGTCCGGCCCTTCGGCCTGGTTCGCGACGACACCGAGCTGCTCGACGAGATCGCCGCGGGCCGCGAGGCGGAGCTGCTCGACCGGCTGCGGGCGGCGGAGCGCGCCGACCCGAGCTGCTCGCGCTTCCCCCGCTTCGGGGTGAGCGACGACGCGTCCGCGATCTACGCCCGCCTCTGAGACCCCTCTCCCGAGGGAACCGCCGACACCCCGGGGGTGCGCCTCCCGCGGTGCGGTGCGCCTCCCGCGGTGCGGTCAGCAACGACAATCGGCCGGCGCCCGGGTTCAGTCGTCGGCGTGGCGCGGCGCCTGCTCGCCGGGCCCACTGGCCCACAACTAACGGCCCTCGCAAGCGTCAGTCCGCCGGCCAGTAGCGGGTGACGACGAGGATCAGGGGGTCGGAGGCGACGATCTGCGCCTGCGAGCGGGGCAGAATTTCCTTGATCTTGGGGATGGTGTCCATGAGCGCCTGGGCGGCGTCACGGTGCGCGTCGTCGTAGAAGACCGTGGACACCGGCACGTTGTAGATCGACAGGTAGCTACCCGTCCGCGACATGGGGAAGCCGACCGCCTCCACCTGCCGGGCCGCAGAGTCGGCCAGCCCACTGATCCGCGAGTTGTTCAGCACGACGACCGGCGCGGTCACCGCGGGCGGCCGCGCGCTCGCCGTCGACGCGAAGGTCGACGACGGCGGCTTCTCGGCCGGCCGGGTCGCCGACGGGCTCGGCGACGGGGTGGGGTCCTTCGAGTCCGGCGAACCGCTAAGAGGACGGTCTAGCTGTCGCCTCGGTGTCCGTCGCGGACCACCGCTAACCCGCCGACCCGGGTCGTGATGCCCGCCGGCCCGCGTCGGGCCGAAGCGAGCACGCTGGCCGGTCGACCGAGGCTGTCGCCCTGCTCCACCTCGATCGCGACCGTCTGTGCCCCTGTCGTGTCGAGCAGGTGGGCGGCCAGGCAGCCGGTGCTGTTGGCGTTGGCGACGTCAGCCGGTGCCGTCCTGCACCGGATAGTGGATGATGACCGCACCGCCGGTGGCGTAGTTGGCGACATCGGCGGCTACCCGCTGGCCTTGCGGCGACGCCCGCGCCGCGGCCATGGCGGCGGCGTCAGCGAAGTCGCCCTCGAAGACCGCGAAATACGGCGCTTCTCCCGTGGTCGCCGCCACGTCGAAGCTGTAGCGCCACGCAAGCAGGCCGGGCCAATTCATGACCAGTGGAAGGTGGTTGGTCACGTAGTAGTCGCGGAAGTGGTCAGGGTCGGCGGGCTTGGAATACAGGACCACCAACTTATGCATGACGACCTCCGTCCAGATCAGGGTCGGCGGGCCGCGTGAGTGCGATGTCCAGGACCGCGGTCAGTTGAATCGTCATATGCGCAGGTTAGGGCTTGGCGTGCGGTCGAGGGAAATACCGGTACGGGATAGGCTCAGAACGGATNGCTATCAATCGGCAGGGAGGGCACGTGGCGCCGGATACGGTGAGCCTGCGGTACTTCNTGGTGCTGGCGCAGGAGTTGAACTTCACCCGCGCGGCCGCACGGATCGGTATCGCACAGCCCGCGCTCAGCGCCCGGATGCGCCGATTGGAGGCGGAACTCGGTACGGCCCTGCTGGTCCGCAACACGCGTAGCGTCGTCTTGACCACGGCCGGCGCGGCTTTGGCGGAGTCCGCGCCGCCCGCGCTGGCGGCGCTGGATCGGGCATGGGACACCGTCCGGAGCGCGGCGGCCGGTGAACTGGGCACGCTGCGCATCGGATACAGCCTCAGCGCCGGGGCCGAGACGGCACCGGCCCTGGTGGACAGGCTGATTCGCGGCAACAGCGGACTCGAGGTCGGCGCGGTCCCGATGGCGACACCGGAGATCTCCCCCGCGGTCGCCGACGGCCGCATCGATGCCGGGATCACCCGCGGTGAACAGCCGGGCCGTGGCGTGCGCCGGTACCTGCTGCGGCGTGAGCGGATCGGCGTCCAATTGGCGCAGCACCATCCGCTGGCCGAACACCCGGAGATCGAGATCGCCGCCGCGGCCGCGTATCCGCTGCGACTCCCCGACCGTGCGGCCAACCCCGTGATCCACGACCAGCTGGCCGCGTTGTTCCGCGATACCCGGCCACATCCCCGATTCCACACGCCCACAGTCGCTTTCGACATGTCACAGCGCGACCTGCGCGACGGGCTCACCCTCGCCCCGGCCGGCGAGNCCGCCGTCACGGCACCACCGCCCGGCATCACCTGGCGACCGCTGCACGGCGCACCCAGCCTGACGATCCACCTGGTCCTTCCGCGCGAACAGTCGCCACTACACCGCCGCGTCCGTGCCGTCGCCAAGACCCTGGCGCACGAGCTGCACTGGCTGTCNGACTGACGGGCAGCAGGTCATGCCAGGCGAACTTCCGCGGTGGCGAGACCGAAGATCTCGCGGCACTCCCACGCCCCGTGCTCTCCGCAGGTCGTCATCACCTTCCCAGCTTCACCCCCTGGGCGGGACTGCGGCACCTTCGCCTGGGCCTCGATCAGGGCGGCGTTGGCCGTAGCGATGGTNTCCGCGCGCAGGTAGTAGCAGGTAGTACTGGTCTACGTGGACCAGCCGGGAGCGGGTCAGGGCTTCGCGGCCCGGGCTGACCCCTGGGGTCATGATGTAGCGCACCGTGCACATCTGTAGCGCGAAGCCCAGTTGGTGGTACTGCGTACGGCGCAGCGCGATCAGATCGCGGTCCACGTCGTCCAGGAAGAAGAAGCGCTCCAACTCCGGGCGCGTCGGCTCCTCCGACGAACTTCCCGTACGCCTCGGCCTGGTCATCCGTCGGAAATTCCACCGGCAGGCGGCGGAGCCAACCACCCGCCGCTACAGACCATGGATCTTTGGCCGAAGGGCCCCAGGAAGCAGACCACCCGGGCTGGAAGTTCACCGCCCACTACTCAAGATCGTTCTCAGCGCCAGCCGCTGTACCGATGTTCCCCAAGCCCGGAACAGCACGTTGTCGGCCTTGATGTCACGGTGCAGCACCCCGCGGGCGTGCGCGTGAGACAGCGCCGCAGCAACCGCCAACCCCACCGCACACGCCTCCGGCTGGGTCATGTCCCGGCGGCGCCGCGTGAGGGTGCCGCCGGTTCTGTGGCAACCCGCAACAGCTTGATTGGCCGCGAACCGGAGCTGCTCCGGTGTCCGAGATGCGTTGTGCACGCTTCCGGGCCTCAGACCGTGCAGGACGCACCGCAATCGATCTCACGGGGTGCTTCGCCGGTGAAGGCGCGGGGGCGCGGGCGGCGAGGGAGCGCGGGCGCGACGCCTGACGGGGGGCCGCTCCCTAGAGTGGGGGCATGGCGGTACACCTCACCCGGATCTACACCCGCACCGGGGATGACGGCACGACGGCGCTGGGCGACATGTCCCGGGTGGCGAAGACGGATCCGCGGCTGGCCGCCTACGCGGACGTCGACGAGGCGAACGCGGCGATCGGCGTGGCGCTCGCCCTCGGAGGGCTGGCCGACGACGTGCGGGCGGTGCTCGGGCAGGTCCAGAACGACCTGTTCGACGTCGGCGCGGACCTGTGCACGCCGGTCGTGGCCGAGCCGGCCTATCCCCCGCTGCGGATCACCGCGGCGTACGTCGACCGGCTGGAGGAGGCGTGTGACCGCTTCAACGCCGACCTGCCGAAGCTCGACTCGTTCATCCTGCCCGGTGGCACGCCGGGCGCGGCCCTGCTGCACACCGCCCGCACCGTGGCCCGCCGCGCCGAGCGCTCCGTCTGGGCCCTGCTCGACGCCGAGCCCGAGCGCACCGGCCCGCTGGCCGCCAAGTACCTCAACCGCCTGTCGGACCTGCTGTTCATCCTCGCCCGGGTGGCAAACCCGCAGGGGGACGTGCTGTGGCGCCCGGGCGCGCACGCCTGACCAGCGTCCCCGGCGGAGTCCTGCACATACCGGAGGGTCGACGACAGTCCAGTCAACCCAATTTTGGCTTCCTCCTCCTCGTGAACGAGGGGGACTCCCGGTGGGGATCATGCCGCCTTCCCGGGTGGTTGACGCTTCACCGTCCCCGGCAACCCGGAGATCTCCACGTCCATGGACGACAGTCCAGCCGCCCTGATGTTCAGACTTGCGTTGGTATCCGCGTTCCCCGACCAGCCACACGACGTGCACAGGAATGTTNCCTGGTCGGGGCGGGACACCCGGTCGACGACCCCGCAGACGTGACAGCGCTGCGACGTGTACGGCGCCGGAACCCTCACCAGCACCCCACCCACGCGGGCCGTCTTGTAGGCGAGATGCGCGCCGACGCGTCCCCATGCGGCGTTCAGAACCGACCGGTTCAGCCC
>NZ_LJPA01000062.1:0-16030 GCF_001414035.1 Frankia sp. ACN1ag | reverse complement strand
GTTCGGTCTCGGTGATCCGCCGTGGGCGTCCGGGGATCGGCTGGTCGGCCAGCCCGTCCAGGCCGTCGGTGTTGAACCGGTGCAGCCACAGGCGCACCGTCTTGGGGTGGCAGCCCACCGCGGCGGCGATCTGGGGGACGTGGTTGCCCGACCAGCTGGCCATGATGATCCGGGCACGCAGGATCCAGTCGGCCGGAGCGTGCCGGGCCCCAGCCAGCTGGCAGATCTTCTGCTCCTCGGCCGGATCACCCGGGAGCCGCGCGGACAGGAAAGTCGGNATGACGTGCTCCTCACCAAAACACGGTGATACCCCGACCCACCCGATCTACCCCGGCCTTGAGGAACGTTGCACTAGCCCGGTGTGTCGAGGCCGAGAAGGCGTCCCCGTCCCCAGCGCACCGAGATATTCGGGCTGGGACGTCTGCGGCGGCGTCGACGTAGTTCAGCCCGGATGCTGGTGGTCTCAGGCCCGGGGGTCTCTCTCGTTGAGCGCGTCGAACTTGCGCACCTCATTGCGCATGTGCGGGCTCCACTTGGCGAAGAGCGCCATGACCTCCGGTGTGGCCAGGTGCCGATCGAGCGCCTCCTGGGACGTCCATTGCTCGAGCACCGTGACGGTTCCGGTCGCCGCGTCCTCCACGCAGAACGAGATCAGCACGTTTCCCGGGTTCGCTGCGGCGACCGGGTACGTCGCCTGTGCCTCGGTGATGAACGTCTCGACGTCACCGACCGGGACGAAGACCCGGCCGGCAATGATGATGGCCGTCTGGTCAGACAGTTCCGTGCTTGCGGTGGTGGCGGCCTTGTCCTGGAGCGAATTCATTGTTCCTTCTCGTCCTTCGTGTCTCGATGCAGAGCCGGACCGTTCCGCCCCTGCGTCCGCTTGCTCCGGTCAGGCGGTGTACTGGTACGCCGGGTAGGTGAGATAGCCCGCGTCGCCGCCCTGGTAGTACGTGGCCATGTCGGCGGGTGCGACCGGCAGGCCGGTGCGCAGCCGTTCCACCAGGTCGGGGTTGGCGATGAAGGCACGGCCAAAGCTGATCAGATCCGCGCCCAGGCCGAGCCAGTGGTCGGCGGCGGTCCGGTCGACCTGCTTCGGGCCCATCGGCAACACCGGATTCATGATCAGGCTGCCCGGCCACGCGCGGCGCAGCCCGACCAGCACCTTCTCCTCGGCAGTCGCCTCCAGGTGCACGTAGGCGAGGTCGAAGCGGACGAGTTCGGCGAGCAGAGCCGCGTACAGCTCCGGCACCTCGGTCTCCTCGACGCCCCAGAAGGTGCCGCCGGGCGAGAGCCTGATCGCGGTGCGGGCCGCGCCCACGGCGTCCACCGTGGCGGCGACCGCCTCGACGGCGAAACGGATGCGGTGGGCGATCGGGCCGCCATACGAGTCGGTGCGCAGGTTGGCGTTGGACGACAGGAACTGCGAGATCAGGTAGCCGTTCGCGCCGTGCAGTTCGACGCCGTCGAATCCGGCGTCGATGGCGCGCCGGGCGGCCTCGGCGTACGAGCGGGCCTGCTCGGGCACCTCGGAGGCGTCCAGGACGCGGGGGACCGGCGCGGCCTGCGGCCCGGTCGGGGTGAACACGTCGCCCACGGCGGCGACAGCGGACGGCCCGACCGGCTGGAGACCGGTGGTGTCGGGGTGCGAGACCCGGCCGCCGTGCATGATCTGAGCGAAGATGCGCCCGCCGTTGGCGTGCACGGCGTCGGTGACGGGCCGCCAGGCGGCCACCTGCTCGTCGGTGTACAGGCCCGGGGTGCCCGGGTTGGACTGCCCGACCAGGCTGGGCTGCACCCCCTCGCTGACGATCAACCCGGCGGTGGCCCGCTGGGCGTAGTAGACCGCCATGGACGGGGTCGCGAGGCTCCCCGCCGCGGCCCGGACCCGGGTCATCGGGGCCATCACGACACGGTTGGGTAGCTCCAGACCGCCGAGGCGGTAGCGGTCGAACAGCGTGATCATGCCGGAACTCCTTCATACCTGGTCAAAGGCCTCGGAACGGCGAGCCCGACAGGTACGCTAAAACCTGACATCAATGTGAGAGGCAAGTCGTAGGGGCGGGATCACAGCCGGGAGGGTGAGATGCGGATCGGCGAACTCGCGGCGCTGGCCGGAGTCAGTGTCCGTTCGCTGCGCTACTACGAGGAGCAGGGACTGCTCACCAGCACCCGCAGCGCCGGCGGGCAGCGGCACTACACGCAGGACGATGTCGAGCGGGTCGCCTTCATCCGGCGCCTGTATACGGCCGGGCTGTCCAGCCGCACCGTCACCGAACTGCTGCCGTGCCTCGACTCGCCCAGCGACGAGAATTCCGACGCCGCGATGGAGCGCATGGCCAAGGAGCGCGACCGGCTCTCCACCCACATCGAGGACCTGCTGCGCACCCGCGACGCGCTCGACGTCCTGATGGTCGCGGCCCAAGCCCACCGCGACGCCCGCCAGACCGCCGCATGACGGCGTCCCGGTCCTAGCTTCGGCTTCTCTGGTCGCTGACGACGCTGTCCTGGTCCAGAAGGCGTCGATCATCGCCGGTATGCGGATACTCCTCGACCACGCTGGCCTCGCCGGAACCGTCGGCCGCGCTCGGCATCGCGGCGATCCTCGAAGACCGTGACCGCTTCACCGGCTGACGCGTGGTCACCATCATGTGCGGCAGCAACGTCGACGTGGACGCCTATCACCGCTGGGTCGGTGCGGCTCCCATCTACAGGTCTTGACAATTGCTCGTGCACGCGTCGGTGGGCCCTTTCCCTATATCGGTCACCCGGGCGAACATACGTTCGACATTGGGGGTTGGCCGATCCCGAGCTCGACGGCGCGGCTCTGGACTGCTCGGCGTTGCTGGTCCGTCTCGCCGCGGTCCGTCTCGGTCTGGTGCGGGAGATGCATGGCCGAGGCAGCGCGCTGCGGGAAGGCGCGACGAGTACCGCCGCCCTGATCGCCGGCACGATCAGCCGAACAGTTCCTGCTTACTTCTGCTGCCACGTTCGACCCCGCGGAACTCGCCCGGCTCGGCCGTCATATACGTGAACGCCCCACCGACATCGATACCCGCCCCGGCGGCGACAACCCCGACCCTGAAGGCAACGGCGCTGGCAACAACGACGGCGCTGGCACCGTCACGATCCCCTGGCCCACCCTGACCGGCCGCGGCGGGCCGGTCGCGTCTACCAGTTGGGGTCATACCCGTTCGTCACCTCGGTCGGGAGCCATCCTCAGGGCGGGTGTTGAGTCAAGGGCGCGAGGGCGTGGCCGGTGCGGCGCCCCGGCGGCGGGCGAGGTCGGCGCGGACCTCGTCGGCGCGGGCGACCGTCGACAGCAGGCGCAGCAGGTTGGCGACGATCCAGGTGTGCGACTCGGCGCTCGCCCCGGCCGCGGCGTCCTCGACGAGGACACTGCGGTAGCCGCGGTCGGTCGCGCCGAGGGCGCCGCCGAGCAGCGCCATGTTCGTCGACACGCCGGTCAGGACGACCGTGTCGACGCGCAGGTTGCGCAGGGTGGAGTCGAGGTCGGTGCCATACCACATCGCCAGGCCCGAGCGGCGCATGCTGACGTAGTCGCCGGGCAGGGGCGCGACCTGGGGCATCGGCTCGGCCTGCGGGGTGCCGGCGAGCACCCGCTGTTCGCGGCGCACCTTCGCCGAGACGGGGTTGGTGTCGCTGAACGCGCCGAAGTCCGGCCGGTGCGCCACGTGGATGTGCACCACCGGCAGCCCGAACGCGCGGAAGTCCGCGGCGAGCGCGGCGATGCGCGGGAGTATGCCGCGGTCGGCGGCCTGTTCGGCGAGCCCGGCGAAGATCGCCAGTTCGGGGTCGAGGGTGCCGCGCAGGCACTCGCTGACGACCAGCGCGGCGCGCTCACCGCGGTCGAGTCCGTGGACCATCGCGCAGATCCGTTCGCGTCGCTCAGCGGCCGGCGCGCTGGGAGTCCCGGCCGCCCTGACCGGCGTCGGCGGGAACGGGGGCGGGGGCGCGCAGGCGGGCGCGCAGGTCCGCCTTGCGGACCTTGCCGGCCGCGGTGCGGGGCAGCTCGGTGACGATCTCGAGGCGTTCGGGGGTCTTGTGCTTGGCCACGCCGACGGCGACGAAGTGCTCGACGAGGTCGCCGAGGGAGAGCTCGCGGCCGGGTTCGACGATGACGAACGCGCAGACCCGCTCGCCGTAGAGCGGGTCGGGCATCGCCGTCACCGCCGCCTCGACGATCGCCGGATGGCGCAGCAGGACGCCCTCGACCTCGGTGGAGGAGATGTTCTCCCCGCCGCGGATGATGATGTCCTTCTTCCGGTCGACGATGGTGAGGTGGCCGCCGTCGTCGAGGGTGCCGATGTCGCCGGTGCGAAACCAGCCGCCGTCGAGGAACGCCTCGGCGTTGAGCGCGGCGTCGGTGTAGCCGACGAACAGCTCCGGGCCGAGGGTCACGACCTCGCCGGGGGTGCCGGGCGGCAGGTCCCGGCCGTCGTCGTCGACGATCCGGAGGCGGTTGGCGCCGAAGGCGACGCCGTCGGTGTAGGCGCGCACCTCGACCGGGTCCGACACGGCGGACACCGTCACCGTCGGATGCTCGGTGGAGCCGTAGGAGCGAAACGCCCGCCAGCCGGCCGCCTCGGCGGCCAGGACGAGTTCCGGCGGCACGCCCGCGCCGCCGAGGTGGATCTCGTCGAGCGACGGCATCGGCACGCCGGTGTCGCGGACGTCGGCGAGCAGGCTACTGAGGAAGAACGGGGTGGCCCCGAGCCAGCTCACCCCGCGCTCGCGGATCACCCGCGCGACGCGTTCGGTGTTCCACGAGTCGACGAGGATGCTCGTGCGGCCCGACAGGAACGCCCGGCCGAGCAGCAGGACCCCGCCCATGTGCCCGGCGGGGAACGGCGAGAGGTGCACCGCGTCCGGGGCGCCGGCGTCGGCGTCGGCCAGCGCCCGCATCTCGGCGAGCAGGGTGTTGTGGGTGTGCTGCACGCCCTTGGGGGCGCTGGTGGTGCCCGAGGTGTAGATGACCATGCAGACGTCGTCGGCGTGCAGCGCGGGCGGTGCCGGCGGGTCGGCGTCGAGCGCCTCCAGTGCCGCCAGGGTGACCCCGCCCGGCGCCGTCCGCTCGCCGATGGTGATCACGTGTTCCAGGTCGGGGCAGTCGCCGACCGCGGAGAACCGTTCGAGGTAGTCGATGGAGCGCCAGCGGTCGGGCATGACCAGCGCCCGCGCGCCCGACTGCCGCAGGATGTAGCCGACCTCGACCGGCCCGTAGATGTGCACGACGGGCACCATGACCAGCCCCAGCGAGATCGCCGCGTGGTAGACGATCGCGCCCTCCAGCCAGTTGGGGACCTGGCAGGCGATCACGTCGCCGCGTCGCAGCCCGAGTCGGGTGAACGCGCCGGCGAGGCGGGCGCCGCGGCGGTGGATCTCGATCAGCGGGGCCGACGCCGGATGTGTCTCCGAGTCGAAGATCATCATCGACTGGGGGTGCCGCGCGGCGCCGTCTCGTAACGCGTCGACCAGGGTCTGGGTGGTGTGCAGCCCGGCGGCGTACCAGTGGTCGTTCGCCGGCGCGCGGCGCAGGAGACCGGTCATGGCAGCACTGTAGCCGCCATTACCTGCACAAGCTATATCCTTCAGATGATTAGATTCTATTTACCGTCTACCCTGTGATGCTGCCAGACGATCCCCGCGGAGGTCACGAGATGCAGCGTTCCGTCTTCACCCCCGACCACGAGGAGTACCGCCGGCTGGCCCGCACCTTCGTCGAGAAGGAGTGCCTGCCGCACAACGACCGGTGGGAGGCCGAGGGCATCGTCGACCGGGCCGCCTGGCTGCGGGCCGGCGAGGTGGGCCTGCTCGGCCCGGCCGTGCCCGAGCAGTACGGCGGCGCGGGCATCGACGACCCCCGCTACGGCGCCGTCGTCGCCGAGGAGTTCGCCACCGCCGGCATCGGCGGCTTCGCCATCCAACTGCACAACGACCTGATCGGTCCGTACCTGCTGGAGCTGACGACCGACGAACAGAAGGCGCGCTGGCTGCCCGGCTACGTCCGCGGCGAGTTGATCACGGCGATCGCGATGACCGAGCCCGTTGCCGGCAGCGACCTGCGGGGCATGCGCACCACGGCGGTGCGCGACGGCGACCACTACGTCATCAACGGGTCCAAGACGTTCATCAGCAACGGCATCCTCGCCGACCTGGTGGTGCTGTGCGCGAAGACGACCCGCGCGGACGGCGACCAGGGGATCAGCCTCATCGTCGTCGAGCGCGACACTCCCGGCTTCGAGCGTGGCCGCCGCCTGGACAAGGTCGGCGCCCGCTCGCAGGACACCGCCGAACTGTTCTTCACCGACGCCCGCGTCCCGGTCGCCAACCTGCTCGGCGAGGAGAACGAGGGCCTGCACTACCTCATGCGCAACCTGGCGAAGGAACGCCTGTCGATCGCGATCTCCTCGGTGCAGAACGTCTTTCGCGCGCTGGAGCTCACGACCGCCTACGTGCGCGAGCGCAAGGCGTTCGGCAAGCCGATCGGCAGCTTCCAGAACACCCGCTTCGTCCTCGCCGACCTGCAGGCCCGCGCGCTGATGGCCCGGTCCTTCGTCGACGCCTGCCTGGCCGCCCTGGTCGCCGGCGAGCTGACCGGGGTCGAGGCGGCGGCGGCGAAGCTGTGCGCCACCGAGCTGGAGGACGCCGCGGTGGATGCCGGGGTGCAGCTGCACGGCGGCTACGGCTGGATGAACGAGTACCCGATCGCCCGGATGTACCGCGACAGCCGGATCAGCCGCATCCTCGGTGGCTCCAACGAGATCATGAAGGAGATCATCGGCCGCTCGCTGCAGCTGGGCTGAGCGGCCGATGACCTGAGCCAGACGGCCGAGTGGTCAGACGGCGGTGGTGAGACGGTGGCCAGACGGCGGTGGTGAGACGGGCGTTGGTCAGTTGTGGCGCAGCTCGTTGAAGGGGCGGTCGAGGTCGTGGGCGGGTTCCCGGGGCAGCCCGAGGACCCGCTCGCTGATCCCGTTGCGCTGCATCTCGTTGGTGCCGCCGGCGATGGCCAGGATCCGGCCGTTGAGGTAGTTCAGCGCCGTCGTCGACGCCTCGGTGTCCTGCGGATGCCAGACGACGCCGGCGGCGGCGGCGATCTCCAGGCCGATCGACGCCCGGACCGGGTTGAGCGTGCCGGCGGCGAGCTTGCTGTACGAGCCCAGGTTCGGGTTGGCCGCCCCCGACTCGGTCAGGGCGGCGACGTAGGCGTCGAGCTGCTCCTTGACGAGGTCGATGACGTGGGCGCGGGCGATGAGCTGGCGGGTCACCGGGTCGCCCTGACGGCCCACCCGGCGGGCCAGGGCGACGAGGTCGGGGGCGAGCTCGCGGGCACCGGAGTGGCGGGGCGTCTCGTCGGGGTCGCCGCCGAGCCGCTCGAAGACCATCATCGTGCGGGCGACCGTCCAGCCGTCCCCGACGGCACCGATCCGGTTGGCGTCGGAGACGACCACGTCGTCGAAGAACTCCTCGCAGAACTCCGAGCTGCCGTTGATCTCCCGGATCGGCCGGATCGTCACGCCGTCGCTGGTCAGCGGCACGCCGAACCAGGTCAGCCCCCGGTGCTTCGGGACGGTCGGGTCGGTCCGGGCCAGGCACAGGCCGTAGTCGGCGTAGTAGGCGCCGCTGGTCCACACCTTCGACCCGTTGAGCACCCAGTCGCCGGTGTCGGTGCGGGTCGCCCGGGTCGACACGCCGGCGAGGTCGGAACCCGCGCCCGGCTCGGAGAACAGCTGCACCCAGATCTCCTCGCCGGAGAGCATCCGCGGGATGTGGGTGCGGCGGAACTCGTCCGTGCCGTGGGCGAGGATCGTCGGCCCGCAGACCCGGGTGGTCGTGAGGCCGGCGATGCCCAGGTCCGCCACGACGTAGCCGCGGCTCTCCTGCGCGAAGATCTCCTCGTGGGCGGGGGTGAGGCCCTGCCCGCCGAACTGCGCGGGCCAGGTGATGCCGGCATAGCCGCCCTCGTAGACGCGGCGCTGCAGGTCCCGTTGCTGGGCGACCCGCTCGGGGGAGAGGTTGGCGGCGTCGCCGCCGCGCAGGCGGGCCGGGGCGTCGTCGTCCCGGCGATCCAGGTTCGCCGCGAGCCAGGCCCGCACCTCGCGCCGGTAGTCCTCGAGGGCGGGCGCCGTCCCCTCGCCCGCTGTCCCCTCGCCCGTTGTCGCCTTGCCCGCCAGCCGCCCGCCGGCTGCCTGCCCATCCGCTGTCTGTCCGCTCATCGCCCTTCCTCCGCTCGCCGGGGTGTGCTCATCGGTCGTCGCCCGCTCTCACAGGCCGTGCAGCCGGCAGATGCGCTCGCGGTGCCAGGCGGGGTCGCCGAACACGACCCGGTCGGTCGCCAGCCGGCGCAGGTAGAGGTGCAGGTCGTGCTCCCACGTGTAGCCGATGCCGCCATGCAGTTGCAGGCAGCCCTGGGAGACGTCGATCGCGGCGTCACCGACGAACGCCTTGGCCGCGCTGGCCAGCTCCGCGGCGTCGGGCGCCTGCTCCTGCACGGCCGTGAGCGCTCCGCCGGCGATGGCACGGCTGCACTCCACCGCGAGGCTGAGGTCGGCGAGCTGGTGTTTCACCGCCTGGAACGAGCCGATCACCCGGCCGAACGCCGCGCGGTTGCGGGCATGCTCCAGCGTCATCGCGAACAGCTCGCCGATCGCGCCCACCATCTCGGCGACCGTCAGCACCGTGGCGACCTGCAGCAGCCGCTCGCCGAGATCGTCGTCGCCGCCGATCTGCCCGACCACCGCGGAGGCGGGCGCGGCGACGTCGCGCAGGACCAGCTCGGCGTACCGGTGGGTCAGGTCGAGCCCGGCCAGCGGCTCGACGGTGAGCCCGGGGGCGTCGGCGGGCAGCCAGAACAGCGCCGGGCGGCCGTCCACCGCGGCGCTGACGAGGAACCAGTCGGCCAGGTGGGCGTCCTGGACGAGGCCCTTGGTGCCGGACAGGACGAAGCCGGTGTCGCCGCGGCGGACCTTGACGCCGGCCGACGCCTCCCAGCCACCCACCGGGTCGCCGAGCGCCCAGGCCGCGAGGGCCTTGCCGCCGGCGAGGTCGTCAAGCAGGGCGCGCTGCTCGCCGGTGCCGCCGAGCGTGAGCGCCAGCGCCGCCACGTTCGACCCGACGACCCCTCCGGGCTGCAGGTAGCGGCCCCGCTGCTCGGCGATGAGGCCGGCGTCGAGGACCGGCCGACCGGATGGGCTGCCGCCGCCGTGCTCCTCGGGCACGAACAGCGCCAGCCAGCCCAGCTCGCCGATCTCGGTGAAGTAGCCGCCGTCGAGCTCCTCCTCCCGCTGCGCCACCCGGCGCACCGTCGAGACGGGGCAGGTCGACCTGATGAAGCGCTCGGCCGTCTCGGCGAACAGTCTCTGATCCGCTGTCACACCCGGAAGCACGGGCGGTCTCCTCTCGATCCTGGGGCGCCGGTGGCATGCCCTCGACCAGCAAACGCCGTTCGTCCAGCACGTGCTGCCCGGTCAGTGACGCAGCCGACCGCTCGTGCGGCTGCCGCGATAGCGACTATTAAGGTAGCTTACTCAAATCATCTATCTGATCCAACTTAAGGAGTGGACGTGAAGGTCGACGTTGGTCTGTGGGCCGATCTTGACGACATCGCCAGCCGATCACGCGAACTCGAGTCCCTGGGCTACGACGCGCTGTACGTCCCGGAGACCGCGCACGACCCGTTCCTGCCCGTGGTCCTGGCGGCGCAGGCGACCGAACGCGTCATGATCCGCACCGGCGTCGCCGTGGCCTTCCCGCGCAGCCCCATGCACCTGGCGATGGTCGCCAACGACCTGCACACCATCAGCGGGGGTCGGTTCGTCCTCGGGCTCGGATCGCAGGTCAAGCCGCACATCGAGAAGCGCTTCAGCGCCGTGTGGTCCGAGCCGGCCAAGCGCATGCGGGAGATCGTTCTCGCCATCCAGGCGATCTGGCGGTGCTGGAACGACGGCGAGCGCCTCGACTTCCAGGGCGAGTTCTACCAGCACACCCTGATGACGCCGTTCTTCAACCCCGGGCCCAACCCGTACGGGACGCCGCGTATCCAGCTCGCCGCCCTCGGGCCGCGCATGACCGAGGTCGCTGGCGAGGTCTCCGACGGGATCCTGCTGCACGGCCTGTCCTCCGAGCGGTTCGTGCGCGAGGTGACCCTGCCGGCGCTGGAGCGGGGCCTGGCGCGGGCCGGGCGCAAGCGCTCGGACGTCGAGCTGACCTTCCCGACCCTCATCGCCACCGGGGACACCGAGGAGGAGCTGGCCGAGTCGGAGAAGAAGCTGCGCCAGCACTTCGCCTTCTACGCCTCCACCCCCGCCTACAGCGCGGTCCTGGAGCTGCACGGCTGGGGCGGCCTGCAGCGCGACCTCTACGAGCTGACCCGCGACGGCCGGTGGCAGGACCTCGGCTCGCTCGTCACCGAGGAGGTGCTGGAGGTCTTCACGGCGCGGGGCACCCCGGAGGACATCCCGAAGCAGATCCGGGCCCGCGTCGGCGACATCGCCGACCGGGTGAGTTTCTACTCGCCCGCCCCCATCACCCCCGAGGTCATCTCCCGCATCCTCGCCGGCCTGAAGGGCTAGCGACGGTCCTGCGTGGCGGCGGGTCACGGCGCGCCGGCCGGAGTACGGGAGCGGCGCGGCGCGGCCCGGTCGCCGTCGCCTGAGCCTGATCGGGCGGTGGGGGCTGGACGGGGATGTTAGTTGTGGCTAACTTCGTCTGGGTTAGCGGACGCTAACGTGCGGGTGGCTCCGGTGTGGTGCCGCCCACTGCTGTGGGAGGCGGGTGCGCGGGTGGACAAGGTGGTCGCGAGTGCGGCCCTGGCGGTGGCCGACATCCCGGACGGGGCGTCGCTGGCGGTCGGGGGGTTCGGGCTGTGCGGCATCCCGAGTGTCCTGATCGACGCCCTGCTGGCGGCCGGGGTCGGCGGGCTGAAGACCGTGAGCAACAACTGCGGGGTCGACGACTGGGGGCTCGGCCTGCTGCTGCGGGCGGGCCGGATCCGGCGCACGACAGGGTCGTACGTGGGGGAGAACAAGGAGTTCGAGCGCCAGTTCCTGGCCGGCGAGCTGGAGGTCGAACTGGTGCCGCAGGGCACGCTCGCCGAGCGGCTGCGGGCGGGCGGGGCGGGCATCCCGGCGTTCTACACCCCGGCCGGGGTGGGCACGCAGGTCGCCGAGGGCGGCGTCCCGTTGCGCCACGACGCCTCCGGTCGCGTGGCGCTCGCGTCCCCGCCCAAGGAGACCCGGGTGTTCGACGGCACCGAGTACGTCCTGGAACGGGGAATCGTCTGCGACTTCGGGTTGGTGCACGCCTGGCGCGGCGACCGGCACGGCAACCTGGTCTACCGGGCGAGTGCGGCGAACTTCAACCCGCTGTGCGCGGCGGCGGGCCGGGTGACCATCGCCGAGGTCGAGGAGCTGGTGGAACCCGGCGAGCTCGACCCGGACCAGGTGCACACCCCGGGGATCCTGGTCCAGCGGGTGGTGCACGCGCCGGATCCGGAGAAGCGGATCGAACGCAGGACGGTGACGGCATGACGTTGACACGGGACGGGCTCGCCGCGCGGGTGGCGCGGGAGCTGGTCGACGGCCAGTACGTCAATCTCGGGATCGGGCTGCCGACCCTGGTGCCGGGTCACCTGCCGGCCGACGTGACGGTGGTGTTGCACAGCGAGAACGGCATCCTGGGAGTCGGCCCCTACCCGGCTCCGGACCGGGTCGACGCGGACCTGGTCAACGCGGGCAAGGAGACGGTGACCGTGCTGCCGGGGGCGTCGTATTTCGACTCGGCGACGTCGTTCGGGATGATCCGTGGCGGCCATGTCGACGTCGCGGTGCTCGGCGCGATGCAGGTCTCCGCGCAGGGTGACCTCGCGAACTGGATGATCCCCGGCCGGATGGTGAAGGGGATGGGTGGCGCGATGGACCTCGTGCACGGCGCGCGGCGGGTCATCGTGATGATGGAGCACGTCGCCCGCGACGGGACCCACAAGCTGGTGCGGGAGTGTTCCCTGCCGCTGACGGGCCGGGCTTGCGTGCACCGGGTCATCACCGACCTCGCGGTCCTCGACGTCGAACCCGGCCACGGCCTCGTGCTGCGCGAGCTCGCCCCGGGCGTCACCGTCGAGGAGGTCCGCGCCGCCACCGGCCCCGACCTCACCGTCCACCTCGACTGACCCGTCTGCCTCGACTGACCCGTCTGCCGCCCGGGCCGGCGGCCTCGGTGGCGACCTCAGCGCATGATTCCGGTGTGGCCGAGGGAGTAGCGCCCGGGCTGGGGCCAGACGGTCAGCCCGTGCGGCTCCCGGCCGACGGGGATCTTCGTCAGCAGTCGGCCCGTGGTGGGATCGGCCCCTGCCGCGGCGCCGGTGTCGAACACGTAGACGACGTTGCTGCGACGTCCCGACAGCCACAGGCGGGTGCCATCGGCGCTGACATTGCCCATGTCCGGGGTTCCGCCGCCGGGAATCGGCCAGTTGGCCACGACGGACCGGGTGGCGAAGGAGATGACCGAGACCGAACCCTGGGTGCCGGAGTGCGGGAACGGGACCATGTCGGAGCTCATGTGGCCGCCCCGGTTGGCGACGTACAGGAAGCGGCCGTCGCGGCTGGGGTACAGGCCGTGGGTCTCCGGCCCGGTCTGGACGAAGCCGATCCGGGTGAAGCTGTCTCCGTCGATGATGTGGACGCCGTCGGCGTTCATGTCGGCGACGTACCAGACCTTCCCGGCCGGTTCGATCTTGATGTCCTGCGGGGCGGCGGTACGCCCGAGATCCAGGTAGCCGAGCACCCGCTCGTGGACGAGGTCGATCTTGACGAGCCGGCCGGCGAACTCGCACGTGGCGATCNCGTAGGTGCCGTCGGGGGCGAAGTCGACGTGGTTGACCCCCTCGCACGCGGTGCCCACATCCAGGCCGTTGCGCAAGGCGAAGGTGTGCGGATCACGGAAGTCGATGCGGTGCAGCGCCTCCGCGATGACCATCGCACTGCGCCCGTCGGGGGTGAAGTACAGATTGTAGGGGTCGGCGACGGGCACCGCCGGGCCCGCGAGCCGGCCCGTCCGCGGATCGATCGGTGACAGACTGTTACCAGCGTTGTTGTTCACCCAGAGTGTCCGCAAGTCCCAGGACGGAACCACGTGCTGCGGCTCGCGGCCGGTGGCGTAGGAGTCCACCACCTTGAGCGTGCGCTGGTCGATGACGCTGACCGTGCCGTCGTGCAGGTTCGGCACGTAGACGAGCGGCGGATCGGTGCGAACGACGTCGCTCAGCATCCCGGCTCGGGCGTGACTGTAGACGTCCACGGCCGCGCCGCCACCCGGGGTGACCGTCGCGGAGGTCGACGGGACGGACGGGAGGTGGGCGGCGTGCGTCGCCGGGGAGGTCGGTGCCGTGGCTCCCGCGCCCCCATTGCCCAGGTTCGCGACGAGATAGACCGCGAGCAGGACCACGACGATGATCACCGCCCCGCCCAGCGGCAACAGACGCCGTACACCGGGAGGTCGCCCTCGCCTGCGATGATGTGAGGAAGCCCGCGCCGACACGCCGACAGACTAGCGAGGCCCCGGGAGGCCGGACCGCCCGGGAGGGTGAGTCCGGTGGAGATGTCGGTTTCCCGCGCTGGGACGGGGATCGGTCGCGACCGGCGCGCTCGGGTCGGCCAGGTCCTCGGCCAGCACCCGCGCGCCCGCCGAGCCGTGGACGTAGCGGGTGTCGCCGCCCCGCCCACCGGATTTCTGCTCGCACCGTGTGTTCTTCATCCGCGTGCTCGTCGCCTGCTCGCGGGCTTGGGCGCGGACGACGGCGACGCGCACACTAGGCCGTAGCTGCGGCGATCGCCATCGCCTGCAGTGTGGTCGCCCGGACCGCGGGATCGAGGGCACCGGAGCTGTGCGGGGTCGAATTGATCAGACCGAAGATCGCGTGGGCGCGGACGCGGGCGGCGGGCGCGGTCAGCTCGGGGCGCAGCCGGCGCAGCACGCCGACCCACAGCTCGACGTAGGCGCGTTGCAGCCGCCGGACCTCGTGCTCGTCCGGCGCCGGCAGGCTGTGCAGGTCACGGTCGTGGATGACGATCAGGTCGGGGTTGCCGACGGCGAACTCGACGTGCCGGCGGACGAGGCGGTCGAGGGCGTCGGACGCGCTCGGGTCCGCGCTCAGCACGGTCTGGGCACCCTGGAGCAGATGCTGGCTGATGCCCACGAGCAGCTCCGTGAGCATCGCGTCCTTGCTGGCGAAGTGCCGGTAGATGCCGGGCCCGCGGATGCCGACCGCGGCGCCGATCTGCTCGATGCCGACCCCGCGAAACCCCCGCTCGGCGAACAGCCGGGCCGCCGCCTGCAGCAGGTCGTCCCGGCGCCCGGTGCGAGGCCGCCTGACCGGCGAAGCCGCGACCGGGGCTGCGCCAGGGGGGGCCGCGCCGGTGGGGTCGGGCTCGGCCGCGGCCGGCGCGGGCGCGGGATCCTTCACCGCCGCGTGGGCGGGCGCTGCGGCGGCGTCCGAGGCGGCGTCGGAGAAGGTGGGGGCCAGACCCGCCGGGGGCGTCACTCGGGTGGCACGCGACGGCACGATGTGGTCCTCCTCCGGGCAGAGGCTACCAAGCGCGGCCCACCGGCCGGTGGCCGGAAGTGCGCGGGCGGTGGCGGACGTCCCGGCAGGCCGGACGGTCGACGGGAGTGTTAGCACGCGCTAACATCTGGACCCATGTTAGCGACTGTTAACGTCGGCGACGGCCCCGCCGCCGCACGCGCACGGGCCGCGGCGGCGGAGGACCTGACCGGGCCGCCGCTGCGCAGCGCCGTCGACGCCGCCTCGCCCGCGGCGCGCGGGTACGCCGAGACCCACGCCGCGCTCGTCGCCGAGCTGCGCGAGCGGCTCGCCGCGGCGGCCCTGGGCGGCCCGGAGCCCGTGCGGCGCCGGCACGTCGAGCGCGGCAAGCTGCTGGCGCGCGAGCGCATCGAGGTGCTGCTCGACCCGGGCAGCCCCTTCCTGGAACTGTCCCCGCTGGCCGCCGACGGGATGTACGACGGCGACGCGCCGGGTGCGGGCATCGTCACGGGCATCGGCCGGATCGCGGGGCGGGAATGCGTCGTCGTCGCGAACGACGCCACCGTGAAGGGCGGGACGTACTACCCGCTGACGGTGAAGAAGCACCTGCGGGCGCAGGAGGTGGCGCTGCATAATCGGCTGCCCTGCGTCTACCTCGTCGACTCCGGTGGGGCGTTCCTGCCGATGCAGGACGAGGTGTTTCCGGACCGGGAGCATTTCGGCCGGATCTTCTACAACCAGGCCACGATGTCCAAGGCCGGCATCGCCCAGATCGCGGCGGTGCTCGGCTCGTCGACGGCGGGCGGCGCCTACGTCCCGGCGATGAGCGACGAGACGGTCATCGTCCGCAACCAGGGGACGATCTTCCTCGGTGGCCCGCCGCTGGTCAAGGCCGCCACCGGGGAGGTCGTCGCGGCCGAGGACCTCGGCGGCGGCCTGCTGCACGCGAAGACCTCCGGGGTCGTCGACCACCTGGCCGACGACGACGCCGACGCCCTGCAGACCGTGCGCCGGATCGTCGCGAGCCTGGCCCCGCGGGCGGCGCGGCCCTGGCCGGTCGCGGCGGTGGAGGAGCCCGCGGTCGACCCGGCCGGCCTGTACGCGGCGGTGCCGACGGATTCGCGGACGCCGTATGACGTGCGGGAGGTGATCGCGCGGGTGGTGGACGGGAGTCGGTTCGCGGAGTTCAAGCGGGAGTACGGGTCGACGTTGGTGACCGGGACGGCGCGGTTGCATGGTCATCCGGTGGGGATCGTGGCGAACAACGGGGTGTTGTTCGGCGAGTCGGCGCTCAAGGGGGCGCATTTCATCGAGTTGTGTGATCAGCGGGGGATTCCGTTGGTGTTCCTGCAGAACATCTCGGGGTTCATGGTGGGGCGGGAGTACGAGGCGGGTGGTATTGCGAAGCACGGGGCGAAGATGGTGACGGCGGTGGCGTGTGCGCGGGTGCCGAAGTTCACGGTGGTGATC
>NZ_LJPA01000061.1:0-17977 GCF_001414035.1 Frankia sp. ACN1ag | reverse complement strand
CGACAGGCCCGCCAGCGCACCCGCCTCACGGGCCTTACGCCACTCCACGATATGCGCCGAGTACAGACTCTCCCGGCGCAGAATTGCACCCTTCTGCCCGTCCGGGGCCGCCTCGTACTCGTTCAGGATCCGCAGCTTGTACGCCGCTGAGAACGACCGCCGCCGCGCCTTCGGCTCGACCTCCGGGTCCGGCCGCCGGCCCGCGTCCTCACGTCCGTCCACACGGACATCATCGACCAGGCCACGCCCAGCCGGCACCGCCATCGTCACGATCTTCCTCTCCCTACCCGCCCAGGTCACAAGATGATAGCCGCCGCCTGGCTCATCTCATGCTGACAGATAGGGGGCGTGGCCGGTGAGGGTGGCGCGATGGGCGGGGTGGGCCGGGTCGCTCAGATCCCACACGATCGCTGTCCCGTCTCGGCTACCGGTCAGCGCGGTGCGCCCGTCCGGCGTGAGCGCCACCCCGCTCACCGCGTCGAGGTGGTCGGTGAGACTCGCCTGCAATGTGTTGTCGGTAAGGATCGTCGCAATCTGGTCCATCGCGCCGACTCGTCCGTCGATTTCGTGCGCGGCGAGGTCAAGTTTGAGGGCCCTACGGGGGGTACTGGAACGGAGGGCAGTTGCTTCGGTGATGAGTCTTTGCGCTACGGCAGTTCGCCGTTCCCGCTCTGTGGCCTTTCCCCGATCGACGGCGATATGCCATTGAACGAGTGCTATGAAAGCACCGGAGGTGACAAGTAGCAGCGCGCTCGTGAGCGCGGCGGTGAGTCGGCGGCGACGGCGTTGACCGTGTCGGCGGCTGATGTCGAGGAATATCCGGGCGATGGGGGTGAGTTCTGTCAGGTTGACAGCTCACCTTGTTTCGGTGGCCCTGTCGAATTCCCAGAGGTAGTTGGTGGGCCGGCCATGGCGATTCCAGTCGGCAGCGGTGTCCTCGACCGCCGCCCTCAGCCGGAGACCATCGGCAGCCTGGCCGATTGCCGTGGCGAGCGGTGTCCACGCGGTGAAGATGTGTTCGTGGGCGATATCGACGACGGTCTGGCCGTTGCTGTTATTGACGGTAAGCAGACGGCGAGCGACGAATGGTGTCACCTCCCTCCCGGTCGAGTCGGACAGATGGTCGAGAGGTACCTGGCGGCGTGTGGGGCGGCCGTCGGCATCGACTGTGATCAGACGAAGCAGAGCGGTGAGGACCTCCTCGTCGGTGCTACCAGTCGCGGCGGTGGCTTCGGCGAGCGCCGCGTCGGCGTGGTCGACAAGCGCGCCGCGGACCCCGCCGGTCTTGTCGTACAGGGTGGCGGACAGCACTGTGGTGCCCGCCTCGCGGGCCTCCGAGTAGAGGCGCTGCAACGTGTACGCCAACAGGGGAAGCGCCTGTCCGTTGCCGGTGTCGGAGACCATACGCGCGACCAACTCGTCGTCGATCGTCAGCCCCGCCAGACGCGCCGGCCCAGCGATCACCAGTCGGAGCAGGTCCCGGGATAGCGGATTGACGGCCTCGGCCCGCACCGGCAGACGGGCCGGCGCCGCCTCCTCGATGAGCTGGTCGAGGTATTCCGAGCGCAGCGTCGCGACCGCTCGCACCTGGCCGCCGGTTGCCGCTGCCAGCAGGGCGAGGAACTCGTTCCGGGCAGCCGGGCTACTACGGACCAGCAGTTCCTCGGCCTGGTCGACGACGAGCAACAGCCGCCGCGCCGGCGGCGACGCCGCCGCGAGTAGATCCTCGGTGATCTCCACGATAGCGCCGGGCTTGGCCAGTCTGCCTGCGAGCGTTTCGGTGTCCCAACTCATGCCCTGTTGGCGGCCTGCCTTGGCCAGCACGCCAGCTAGCGCGGACAGCGGCCGACCGCCCGGGGTCATCGGGCGCAGCACCAGCCAGTCTGTGTCTTCCATCAGCCTGGGTGCTAGGCCGGCCGCGACCAGCGAGGACTTGCCGCAACCCGATGGGCCGACCACAACCAGCAGCCCGGCCGAATCACCTGCCGGGCTGCCCAACTCGGCTGCTAGCCGCTGGGCGTCCTCGTTCCGGCCTATGAACACCGCCGCCCGGCTTGCATCGAACGCGGCTAGGCCTGGGAAGGGCGATCGGCCCGGCTGCCACACCGCGTCCAGCTCTTCAGGCGGCCCGGGGAACCGCGGCGGCGTGTTGTTGGCATCCGCGTGCAAGCCGCCCGGAAACGCCGGTGGACGCTCGGGCTTGCCCCGCCCATCCGTTACGGCCGCCAACAACCGCTCCCGTGCGGTCTCCTCGTCCACGCCGAACAAGTCCACGCCGACCACCAGCCCCAGCAGCCCCGGCCGGGGGCAGTCTTCCACCCGAACCGGTAGCAGCCTGCGCTCAGTCCCGGACGGGTCGGCGCTCCAGGCGACTTGCCACTCCGCACCCGCATAGGCAGAGGTCAGGTAAGCGGACGAGACCACTGCCACCGTCCGCGCTGCCGTCGAGNCTGCCTTGTTCATTTCATAAACCAGGTGCGCGCCCGCGCCGAAGTCCCACGGCTGCACAAGCACCTGGTAGCCAGCCTCCTCCAGCTGCCAGGAGATCCACTCCGCCCACCTCTGGTCGACCCCGGTGTACGACACGAAGAAATGCACGTGCCCGTCAGCGACACGCCCAGCAGCGTGTGTGTCCGCCCCCGTTACCACCCCGCCAGGGTCCCACATAGCGGATCTGGCAGATTAAGCGGTTCGAGAGTGGGGGCGGCAGGTGCGGGGGATGAGGGCGGCGATGTTCTCGGTGATGGCGGCGGTGGGCTCGGGCAGAACGTGGGTGTCGGTGGTGGATGGTGTTGGAGGTGTGGCCGAGGAGGGCTTGGACGGCTTTCAGGCCGCCGCCGGCCGCGAAGCGTAGGTGGCAGCGACGTGACGAAGGTCGTGCATGCGAACGGGGGACAGGCCCGCGTCTTCGACGAGGTCGGTGAAAATTCTTCGGAGGTGGTCGGGGTTGACCGCCGGCCGGTGACCCGTGCTCGCCAGCCCTAGCCCGACGCCATCGGCCACACCAGCGACTTGTGCTGCAGGAACTCGGACAGCCCCCACTTGCCCCATTCGCGGCCGATCCCGCTGGCCTTGTAGCCGCCGAAGGGTCCGTGCGGGCTGAGTCCGCCGGTGCCGCCGTTGAGGGACACCATGCCTGCGCGGATCCGGCCCCCGATGCGGTAGGCCCGCGTCGGGTCACCTGACCAGACTCCGCCGCCGAGTCCGAAGTCGCTGTCGTTCGCCAGCCGGACGGCCTCGTCGTCGTCCCGGAACGGGATGACGACGGTGACCGGCCCGAAGAACTCGCGCTGGGCGATCGTCATCGAGTTCTCGACCCCGACGAACACGGTCGGTTCGACGAAGAAGCCCTTCGGTAGGTGGGCCGGGCGGCCGCCGCCGTAGGCGAGCTGCGCTCCTTCGTCGAGGCCGGCGCGGATGAGCGTCTCCACCTTGTCCCGCTGCGCGGCGCTGATGAGCGGGCCCATGGTCACCGTCGGGTCGGCCGGGTCGCCGATCCTGACGTGGTCCATGGCCTCCTTCAGACCCGCGACGAGGTCGTCGTGGATCGATTCGTGCACGAGGGTCCGGGTCAGCATCGAACAGCCCTGGCCGCAGTTCAGCGTGAAGTTCATGACGACGTCGGGAATCACCTTGGTCAGGTCGGCGTCTTCGCAGACGATGTTCGCCGACTTGCCGCCCAGTTCGAGCACGACCTTCTTGAGCGTGTCCGCCGCCTGTTTCACGATCCTGCGACCGACTGCGTCGGAGCCGGTGAAACTAACGATGTCCACCGCCGGGTGCGAGGTGAGCAGTTCACCGGCCGCCGGTGTGCCGGTGACGACGTTGAGCACTCCCGGTGGCAGACCCGCCTCCTCGGCGATCTCCGCGACCAGGAACGCCGACAGGGGGGTGTAGGGCGACGGCATGAGCACGGTCGTGCACCCGGCGGCCAACGCCGGCGCGAGCTTGAACGCGGCCAGGAAGAACGGCGCGTTGTACGGCGTGATGATCGAAGCCACGCCGTAGGGCTCGCGGCGCACGACGCCCTGGCCTACGCCGAGCGGGGTCTCGTAGGGCAGCATCGGCTCGTCGAACTCGAACGAGAGCAGCACCCGCTCGGCCATGTCCTCGAAGTGCTCGATCGGCACGTCGACGAAGACCGACTCGGAGAGCGTCCGAGCTCGACCCACCTCGGTGACGTCGAGGTCGACGAGCTCGGCCTGGCGCCGCCGCATGACCTCGGCCATCCGCATCAGTACGCGGGACCGCTCGAACGGCTTCATTCTGGGCCACGGGCCGTCGTCGAACGCCTCGCGCGCGGCCATGATCGCCCGGGTGACGTCTCCCGCGGACGCCTGGGGCACCACCCCCACGACCTGTTCGGTCGCGGGGTTGATCGCCGTCAGGGTCTCGGTGGAGTCGCTGTCCACCCAGCGGCCGCCGACGTATAACTGCTCCCGGATGATCATGAAGAGACCGTGGCGGTAAGGGCGGGCTGCTGACCCGCCGCGCCCCCGTCGACGGTGAGCTGCGTTCCGGTGACGTCCTGGGACTCGGCCGACAACAGCCGGACGGCGTGCGATCCGACTCCTTCGGTATGGCAGACGACGACGCGTGTGGTCACTCGGCGCACCCTTCTGAGCCGCCGCCGCCCTCGGATCGGGGGCGGCGAAGTGTGTCGATCGTCACAGCATCCCGATTTATCGTCAAACCACCATTAACCGCACTGAACAAGTGTTCGCGCGTGCAGCAGCGCCGACGCCGAGGTGATCGCGCCCGTCCGGCCGCCGAACTGGCCGCGGGGTAGCGCCGCGGGTCCGAGCAGAGGACCGGCGAGGAAGAAGGTCGGTCGCGGAGACGACCGAGTACCAGTCGGAGGGCTGCGGTGCGCAGGCACGGCACGCCGAGGCGGGCAGCCCGGTCCAAAGAGCATGATCAGCGGTCGGGGGAACGGGGTTCGGATCGACTCCAGCAGTCATGATCATGGCTTCTGTCAGGCGTTTCTTTCCGGGCTTCCAGACTTGACGGAACCCTGGACGGTCCGGATCGCGGCCTGTGTGGGACCACATCCCGGCCTGTGTTGCAGCCAGGTAACACCCCACTGTGTGGTGCACGTCATATCCGTGGCGGAACGTGTCCTGTCTTGCTGGCGGATCTGAGCTATATGTCTGTTTAGCGAAGAACGCCGAGTGTCGGGGCGGCCGCCTCCGGGTCATGCCTCCATATCCGGTCGAAGGTTGCTACGGAATGTGAAGACAACAGACCGACAACGAAGACATTTTCATTGCCTTCCGATTCGCCGGCCGTCATCTTTGGTGATCTGGCGCGGCCTCCGTTCCCCTCGGGGGCTGCGCCCGTACCGGTTCCTTGTTTCCTGCCCCAGTGGATGGAGCTGATGTGATGCAGGCATCTCCAGCCGTCTTTGCATTCCATCAGCGGCTGCGGCCCACAGCTGCTGGCGGGTTTCTTTTCAGTGCCTGCCGGCCAGTTCCGGCCATCGCCTGGGAGCAGGCCGCCTACCCTCTCGTGAGGTCGGGTGAAATGGCGCGGTCCGGATTCTGGGCCGGCCACCTCGGACGGCGGGCGGGCCCCCGGCGCCCCGGCTGACAGCCCCTTTTCCCGCCACCCTCGACCGCGCTGCCCGCCGTTCGCCCCCCGGCGGTGGGCAGGTTGTCGGCCCGCGCTGATCCCGGCCGCCGGCTTCTCGTTGTCCTGCCTTCTCTCGCTGCCGCGCGCCTTCACGCGCGGGTCACCTGCCGTCTTCCCTGATGCCCGGAGTACCGGTCGCGGTGGGTCTTCACACAAGGTCTTCGCGCCCCACGGATCTTCGGAGCAGTCATGTCTGGCCGGCACCTCCCCGCCCCTGCGCCCACCCCCGGATTCCGTCCCCGTCGCCGGCGAACCTCTCGACTCCGCCGCGGCCTGATCGCCCTGGGGCTGGTCGTCGCCGTCGTGCTGACGGCCGTCACGGTCGTGAACCGGGTCCAGAGCCCGGACCTTCGCCCGATCGCGGACGTGAACCCCTTCCGCGACACGAAGCTGCCGGAGAGCTCGTCGGGCAGCGCCGCCGGCCGGGACGCGGCGGTCCCGACCAG
The DNA here is from genome assembly GCF_001414035.1 of Frankia sp. ACN1ag. NCBI lineage: Bacteria > Bacillati > Actinomycetota > Actinomycetes > Frankiales > Frankiaceae > Frankia > Frankia sp. ACN1ag. The sequence goes on along the minus strand of NZ_LJPA01000061.1, from coordinate 11,900 downwards.
CGCGACGCAGTCGGTGGCGGCGCCGGATCCCGCGAAGCTGCGAGAGATCGTCCCGCCGTTGGCCGGGACGGTGCCGACGACGCCGGCCGCGAGCCGGACGGTGAAACCGTTCGTCTCGCAGAAGCCGGCGGCCGGGGCGGGGACTCCCGTCGGTGGCAGCCCCAGGGCCGCGGGTGCGGCTGCGGGAGCCACCGGAGCAGCCGGAGGCACCGGAGCGGCCGGAGGCACCGGAGCGGCCGCGGCGCCCGAGGCGGTGACCACCGCCCGATTCGGTGACTCCGAGACGACGGCCCCGGCGCGCGAGCCGGGCCGTGAACTGAAGCCGCAGGCGGGTCGGGTCGAGGTACCGAGCCTGCGCACCGAGTCCCGGGAGGTGTTCCACAACCCGGACGGGACGTTCACCGCCGAGACGACGATGGGTTCCGACCGCTTCAAGGACGCCAAGGGCACCTGGGTTGGCATTGACACCGCCCTGGTGTCGGGCGACCGGGGACGGCTGCACGCCCGGTCCGCCCGGGCGACGACCGAGGTCGCGCCGCGCGCCGACGACGCCCAGCTCGGGAAGCTCCAGCTCGACGCGGACACCTCGTTCGCGTTCGGGATCGCGCAGGCGCAGGGTGCGCAGGCCACGGTCGACGGGTCGAAGGCGACGTACGCCGGGGTGCGGGACGCGGCCGACCTCGAACTGGGGCCGACCGCCGACGGGCTCAAGGAGGTGCTGGTTCTCCACTCGGCGCAGGCCCCGACGACGTGGACGTACCCGCTGACGCTCACCGGCCTGACGGCGAAGGTCGACGGGCGGAAGGTGCTGCTGTCGGACAGCAGCGGTGAGGTGCGGGCGGTCATTCCGCCGGGGTCCATGGAGGACTCCCGCCGGACGTCTCCGCAGGGGTTCCGGGCATCGTCGGACGGGGTTGCCTACAGCCTCGTGACGCTGCCGGGCGGCCAGCAGGCGCTCCAGGTCGACCTGGACAAGGACTGGCTGGCGGCGAAGGACCGGGTCTATCCCGTCCGGGTGGACCCGAACGTGTCCACCCTGATCGCCGGGGCCGACGACACCTACGTCTCCTCAGCCCATCCCAGCACCAACTACGCCTCCGAACTCGTCATCAAGTCCGGCGTCGTGGGCTCCGACGTGGTGCGTGGCTACCTCAGCTTCCCGGGCCAGTCCTCGCTGACGAACGCGACGGTCACCAACGCCCACGTGAAAATGGTCAACCGGCTTTCCGCAAGCGGCTGCACGCCGCATCCGGTGAGCCTGCGCCGGGTCACCATCCCCTGGTACGGCGGCAACATGACGTGGCCCGGCGCCACGATCGGCGAGGAGGTCGCGCAGAAGTCCTTCGCGCACGATGACTCGCTGTCCGCCTGCGGCGCGTCCTGGGAGTTCATCGGGGACGGCGACCCGCGGCTGACGAACCTCGTGAACACCTGGACGCACGACGCGAACGCGAACTTCGGCCTCGCCGTGGTCACGTCGGACACGGACGGCCAGTGGTACAAGGAGTTCTTCTCCGACGACTGCTGGTGCAACCCGGCGACCCCGGACTCGGACTACCGGCCGCGCCTGGAACTGGCGTGGACCCCGTACGGGGTGACCTACTCCTATCCGTCGGGGAACCCGACCTGGACCACCCAGCCGACCACGACCACGCCGGGGCAGATCACCGTCCGGTTGCAGAACACCGGTCAGGCCCTGTGGCCCGCGAACAGCAACTACAAACTCTCGTACCACATCTACGACGCCGCGAACACCACCGAGGTGATTCACCAGGGTGTCCAGACCGACCTTCCCACGTCGGTCAGTTCGGGCCAGACGATCGACCTGCCCGCCGCCGTCAGCCTGGCCGGCCTTTCTCCCGGCACTTACACGATCCGCTGGGACATGGAGGAGGCCGGCACGTCCTGGTTCTCCGACCAGGGGATTCCCGAGTACGCGACGACGCTGATCCTGTCGAACCCGGCGAACCAGTCGCCGTACATCAGCGACGTGTCCCCGCTGTCCGGCTCGGAGGTCGCCAGCGTGCGGCCGCCACTGCGCCTGACCGCGGTCGACCCGGACAACGGCCCGAGCCCGCTGAGCTACTCGTTCCAGCTCTGCACCGGGACCGACGCGAACTCCGGCGCCTGCTGGACGTCCGGCTCGCAGGCGTCGAACACCTGGCTGCCCCCCGCCGGGGCGCTGAACTGGGACCAGATCTACTACTGGCGTGGTCAGGTGAGCGACGGCGCGAACCAGAGCCTGTGGACGTCGCCACTCGCGCTCAGCCCCGTCGTCGACCAGCCCCCGACCCAGTCGGACCTCGGGCGCGACGCCTACGTCCCCGCGGTCGGCGGGGTGCACCCGCTGACCCAGAACTACGCGTCGACCGTCACCGACGCCTCGCTGGACGGCACCGGGCCGGGGCAGAGCGTGGCCCGCACCTACAACAGCATGAGTACCGCGGACGGGCTGTTCGGGACCGGTTGGACCTCCGACTACGACATGACGGCCGTCCCGGATTCCGCCGGTCAGGGCAACGTCCAGATTCGTTATCCGGACGGGCGACTGGCCCGGTTCGGTCGCAACAGCGATGGCTCCTACCAGTCGCCGCGCGGTTATTACTCGTTCCTGCAGGCGCCGGCGCCGCGGGTGGCCTCCTTCACCGGGGCGAACTCCGCCACCTCCCTGGGAAACACCGATTCCGGCGAGAACTGGCAAGTCCTCGACGGCGTCTGGGGCCTGTCCGACAATGCCGCCTATCTGGCGACCGCCGGGGGCTGGTTCCGTAGCGTCGCGGTCATTCCGGCGCCGTCGGACGGCACGATCCGCTTCACCGCCCCCGTCCTGCAGGACCGGATCGGCATCGCCTTCCGGGTCCAGGACATCGACAACATGTGGTTGCTGTACATCAACCCGTCGTCGAACTCCGTGGTGGTGGCGAAACGGGTCGGTGGCTGGGAGACGACGGTGCTCACCGCGTCCGACGCCTGCTGCGCCACCACCGACACCTACGGCATCAGCATGTCCGGCGGCCTGCTGTCCATCCTGCGTAACGACCGGGTCGTCGCGACCACCAGCGACAGCCAGTTCTCGACCGCGACGTCAGCCGGTCTCTACGCCCAGGGCACCGGCTCCGGCCGGATCGACTCGCTGCTGATCACCGCGGACGCCCACCGCGACACCTTCACCAACCCGGACTCGACCACCGGGCTCGGCTCGACCGACGACGGCGAGCACTGGGTCAACCTCGCCGGCACCTGGGGTACCAGCGGCAACGCGGCCTACCTGGCCTCCGGCGCCACCGGGCACAACCTGGCCACCATCGGCGCCGCCGCCGACGGTTCGATCAGCTTCACGGAGCCCGTCGCGCAGCAGGGCACCGGGCTGGCCTTCCGGGTCGCCGACGCGAACAACTACTGGCGGCTCGTCGCGCTGCCGTCGGCGAACACCTGGCGGCTGATCAAGCGGGTGGACGGGGTGGATACCACCGTCGCCGACGCGGCCGGGCTGTGCTGCACCGCCACGGACACCCTCACGATCCTCACCAACGGTCCCTCGATCAGTGTGCTGCGCAACGGCACGCAGATCCTGTCCGCGAAGGACCCGGCCGTCTTCTACGGCAGCCGCGCCGGCCCGTACGCCGACGGGACCGGCGCCGGGCGCATCGACGACCTCACCGCCACCGCTGCGACCGTTCTGAGCGAGAAGAACGGCGCCCACTACTCCTTCCGTTCGGACGGCCGCCTCACCGGGATCACCGACGCGGCCGGCCGGGCACTCCAGCTCGGTTACGACGGCAACTCCCGGCTGACGTCGGTGACCAACGCGACGACGAGCCGGTCGCTGACCTTCACCTGGACCGGCGACGGCAACCACGTCGCCTCGGTCTCGACCGCCTCCGTCGCGGCCCATGGCGGACCGCTGACCTGGTCCTACGGCTACACCGGCAGCGGCCTGACCACGGTCACCGCCCCGCACACCTCGACGCCGACCACCTACTCCTACGCCGCGAACGGCAAGCTCGCGCAGATCACCCTGCCCCGCGGCAACATCGAGACGAAGATCGGCTACAACGCCGACGGGACGGTGGCCTGGCGGGAGGACGGCCTCGGCCACCGCACGACCTACGGCGTCCTGTCCACCAGCCCCACCACGATCGTGCGGATCACCGACCCGCGCGGTCATGACGAGGACTGGGAGTACTCGGCCCAGGGCCAGCTCATCTCGCACCGGGACGCCACCGGGGACCGCCGGTTCACCTACAACAACCGCGGCTTCCTGTCCCAGGTGACGGACGAGAACGGCAACGTCCTCATGCTGCAGACCGACGACCGCGGCAACGTCCGGGCCCGCACGACGGTCCGGCTCAACCTGAACGGCACCCTGTGGCCGAACACCGAGTACTACGACTACTTCCTCGGTGCCCCCGGCGACTCCCGCAACGACCTGGTCACCGCGGTCCGCGACGCGCGCTCGGCCGCGCCGACGGATGACACCTACAAGACCACCTACACCTACGACGCCGCCGGGGACCTGACCGGGACCCGAACCCCGGCCACCCCCGACTTCCCCGCGGGGCGGACGACGAGTGCGGCCTTCACGGTCGGCACGGAGACGGCCGTCGGCGGCGGTACCGAGCCGCGCGGCCTGCTCGCGTCGTCCACCGACGCCCGCGGGAAGACGACGACCTACGCCTACGACAGCAAGGGGGATCTGCGCCAGGGCACCGATCCGGCCGGGCTGGTCCGCGACTACACCTACGACGAACTGGGCCGTGAGCTCACCTCGAAGGAGACCTCGGACACCTTCCCGGCTGGGCTGACCACCACCTACACCTACGACAAGCTCTCCCACGTCCTCACCGCCACCGAGCCCGGCGTGGCCAACCCGATCACCGGTACGACGCACACCCGGGTGACGACCACCAGCTACGACCTCAACGGCAGCCCCACCCAGACGGCGGTCTCCGACTCCACCGGCGGGGACAGCACGCGCACCACCACCTACGCCTACGACGGCGACGACCGCCAGACCTCGATGACCGTCGGCGCCGGCACCCCGGCGGCGGCGACCACCGCGGTCACCTTCGACGCGAACGGGAACGTGGCGACGTCGACCGACCCGAACGGCGCCGTCACCTCCTACGCCTACACGGCGCACAACCTGCTCACGACGAGGACCCTCAAGGACTTCGTCGACGACCCTGTCGCCGACACCACCGCCCGCGACGTCGTGCTGGAATCCCGCGCCTACGACCCGGCGGACCGGCTGGCCACCGTCACCGACGCGCTGGGCCGCACGACGCGGCACACCTACTGGCTCGACGACCTGCCCCGCCAGGACATCCTGGTCGGCTACCGGCCACCGGACCTGGCCACCGGCACGCTGTCGAGCGCGAACGCCCGGGACATCGTCCTGGTCGACCGTTCCTACGACGGCGCGGGCAACCCGAACTCCCTGACCACGGGCGGTGGCCGGGCGACCGTCACCGGCACCTACGACGCCGCCGGCCGACTGACCCGCAGCACCGTCGACCCGGCCGGGCTCGCCCGCACCGTCGACTACACCTACGACGCGAACGACGACGTCACCTCGGCGGTGTCCGGCGCGGCCGGCACGTCCGCGACCGAGCGCACCGACTTCGGCTACGACAACGCCTCCCGGCTGACGTCGCAGACCCTGTTCGGCGACGGCACCACCACGTTCGTCACCACCTACCAGCGCGACCAGCGCGGATTCGTCACCGGCGGCGCGGACCCCCGCGGCTACGTGGCCGGCGGCGCCCCCGACGCGGCCTACGTCAGCAACGCCACGGTCAACGCCGCCGGCGCGATCACCCAGGTCAAGGCGCCGTCGGTGCCGGTGGAGGAGAACGGGGGAGCGCCCGCCGCGCAGCGTCCGGCCGCGGATCTCGGCTACGACACCTTCGGGGAGATCACCCAGCGGCGCGACCCGCGCGGGCAGGTCACCACCACCGCCTACGACGCCCTCGGCCGGCCCACCCAGGCCACCCATCCGTCCTACACGCCGCCCGGCGGATCGGCGATCACGCCGGTCGAGTCCTGGACCTACGACCACAACGGCAACCCCCTCACCCATGTCGACACCCGCGGGCAGACGACCACCACGGTCTACGACGCGCTGAACCGGCCGGTCGCCGTCACCGAGCCGCAGGCCACGGGCGCGGGCGCCGCCGGGGTCAGCCGGATCGTCTACGACGACGCCTCGAACCCGACGTCCCTCGTCGACGCGAACGGCGTGTGGACCTTCTACGCCTACGACGACCACGACCGGGTCTGGGCCACCACCCGCACCGAGCGCACCCCGGCCGCGACCTTCACCACCTACACCGACCACGACGACGCCGGTGACGTCACCAGGATCCTGACCCCGGCGAACATCCCCTCCGGCGCGATGTGGACCGGCAGCTACGACGCCACCGGGGCCCTCGTCGACGAGCACGACGAACTCGGCAAGCTCACCCACCACGCCTACGACCTCGCCGGCCGGCCGGCGACCGTCACCGACCCGCTCGGCCGCAGCATCCGGATCACCTACGACCGGGCCGGCCGGCCGACCACCGCCGCGCAGTTCTCCCCGACCAACACCCAGCTTCGAGCCGCTTCCACCGGCTACGACGCGGCCGGCAACCCGACCTCGGCCACCGACTTCGACGGCTGGACCACCACCCGCACCTACGACGCCCTCGACCGGGTCCGCACCCTCGTCGAACCTGTCACCGCCACCACGACGACCACCACCACCCTCGGCTACGACGCCGCCGGCAACGCGACCCGGCTGACCGACGGACGCGGCAACGTCACCGTCACCACCTACAACAGCCTCGGCCTACCCGAGAAGACGATCGAACCGTCCACCACCGCCTACCCGAACCTCGCCGACCGCACCTGGCAGACCTCCTACGACGCCGGCGGGCTGCCCGTCGGCCTGGTCGAGCCGGGCGGGGTCACCCGGACCCGGACCTTCGACGAGCTCGGTCGCCTCACCGCCGAGTCCGGCTCCGGCGGCGGCGCGGCGGCGGCCGCCCGGACGTTGCACTACGACCTGGTCGGCCAGCTCACCGGNATCGACCACCCCCGCGGCTCGCAGTCCTTCGGCTACGACGACCGTGGCCTGGTCACCAGCGCCTCGGGTGACGGTGGGGGCTCCTCCTTCGAGTACGACCAGAACGGCCGGATGACCCGGCGGGCCGACCCCGGCAGCTACTCGGACTTCCACTACAACGCCCGCGGCGACCTGACCTCCGTCGGCGCCGCCGCCACCGGCGGGACCCGCACCCTCAGCTACGACGACGCCCGCCAGCTCACCTCCGTCGCCTACGGCAGTGGCGGGGCCGTGCGCAGCTTCGGCTACGACGGCCTGGGCCGCACCACCGCCGACACGCTGACCGGCCCGGGCGGCACGCTGCGCTCGCAGACCTACACCTACGACAACAACGACAACCCGCTGACCACCGTGATCGGTCCGGCGGGCGTCGCCGGCGCCGGGACCCAGACCTACGGCTACGACCGCTCCGACCGGCTCACCGCCTGGACCGACCCGGCCAACGTCACCACCACCTACGGCTGGGATGCCGCGGGGAACCGCACCGCGGTCAACGCCGCCACCGCGTCGTTCGACGAACGGAACCGGCTGCTCTCCGACGGCTCGGCGACCTACGGCTACACCGCCCGCGGGACGCTGAGCACACGGGTCGCCGGGGCGACGACGACCACGACCGTGTTCGACGCGTTCGACCGGCTCGTCTCCGACACGGCCGGTGGCGCGACGACCACCTTCGCCTACGACGGGCTGGACCGGGCCGCCGTCCGCAACGGCACCTCGCGGCTCATCTACGACGGCCTCGACCGCGAGCCGAGCGTCGACGGCTCCGCCTACGCCCGCGACCCGGACGGCGACATCATCAGCGCCGGCACCGCCGCCGGGAACTGGGCGACCGCCACCGACATCCACGGCAGCGTCGTGGGCGCCTTCACCACCGACGGCGCCGGGCTCACCGACAACCGGGCCTACGACCCCTTCGGGACTCCGGTCGTGACCGGCTCGGCCAACCTGCGGATCGGCTACCAGGGCTCCTGGACCGACCCGACCAGCGGCAAGGTGGACGCGCAGGCCCGCTGGTACACCCCGGGGACCGGCAGCTTCATCTCCCGGGACAGCGCCGACCTCGCCCTCACCTCGGCGGTGTCCGCCAACCGGTACGTCTACGCCGGTGCCAACCCACTCGCCTACAACGACCTGACCGGCCGCAGCTTCTTCAGCAGCATCAAGAACACCACCGCGCTGGCGGCCTCCGCGATCGTCGGGGGGGCCGCGGCGGCCGGCGCCGTGGTGGCCGCCAGCGCGGTGCCGGCGGCCGAGCTTGCGGGCGCGGCTGGGCTCGAAGCCACCGGTGCCGTCCTGGACTCCACCGTGGTCGGCGTCGGGCTCGGCGCCGCGGCCGGTACGCTCGGCGTCATCGTCGCGGGCAAGGCCTGGGACGACCTCCACAGCGGCAGCGGTTCGGTGCCGGCCACGCAACCCGCGGCCGCCGCCAGGCCGACCACCGCCACCCAGTCGGCCACCACTGCCCAGGCCAACACCGCCACCCAGGCCAACACCGCGGTGCGGAGCGGCGCGTCGGCCGGCGCTCGGCCGGCGGCCGGAGGCGGGTACGCGGCGCCCGCGCGGGCGACCACGTCAGCCCCGCGGGCGGCCGCCCCCGCCGCGGCGCCGAAGGCGGCCCCGGTGCCGCTGATCCACGGGACGTTCTACAACGGCTACTCGGACGCGGTTCTGCCTCCCGCGGTCCGCTCGTCCGACCCGGCTCCGATCTCCTCCGGCGCTGTCCCGCTCACCGCCGGTGGCAACACCGTCGACCAGACCGCTGGCAGGCAGTACATCGTCCAGGCCTGCCAGGCGCCCGCGCGCTGCATCGGCGACGCCCGCCCCACCCCGACCGGCGCCGCTCTCCCCGCTGCCGCGGCCGGCGCAGCCGCCGCCGCGGCCACCGAGGACCCGTACGGCGGCCTGGGCGCCGCTCCGGCGCGGCGCATCTGCGCCGCCAGCGGCGGCACCCCGCTCACCGACACCTGCGACCCGGGCGCCGCCCTCACCGGCGAGGTCGCCGGCTACACCGGCACCCCGATCTGCGGACCGGGCGACGACGACTGCGATCTACCCGGCAGCCAGCCCGCCTCCTGCGATACCCCGAACAGTTTTGACGGTGCCACCGAGGTCCTCCTGGCTGATGGCACCCGTAAGCGCATTGAGGAGGTGAAGGTCGGTGACCGGGTCCTGGCCACCGACCCGACGACCGGGCGTACCGAGGTTCACACCGTCACCGCGGTCATCGTCGGCCATGGCCTGAAGCATCTTGTCGATGTCACCGTGGCCACGGCGGATGGTCCACGAACCCTCACTGCGACCGATCATCATCCGTTCTGGGATGATGCCCACCACGGCTGGGTCGACGCCGACCAGCTCACCTCCGCCGACCGGCTGCGCACTCCCACCGGCGCCGACGTCCCTGTCACCGCCACCCACGACCGCGACCAGACCCGGACCGTCTACAACCTCACCGTCGACACCCTCCACACCTACTACGTCCTCGCCGGCACCACACCAGTCCTCGTCCACAACAGCGGTGCCTGTTTTGAGACACGAATGGAACGTGCTGGTGATCTCGCCGAGAATTATGTCGAAGGGCAGAAAACTCGCGATCCCTCGTCACAGTGGTATCACGAGTTCCTGAGTGACGATGAACTGCTGGATGCAATCAATGAAGCGCCCGAGGGGGACGGAATTCTTGTCTCGCGTGGCGGTAAAATCCTCGGCGGTCATCACCGCTGGGACGAACTCCTCACGAGAATCGCTGACGGGCGTATCGACCCGAATACGGAAATCCGCATCGATGTTCTTAATGGGGGGTAATAAACAATGCCTATGATCTGCCCGGCTGATCCCGACTTTCGGGTGTGCCAGATCAGCTTTGAAGTCCTGCTTGGTATCCAATTGGAGGCAGAGCGCCGGGGATGGGCGACCCGGTGGACATCGGTGGACGCGCTACGTGCACAGGTGAAAGACGACACGGTATTTCTTCAGTCGCTAATGAGGGAGGAGCGTTCCGGGGTCGTTCGGTCCTACCGGTGCCTCGTGCTATTCCGAACCCCAAGTGGTGCGGAAAGCGGCGCAATTACAACGATCGATCTCGCCCCGGAGACGCTCGCATCGCTGGACCGGCTGGATGTGGATGTGGTCACTTGTGGAGTATTTATGAAGATCTTTTCCATGGCGTTGGGGGGAATTTCGCAAATATCCAAGGAGTAGCGGAGGAGGTATCCCACAACAATCTGGGCCATCTGTATGAATGCGGACCGCTGCTATATCGGGGCCTATTGGGGAGGGCGCGTCGAGTCGGCTGGCGAATGCGCTGTACGGCTGGCCGGCTGTCTGGGCCAGCTCGGCGCCGCCCACCCGGCTTTGGCGACATGGTTCCGCAAGGGCAGGACCAAGGCCGCAGCCTCCGGCAACCCGGTGTCGACCAGCGTCGACTCGCTGGAATCGATGCTGAAGGCTGGCCGGAATCGCACCGACTTCGGTGGTCATGTCATCCCCGAGCTCGGGTTCAGAGTCTCACTGTGGAACAAGAGCCCCGAGCCCGCTTCCTTCAGCGCCCACTGCGGCGCCAATCCGGAAACGAATTCTATTAAGAACAGCTTTCTACTGAAACTGCCTGAGCCATCGGAGTCCACGGCCGGCTTGTACGATCCACACACTGCACGAGGCCTTTTCCGGGCCGTGGTCGAGGCGTGGCGTCCAGAGTGGGCGACGTTCACGAGCCATTCGATGCGGGAAGCTCATGAAAACCCTCCAGGGCAGCTGGTAGGAGGCTGGCTCACATACCTCTCGGGAACCCCTGGCACATTGGNGACCAGGGATTCCCGGCTCTCGTTCGAACGGTTCGCGGGCGGGGATCTCATTATCACCGGAACCAGCCCTCTACACGTGTCGGAGGCACAGCTCTCTGCGGTCAACACGCTTCTCGCTGCCCTGGAGCCGGACACCTGACGGCACCTCATGTACCGTCTTCCAACCTTCGACCGGTGACCGGTGACCGGACCAGTGAGTATGAACCGAATCTCATCGGAGCGATTACCGCGGCGGCAATGTACTTGTATGCGGGTCAGTTCCTGGCCAGGGACCGCGACCGCGACCGCGCTGGCCGAGCTTGTCGGGATCCCCTGGCGGCGGGCACCGTGGGTGCGATGACTGCCCGCGCTGCCGCCGGCCTGGACGGCTTCCTCGGCACGGTCCGTGGCCTGCTCGCGGGCGCCGAGGTGGTCGGGGGTGGCGGTGCCGCGGCTCCGCGGACGAACTCGGTGGTCTCGCGGCCGACCCCTGCGGCCGCGGGGCGAAGTCCGCTCCGGTGCCGCTGATCCACGGCACGTTCTACAACGGCTACTCCGACGTGGTCCTGCCTCCCGCGATTCGCTCGAACGACCTCACCCGATCTCCTCGGGCACCGTTCCGCTCACCACCGGCGGCAACAGCTTCGACCTAGTACTACAGCACCAGTGATCTTTATGTGGCTGCTGCCTGCCGGGCGATGCTTTGGGCAGCGTAGATCCGGGTCTGGTAGTGGTAGTAGCGGGCGCGGGCCTGGTGGCCGCGGCGCCAGTCCGACCACCAGGTGATCATGGCGGGTGGGAGAACGGCTTCGGTGAACAGGGCGAAGACATGGCGGATCTCGTTGAGGGTGAACGGTGTCATCATGCGCCTGTCCGGTTCCGGCTGTTCGGCGACCGGCAGGCCACCGGGGAGACGCTTGTATCCCACGGCGGTCATCGTCGGCGGGACGGCCGGCGGGTTCTGGTCGCGGTGTTTCCTCGCGGTGACGGCGAGCCAGGCGTGGGTG
>NZ_LJPA01000060.1:0-18837 GCF_001414035.1 Frankia sp. ACN1ag | reverse complement strand
GTCAACCCCTTCAACCGCAACGGCAACCGCAACGCCGCCTGCGCCGCCGCCGCGGTGTGCGCGACGATCCGCACGTCGTAACCCGTCGGAACGACCTTGACCACCAGATCGGTGCCGGGCGCCACGTCGGCGTAGGTCGCCGTGCTGCCGGCAAGCGTCGGCGCGGGCAGCGCGCCCGGCCAGGCAAAGGCGAGCTCGCGGCCACCGTCGACCAGGGTCGCCACGTCACCGCCCGCCTTCCCCCCGGCCGACAGCACGATCCCCGCCTTCGCGACCTTCGGCGTGACCTTCCCGTCCGCCAGCACCAGCGTCGCGTCGACGTCCACCCAACCGTCACCGCGGCGGACCCGGCGGACACCCGAATACGAGTCGACCGTGACCGTCCCGTCCGGGTTCACGAACGTCGACGTCGACTCCGTACGGGCATCCGTCACCTCGATCCGCCGCTTCTCCGCACGCGCCGCAAGCTGCGCCGAGACGAGATCCGGCCGTTGCGCCGGCCCCGTCGGCGGCGGGGACTGCGCCGGGCCCGCCGGTGTGGCCGCCCGTGCCGCGGTCCGAGCCGCCGGGACGAACTGCACGATTGTCCCGGCCAGAACGGCGGCCAGCAGAACGCACAGAGCACGGGTCAGTGACATGCGAAAACACACGGGGAGGGCCCGCATTACGCCAACTCCGATCCACCGGAAACGAAAGTCCGAAGGCGCTACGAGCGCGGCCCCCCGAGGGGAGCGAAGACCGCGCGGATCTCCGAAAATGACAGAGGGATCAACCGGCGTACAAGAAGATGATCGCCAGTTGGGATCGGGTTGTGTCGCGCGCCGTGACCATCCCCGGGGGTGGCCGGAAACCGCGGCTACCTCGCGTACTCACTGGCCTGCCAGCAAGCCAATCGACCCGACAATCCCGTCACCTTCAGTGACCGAGATTGATCGCTTGCCCGCAACAGAGGTGTCGCTGCGTTACTTTTATGGCGCGCATCACACAGTGGTGTGTTACCTCGCCGAAACATGAAAGTCGGTACGGGCCCACATTCGGCCTACAACCCAACCACCGGGATGGCGGACGACCGTCGTATCCGCAGGTGACGGCCACCCTGAACGGCCGTGGTCGACGGCTGCCGTCGACGGCCTCCCGCCTCCGAAAAGCCCTGCGGAGCAGGGGGAGGTACCCGGCCGGCGAGAAGAGCCGGCTCCACTCCCCACCTTCGGGCGATTCCCGTGCCGGCTCGCGCGTCGTCCGGCCGGATCCGGCCGGGCGCCGGGGCGCGAGGCCCGAGGCCGCCGGACCACGCGAAGCCGGACGCCGCCTCCGTGTGTCCGCGCTAACGCCCAGCTCCCAGGCTTGGAGCTACTCTCCGTGACGATTTCTCTTGCGGCTGGCAGCCAATTGATCGTTATGGGCAGCAGGGAAGTTCTCTTTCCAAAGGACTGGATAAGCCTCCGGAGTTATGCCACAGTCCTCCTTCGGACCAGGGCGCCACTGGAACGGGAGTGCCCCTGGCCCGATCGGTTTCTTTGTTTTGGATGACACCTTCGACTGCGCCTCGCAATGACGCGCGGCAAGATCGAACGCCTACAGCCGAGCCGCGCTTTCCCGCATTCCCTGGCACGGGCGACGGCGCAACGGCGCGTGGCTGCCGCATGGGCTGGGGCCGCCGGCACCGCGCACACCGGCGGCTGCAATCACGGCCGCGGACGAGACCCGACCCAGTCGATGTCGCAGGGAGGCGAACGGTATGAGCCGCCACCGGCGTTCCCCCGAGAAGCCCGGCCGCCACCGGGCTTCCACCGACACGGCCGGCCGGCATCGCCCCGCCACGATCCCCGCCCAGGGCCGAGGCGGGGCGCCCGCTCGCCGGCGGTCCGGCCCGACCGGCGCCCTGGCCACCATCCCGATGATCGGGCTGCTCGTCGCCCTCAGCCTGATGCCCGGCACGACCCCGACTGGCCGCAGCCCATCGCCGACCGCTCGCCTCAACGCCCCCGCCGTCGTGGTCCATCCGCCGACGCGCGGCTACGACGACCGGTTACCCGACCTCATCCCCACGCTACGAGCCGCGAGCGACACCGACGCCCCCACCACCCCCCCGACCCCGACCCCGACCGTGCCCCCGACCGCGTCGGCGGCTGTCCCCGACGACCGGACGCTCGCCGCCGCGGCCACCCACCGCTCCCCCACCGCCGCCGCCGTCGTCCTCACCGCCACCGAACGGCGGATCCCCACCCGCATGCTGACCGCCTACCGTGCGGCCGCTGTCCGCACGGCCGCCGAACACCCCGCCTGCCACCTCCCCTGGCAGCTCCTCGCCGGCATCGGCCGGATCGAGTCCGGCCACGCCGCCGGCCACACCCTCACCGCCGACGGCACCCTCACCCGCCCGATCCTCGGCCCACCCCTCGACGGCCACGACGGCCGCGCGCTCCTCCGCGACACCGACCACGGCACCCTCGACCACGACACCCGCTACGACCGCGCCGTCGGCCCGATGCAGTTCATCCCCACCACCTGGGCCAGCGCCGGCCGCGACAACTCCGGCGACGGCCGCGCCGACCCCGACAACGTCGACGACGCCACCCTCGCCGCCGCCGGCTACCTCTGCCGGCACGGTCGCGACCTCGCCGACCCCGCTCAGCTACGCGCCGCGATCTTCAGCTACAACCCCTCGACCAGCTACGTCCGCGCCGTCCTCGCCTGGACCGCCGGCTACACCACCGGCTACGCCGCCACCGACGCCACGCCCCGAACCGCGGCGACGCCAGGCGCCCCGGTGCCACCCCTACCCGCCTACCCACCCCCGCCGACCTCGCCGCCCCTGTCTCCGTCCCCGGCACCCACACCCACACCGACACCGGCACCTTTGCGTTCGGCACCGACAGGATCGGCGTCCGCACCCCGTCCGGCCGCCGACCCGGTCGCCGGCCGCCCGGCCACCGGGCCGCCCCCGCCTGCGGCCACCGCCGCCACCAGCACGGCACCCGGCGAATCCCTCGGCGACCCGTCCGATCCCCCCACCGTCCCGCCCGGCGGCTCGCTGCGCGTCATCCCCCTCCCCCCCCCCGCCACGCCGCCTGCGGCCGCACAGTCCGCCCCGCCCCCCTGAACCGGATCCCGCCCCCGCGCCGGCCGCCCCACCCTCGCCAGACCCCGCGCCGATTCCCGACCCGCACCCCTGCGCCGACCCTGTCCTCCCAGGTTCAGCATTCGAACCCCGAAGCGAGCCGTCATGTCACGACCTACCCGCTATCCCCCACGGTTCCGCGCCCACGCCGTCGCCGCCGTCGCGCTCGCGCGGGCGCGGCACCCCTCGGAATGGGCCGCGATCCAGGCCGTGGCCGCGAACCTCACGATCAGCGCCGAGACCCTGCGCACCTGGGTACGCCAGGCGACGTCGCCCGACAGCGCGCCCGACCCGGCGGACGCCAGCCGGCACCAGGCCGAGATCCGCCGCCTGAACCGGGAGAACGCCCGCCTGCGCCACGCCCTCGACCTGCTGCGGGACGCCGAACGCTCCACCCCTCGACGCGGGTCCGTGACGATCTCCCCGGCCGGGACGCCGACCGCAGCACCGATCGCGGCGGCGCCACCGGAACGGCGCACGCCCTCGACGGTGCGGAGGCGGTCCGGTCAGGACGCGTCCCGGTAGGTCACGGAGATGTCGCCGGAGGAGGTCGTGGCGCGCAGGCGGCGCGACGCCGCCGGGTCCTTCTGGATGTTGACCGTGCGGTCCCCGGAATCGGTGGTCACCTCGGCGGCGTAGCCCTCGCCGTCGACGGGCAGCAGCACCCGCACATCTCCGGACGAGCTGTGGACGTCGAGGTCGTTCGGGGCGAGGAGCTGGTCGACCCGCACCTCCCCGGACGACGTCGAGGCGTGCAGCCGGCCGGTGCGCGCCTCACGGACCCGGATGTCACCCGAGCCGCTGACGACGTCGAGCTCGCCGCTGGGCCGGCTGACCGTCACGTCCCCGGCGGAGGTCCGCAGCCGCACCTCGCCGCCGAGGCCCTCCGCGGTGACGTCGCCGGAGGACGTGTCCACGGCGACGGCCACTCCCGGTGGCAGCTCGAGGTCGTAGTCGGACGAGCAGTCCCAGGTCGTCCCGCAGCGGGTGGTGACGTACGCCGTGTCGCCGTCGACCCGGACGACGAGCTCGGGCACCTCGACGACGCCGGACATCCTGGCGATCAGCCTGACCCCGGCGTCAGCGCCGGTCCCGGTGGGCGTGCGGGTCCCGGTGGGCGTGCGGGTCCCGGTGGGCGTGCGGGTCCCGCCGGTGGGTGCGGCGTCCGGTCCGCGCAGGTGGACGTCGCCGCTCGGGGTACGGACGACGACGCTGGTGACCGAGGCCGGCAGGGCGCGACGCTCGACGCGCTGGCCGCGCCCGGAGGTGGCGTCGACGACGGCGAGCCCCCCGATCACCGTGAGGACGACGGCCAGGATGCCGCCGAGGGTCAGAGCGATCGCCCTGCCACCCCGCGGTGACGGATCGGGCTCGAGCGTGGAGACGGGCTCGCGTGCCGCGAGTGCCGGGGCGGGCTCGAGTGTCGGGTCAGGCTCGAGTGTCGGGTCAGGCTCGAGTGTCGGGTCAGGCATGACGGTGCCCCCTCCGGGCGCTGTGCGGCGCTGCGGGTGGACGGCCGGCGCCGCCGTCGGCCGCGTCCAGGAAACGCAGCACCGCGAGGACGCGGCGGTGGTCGTCCTCGGCCACCGGAAGGTCGAACTTGGCGAAGATGCTGGTGACGTGTTTCTCCACGGCCCGTTCGGTGACGACGAGCGCGGCGGCGACGGCCGCGTTCGAACGGCCCTCCGCCATCAGGCGCAGCACCTCGGTCTCCCGTCGGGTGAGGCGGTCCAGCGGGTCGCGGCGCCGCGAGCGGACGAGCAACTGCGCGACGACCTCGGGGTCGAGCACGGTGCCGCCGGCGGCGACCCGGGCCAGCGCCTCGTGGAGGTCCGCCACGTCCGAGACCCGGTCCTTGAGCAGGTAGCCGACGCCGCGGCTGGCCTGCCCGGTGATGAGGTCGACCGCGTAGCGCTCCTCGACGTACTGGGACAGCACGAGCACCCCCACGCCCGGCCACTGCCGGCGCAGGACCAGGGCGGCCCGCACGCCCTCGTCGGTGAACGTCGGGGGCAGGCGCACGTCGACGACGCAGACGTCCGGCGGCTCGGCCGCGACCGCCCGCAGCAGCGTCTCGGCATCGCCGAGCGCGGCCGTCACCGTCATGCCGAGGTCCTCGAGCAGCCTGGTCAGCCCCTCCCGCAGCAGCACCGAGTCCTCGGCGATCATGATGCGCACGGCAGCTCCAGACGCACGGTCGTGCCCGCCCCGGGCGGGCTGGTCAGGCTGAACCTGCCGTCGACGGCACGCGCCCGGTCGCGCAGGCCGGTGAGCCCGCTGCCGCCGCTCTCCCGGGCGCCGCCGCGGCCGTCGTCGGCGACCTCCACGGTCAGCCGTCCCCCGCCGCGGCGCACGACGACACGGGCCTGGGACGCCCGGGCGTGCCGGGCGATGTTGGTCAGCGCCTCGGCCACGAAGAAGTAGGCGACCGCCTCGGCGTCCGGATCTCGCCGCCACGCCGGGTCATCTCGCCGCCATGCCGGGTCATCGCTCCAGCCTGGCGGGTCATCGCTCCAGCCTGGCGGGGCATCGCCTCGGCCTGGCGGGGCCTCGCCTCGCCGCGCCGGGTCGAGGTCCACGTCCACGGTGACCGGGACCGGGCAGCGGGCCGCGAGCCCGGACAGCGCCGCGTCCAGCCCACGGTCGGTCAGCACCGACGGATGGATGCCACGGGCAAGGTCACGCAGCTCGGCCAGGGCCCGTTTCGTCTCCGCGTGCGCCTCGGCGACCAGGCCGGCGGCGGCGTCCGGATCCTCGGCGAAGCGGGCCTGCGCCCGCCCGAGGGTCATCGCGACGGCGACGAGCCGCTGCTGGGCGCCGTCGTGCAGGTCACGTTCGATCCGCCGCCGCTCGGCCGCCGCGGCGGCGACCATCCCGGCGCGGCTGGACTCCAGGTCCTCCACCCGCTGGGCGAGCAGCTCCTCGCCGCGCGGGGACAGCAGCCAGCGGGCCGCCAGATAGTGCGCCGCCGTCAGCCCGCGGGCGAGCCAGGGGGCGGCGAGCAGCGCGGCGACCCCGAGGCCCACGTGCAGGGCGACCGCACCGCCGTAGCCGAGGTACTGCCCGAAGATCCGGTCTCCCCCGGCGAGGGCGTACCCGTAGGCCGGGAAGAACAGGAAGGCCAGCCCACCGCCCCAGGCGGCGAACAGCAGCCAGCCGCCGAACCAGCCGAACAGCGGCGCCACGACCAGCACGTACAGCACGTTGAGCCAGCTTCCGCCGGCCCGCAACCGCCGCAGCTCGGCCCCGAACCGGCCGACGAGCCCCGACCGGCGGTCCGGGTCACGCACGGGTGAACGCCGCAGCGGCAACCGGCGGCCGAGCATCGTCTCGAACCGCCAGGCGTCGAACCGGGTCGACAGGCTCGCCACGACGAGGCTGAACCAGATCAGCGGCACCCCGATCAGGGCCAGCAGCAACAGCGGCACGCCCAGCAGGATCGGGACGAGCACCGCGAGGAACACCGGCAGCGCGACGGCGCCGGTCAGGGCGACGAAGGCCGTGCCCGCCCACGCCGGCCCCGCGTACGTCCGCCGCAGCACGGGCAGCACCCCCCGCCCCGACCCGGCCGACCGCCCCGACCCGGCCGGACCGCCGAAGCGACCCGCGCCGTCAGTCGCCTGCACCGGACTCACCGCCACCCCCTCGCGCCGTCTCCGACCGGACCGGCCCGGCGGACCACGGCCGTGGTCCGTCCGACTGAGCCGACGGTAGATCGTCCGGCCACCACCGGGCGACGGAGCTGCCCGGTCAGTTCGCCGGGGGGCTACCCGTACCCGCCCGTGTGGCCGGTTGGGCAGTGCGATGAGGGTTCCCCGCGCGACTCGACCTCGACCTTGACCTCGACGACCATCGACCTTGCCGATCATTGCCCGCCTGGGCTTCGGACCTGCTCGTGCACCTACACGCGGCGGGTGAGGTGGAAGGCGGAGATGGAGTAGCCGGCGCGCAGGGCGAGGCGGTGCGCCTCGTGGCGGTGGGTGTCGGCGTCGAGGTGGATGTGTTCGCAGCCGAGGCGGCGAGCCTCCCGTTCCGCCCAGGCGAGCAGCCGGGTGGCGTGGCCCCGTCCGCGCGCGGCGAGCAGGGTCGTGAGGTCGTCGACGGCCAGGTGCCGCCCGGCGGCCAGCGAGTTCACCTGCCGGAAGCCGAGCGCGGCGGCGACCCGGCCGAGTTCGCCGTCCCAGGACGCGACGAGTCGGTACCCTTCGGGCCGCTGTACCTCGTTGACGAGCCGGACGAACCCCGTCGACGTCAGATGCGGGCGCAACTGGCGCATGGGGTCGAATGCCAACCAGGTCCGCTCCGCCTCCAACTCCTCGATTTTCACGGGCCGTATTGTGTCAGTGCCATCAGGTGATGTGCGTGCCGAGGTCCGGCCGGAACCGGTGGAGTCGGTCACCGCGGCCCCGCCGCCGGCCCCGGCGGGCGGGTTCCGCCCGGCCGCCATGGCCTGCGCGTCCGTCCGTCCCGGTCCTTCCCGGCCGCGGTGACGTCCGGAAAACGATTCGCCGCGGGGCGCCGCTGCGGGCTACCCTGCTGCGGCCATCGGTCCGCCCGCCGCCGATCGGCAGCGGGCGGTTGCGGCACGCGGCGCCAGGGTGACGCCCTGATGAAGCCGGCACGGGGTGGGATCCGGAGCGGGGTGAGGGGCGTGGAGAACAGCCGGACAGACGGCGGCGATCGGTCGCCGGCCGGGATCGTCGCCGAGCCGGTGCTGCGTGGCCCGCGGCTGGTCCTGCGGCCGCTGACCGTGGCCGGCATCGGCGCGCTGCGGGCCGGGCGGTGCGGTGAGCTGGAGTCACTCACCGGCACCCGGATCACCACCGGCATCCAGCCGCCGCCGCTGCTCGACGCCGCCCTCGGCCCGGTCCGCGGCCGGTCGCTGACCGAGTCGGCGGCCGCCGGCTGGTGGACGTGGCTGGCCGTCGAAGGGGCCACGGGCACGGCCGTCGCCTCACCCGGCCTCGGTGGCCCACCGGACGCCGACGGCTGCGTCACCTTCGGCCAGGCGACGTTCGCCGGACACACCGGACGCGGCTACGCCGTCGAGAGCGGCTGCCTGCTGCTGGACTGGGCCTTCCGCGAACCTCGGGTGCGCCGGGCGCTGATGACCCTGCCACCCCACGCCGGGGTGGCGCTCGCGGTCGCCGCCCGCCTGGGCTTCGCGGCCATCGGCCGGGCCGAGGACGACGAGGTGGGCGAGCTCGTCCTGCTCGAACGAACCTGCCGGACCACCTGAGCCGAGCCCGGCGGGCGACGCCGACAGGGCGGGCGGGGCTGGCGAGACGCTGCGCGGTTGCGGCAGCCGCGCAGCGAGCAGGTGCGCGGCCAGCCAGTCGACGGCGGTCCGGACGAACCGGACCCGGTTGGCCAGCTCGACCACCTCGTGCCCCTCGCCGGGGAACAGCAGGTAGCGGCAGTCGACGCCACGGGCGGTGGCCGCAGCCACCGTCTGCTCGGCCTCGATCACCGGGACGTTGGTGTCGTTCTCGCCGTGGACGACGAGCAGCGGCGCCGCCAGGGCGCTCATCCGGTGCAGGGGCGACAGCGCCCGCAGCAGCGCGGGCTGCGTGACCGGATCGCCGTACTTGGTCACCGCGGAGGCCGCGATCCACGGCTCGGTGTGCTGGTAGAACGACTCCAGGTCGACCATGCCGCAGACATCCACGCCGACGCGGAACAACTGCGGGAAGTGCACCAGGGCGGCCAGCGTCAGGTACCCGCCGTAGGAGCGCCCCGCGATCCCGATCCGCTCCGGGTCGGCCAGGCCGGTGTCGACGAGGTCCCGCACGCAGCTCGCCACGTCCTCGATGCCGTCGAACCGGCGGTGGGTGTGATCGGCCTCCTCGAAGGCCCGGCCGTACCCGGTGGAGCCGCGCACGTTCGGCGCGAACACGGCGATCCCGCGGGCGAGCAGCGCGTGGAACAGCGGGTTGAACGTCGGACGCTCCTGAGCCTCGGGGCCGCCGTGCAGGTACACCAGGGTCGGCAGCGGGCCCGGCGGCGCCGGCGGACGGTACCACCAGCCGGCCAGCTCCTGGCCGTCGTGCGCGGTGAGGGTGTGCGGCACGGGGCGAACCAGCGCCGCCGGGCGGGTGGGGGCGTGCGAGACCAGACATCGGTAGCGGGCGGGGTCGAGCGCCGGCCGGCCGGCGCCGGCCGGGGCGGTCAGGTCGCAGGTCCACAGCTCCCCGGGGGCTGCGGCGCCCTCGAGGGCGAGGATCAGCTCCTGGCCGTCGGGGCGGGCCTGCAGGGCGGTGACGACGTCGCGGGGCGGTGCCGGCAGCGGCCGGCACCGGCCGCCCGACAGGTCGACGAGCGTGAGCTCACTGCGTCCCGCCACGTTCCAGACGACGACCGCCCGCTCGGGGTCGGCGGCCGCCCGCTCGGGGTCGGGGTCGGGCCGGCCGAGCAGGACGAACCGTTCCACGTCGGCGTCGGGACGCTCGGCGATCACCACGGTGGAGCCGGGGGTGTCCACGGGGACGTCGAGCAGGGCGGCCCGCTGCCGGCCGAGGTCGCTCACCAGCAGCACCCGACGCCCGCCCGCGGTGAAGCGGCCGGTGAGGACGGTCGCGGTGCCGCCGGGCAGCTCCCACGACGAGTGGGCCGCACCGCCGCCCGCCGGCGGGGTGAGCCGGACGTCGACGACGATCGCGCGGCGAACCCCGCGCGGCCCCTCCCGCAGCAGCAGCCGGTAGGCGCCCGCCAGCGGATCGCCCCCGCCGACGCCGGCGAGCCCACCGGAGATCGTGTCCTGCGCGCCCGGGCCGCCCGCACCGGGAACCCCGGGGCCGGCCGAGCCGGCGTGATCGAGGTCGACCAGGTCGCAGACCTGCAGGGCGACGCCCTCGGCGAGCCGGGCCCGCCGGCCGTCGAGACCGACCAGCACGGCGGCGGTGCGCCCGGCCCGGTCGGCGCGGTCGGATTCGGTGACGACGAGGGCGAGCCCGTCGGCGGTCCAGCGGGCCGGCACAGCGGCGCGGCCGTCCCCACCGGCCAGGCTGCGCGGGCCGCCGTCGTCACCGTCGGCGGCGACGACGCGCACCTCGGTGAGCTCCCCGCCGCCGGGCGCCACGTGCACGGCGATCAGGTCGCCCGCCGGCGACCACAGCGCGGCGCGGACATGCCCGGGGCCGGTGTCCACGCGACGCCGCCGGCCGTCGGCGTCCCGGATCCACAGGGCGGGCCCGGCCGGCCCGTCCGCGACGTAGGCGAGCCGGCCGTCGGACGCGAGTGCGGGCGCCCGCACTCCCTCGGCCGCCACCCACTCCCGCCCCAGATCGGACTCCCCGAGCCGACCGGCACGCCCCGACCTGGGGAGGCGGATCACGTTCCCCAGGACCGTGTCACTGCCCAGCGTCACGTCACTTTGTAGCGTCACGTCACTCCCTGAGTCTGGAGCCACATCTCGAGCAGCGCGGCCTGCCAGAGGGCGTTCGCGCCGAGGGTCGTGCGGTTGTCGTTCGGGGCGGCCAGCATCGCCTGGATCCACGCCGGGCGGAACAGGCCGCGGGACTTCGCCGCCGGGTCGGTGAGCGCGTCGCGGACCCGGTCGAGGAACGGGCCGTCCAGGTGGCGGATCGCCGGCACCGGGAAGTACCCCTTGGGCCGGTCGATGACGTCGACCGGCATGAGCGGGCGGCCGATGTCCTTGAGCACGCCCTTGCCGCCGGAGGCGAGCTTGAACTCGGGCGGGCAGGCCGCGGCGAGCTCGACCAGCTCGTGGTCGAGGAACGGGGTGCGCGCCTCCAGGCCCGCGGCCATCGTCATGTTGTCGACCCGCTTCACCGGGTCGTCGACGAGCATGACCGTCGAGTCGAGGCGCAGCGCGGCGTCGACGGACGTCTCGGCGCCCGGCCGGGCGAAGTGGGAGGCGACGAAGTGCCGGCTGGCATCGGCCTCGATGAGGTGGTGCGGCTCGACCATCGCCGGCATGTCGCGGTGCGGTCGGTCGGCGAAGACCCGCAGGTAGGCGTCGACGGTCTGGTCACGCGCGACGCCGGCCAGCGGCGGGTACCAGGAGTAGCCGGCGAAGACCTCGTCGGCCCCCTGCCCGGACTGCACGACCTTGACGTGCCGGGAGACCTCCTGGGAGAGCAGGTAGAAGGCGACGCAGTCGTGGCTGACCATCGGCTCGCTCATCGCGGCGACGGCGGCGTCGACGGCGGGCAGCAGCCGGCTGCCCGGCACCCGGATCTGGTGGTGGTCGGTCTCGAAGTGCCTGGCGATGATGTCCGAGTAGGCGAACTCGTCGCCGGACTCGCCGCCGGCCGCCTCGAAGCCGACGCTGAACGTGGCCAGGCCGTGCTGGCCGGCCTCCGCGAGCAGGGCGACGATCAGGCTGGAGTCCAGCCCGCCGGACAGCAGCACCCCGACGGGCACGTCGGCGACCATGCGCCGGCGCACCGCCACGCGCAGCTTCTCGGCGATGGCGTCCCGCCAGTCGCGGGCGGTCCAGTCGGCGTGCGCGGGGTCGCGGGTGAAGCTCGGGCTCCAGTACACCTCGTCGGTCCAGGTCCCGTCCGGTTCGACGACCCGCACGGTGGCGGCGGGCAGCTTGCGTACTCCGGCGAGGATGGTGTGCGGAGCCGGCACCACCGAGTGGAACGACAGGTAGTGGTGGAAGGCGACGAGGTCGATGTCCGAGGAGACGCCGCCCCCGGCAAGCAGCGCCGGCAGGGTGGAGGCGAAGCGCAGCCGCTCGGCGTCGGCGGCGAGGTACAGCGGCTTGATGCCGAGCCGGTCGCGGGCGAGGACGAGGCGGCCGGTGTCGCGCTCGGCGACCGCGAAGGCGAACATGCCGGCGAAGTGGTCCACGCACCGGGTGCCCCAGTGGTGGTAGGCCTTGGCGATCACCTCGGTGTCCGAGGTGGAGAAGAAGCGGTAGCCGGCGGCGGCCAGCTCGTCGCGCAGCTCCTGGTAGTTGTAGATGCACCCGTTGAACGCGGTGGTCAGGCCCAGCTCGCTGTCGACCATCGGCTGGGCGCCACGCTCGGACAGATCGATGATCTTCAGGCGGCGGTGGCCGAACGCGACCGGTCCCGACGACCACACCCCGGCGCCGTCCGGGCCCCGCGGCACCATGGTGGCCGTCATCCGCACCACCGCGTCGACGTCCGCTCCCCGGCCGTCGAACCTCAGCTCACCACTCAGCCCGCACATGTGCGCTCCCGTCGATCAGTCAGTTCAGGTGAGATCCATTCCCCGGGCAGTCCTGCCCGGCATGAGGGTGCACGATCGTCCGTCCACCTTCGACGCCGGAGATTTCAGCCTCGTGTCCCCACGGTTGCGACCGAGGACCGCTTCGCTCGCCGGAACTGCCGCCCGCCGGCACTCGCCCGCCGGCACGCCGTCATGCCCCGCCGAGAGCCTCGGCGGGGTACGACGGCGGTCGTGGGTCAGCTCAGCGGCGCGGGATCCAGGTGTCCTTGGAACCGCCGCCCTGGGACGAGTTGACGATGAGGCTGCCGGGCGGGGCCACCCGGCTGAGCGCCGCGGGCACGACGACCGGCTCGGTGCCGGCGTAGACGAACACCCGCAGGTCCACCGCGCACGGCTCGAGGTGGCTGTCGTGCCAGGTCGGATGGGTGGACAGGGAGACCACCTCCTGGCCGATCCAGCGCCGCGGGTCGGCCAGGATCCGCTCCCGGGCCGCGGTGAGCTGGTACGGCTCGGCGTGCGGGCCGATCACGACGCCGGAGCCGCCGAAGCCGTCGACCGGCTTGACGACGAGCTGGTCGAGGTTGGCCAGCACGTGCTCGCACTGCTCCGGGTCGCCGCAGACATAGGTCGGCACGTCGTCGAGGACGGGTTGCTCACCCAGGTAGTAGGTGACCATCCGGGGCACGTAGGCGTAGACGACCTTGTCGTCGCCGATGCCGTTGCCTGGCGCGTTCGCGACGCTCACCCGCCCGGCGCGGACCGCCCGCAGCAGCGCCGGGCCGAGCGGGGCGTCGTCCGCGCCCGGCGCGCCGAACAGCTCGTCCTCGTCGATGCGCCGGTAGAGGACGTCGACGCGGCGGCGGCGGCCGTCGTCGACCCGGTAGACGACGTCGTCGTCGACGAGCAGCGCGTCGGGTTCGACCAGCGGGACGCCCATCTCCTCGGCGAGCATGGCGTGCTCGAAGTAGGCGGAGTCGGCCGGCCCACTGGTCAGGACGGCGACCGCGGGCTCGCCGGTGACGGCGGGTGGCGCCGCGGCGACGAGCGCGTCGTGCAGCAGGGCGGGCACGGTGCCCAGCCGCAGGATGCCCGGCGGCGGCCCGAGCTCGGGCAGCACCGACTCGGCGAGCCGGCGGCCCTCCACGGCGTAGGCGATCCCGGACGGCACCCGCAGGTTGTCCTCGAGCACCAGCCAGCCGCCGTCACCGCCGCGGACGAGGTCGATGCCGGCGGTGGTGATCCGGATCGCGTCGCGGCCGGGGGCGCGGCCGCCGTGGCGCAGCCCGGGGGCATCGTTGACCACCCAGGGCGGGACGATGCCGTCGGCGACGGCGGCCCGCTCGCCGTAGATGTCGTGCAGGAACGCCTCCAGCGCGCGGACCCGCTGCCCGAGCCCCCGGCCGAGCACGGCCCAGTCGTCGGCGGCGACGATGCGCGGCACGATGTCGAAGGGGAACGGCCGGCTCGCCGAGTCCCCGTTGACCCGAAACGTGATGCCCCGGTCGGTCTGCTCGGCCTCGCGGGCGCCGACGCGTTCGTCGAGGGTGTCCGGGCCGAGCCGCTCCAGGGTGCGCATCACCGCCCGGTACTGGGGCCGGACGGCGCCGTGCTCGTCGACGACCTCGTCGTAGCCGGTCGGCTGGTAGCGCTCCAGCAGGATCGGCGCGATCTGGTCGGGAGCGGACACCGCGGGCGCGGCACCGAGCGACGCGCCGGCCGGCGGGACGTCGCGGGTCTCGGCGAGGATCAGGTCGGCGACGTCGGTGAGCAGTCCGCGGCGGGCGAACGCCCGGCGCTGGCGCAGCGCCGAGCTGCCCCGGCCGGCCGCCTGCTCGGCGAGGTTGTCGATCAGCTCCCAGTCGTCGTAGCGCTCGAGCTGGGGGCGCACCTCCTCCAGCATCCGGCGCAGCATGGCGCGCGCGGGCACGGGGCCCGCACCGAGGATGTCGACGAGGTCGCCCTCCAGCCCGGACCGGGCCGCCCGCCAGGTCGCCGCCCGCAGCAGCTCGGCGCGCGGGGGCGGGGCCTGGCCGCCGGCCTCGATCTCCTCGATCGCCCGGCCCACCAGGGCCCGGAACAGCCCGGCGATGAGGATGACGTTGTCCACGTCCGGGCAGGCGTCGCAGATGCGCAGCTCGACGGTGGGCAGGTGGGCCGAGGGGCGGACGTCGAAGTACACCATGCCCGGGTCGCTGATCACCCCGGACTTGATCAGATCGGCGATGAGCTGGTCGTACTCGGCGGCGGTCTTGAACGACCCGGCGACGCCGGCGGTGGGCCAGCGCTGCCAGACCAGCGTGCGCATGCTCGCGTAGCCGCTGTCGGCGCCGAGCCAGTACGGCGAGCTGGCCGACAGCGCCAGCAGCATCGGCAGCCAGGGGGCGGTCCAGGCGACGACGGCCATGGCCAGGTCGCGGTCGGCGACGTCGACGTGTACCTGGGCGCCGCAGATGAGCTGCTCCCGGGCGACGATCTGGTAGTCCTCGGTCATCTGCTCGTAGCGGGCGTCCCGCGAGACGTCGAGCAGATCCATGTCGAGGATCGGCACGGTGCCCGACGCCGCCGGCCCGAGCCCCAGCTCGCCCGCCGCCTCGGCCAGCCGGCGGCGCAGGTCCAGCAGGTTGGATCGCAGGGCCAGTAGATCGACCGTCGGCTGACTGTTCGTCTCGACGACGGATTTCAACAGTTCCGGAGAGAAGGAGTCCTTGTCCAGCCGCTGCAGTATTTCCTCGGCCCGGGGAACAAGTTGGCGGGTGGTGAGATCGAGGATGTGAAACTCCTCCTCGACGCCGACGGCCACGTTCCGTGCGTCGCTCATGGCGGCCTACGCTACGGCCGGCCGGTTACATATGCATGACACGGACGTGTCTCGCATACCGGCGATCGGGGCATACCTCTGCACGGGCACGTGCACCACCTTTGTCGTGGCCGGCGTCCCGACCCCATCCAGCCGTGGTGCCGCGACCCACCTGTGTGATCGCCTCGGTCCGACCCGTCGGCCGAACGCCGGCGGCAGCCGGTCGCGGACGTTGTCTAGCTGTCCCGCCGGCCGTCGATAAAACGTGACGAAGCCCGCAGCATTCAGCCGCGGATGAGCGGGGATGAACATGTGCCGAGCGGTCACCGAAAGCGCCGCGAGACGCCGCGAGCCGGGCTGCGGGTGTTCACCCGGCCCGGGTTACCCGGATTTCCCGCCGAGACCCGGCGGCGCACGAAGTCGCCGCGCGGCGTGACCGTTCGGCCGCCGATCGACACCGGGCGGGAAGGCGGCTAGACCGACGGGACCGGGCTGAGGTCCAGCTCCGTCCCGGGCAGCGCGGCGCGGACCTCCGCGGCCAGCAGTCCCCAGTCGGTGACGCGCGCCGAGGTCGCCCGGTAGGCCAGGCCGATGCGCCGGTGCGGCGCCGGGCGGCGGAAGGTGGCGACCGCGAGGCCGCGGCCCTCCCCCACCTCGACTCCGACGGCGGCGGCGGGCAGCAACGTCAGCCCCAGCCCGCCGGCGACCATCTGGACGATCGTCGACAGGCTGGCCGCCCGCAGCGTGGCCCGCTCCCGCGCCCCGGCCTCCCGGCAGACGTCCAGCGCCTGCGCCCGAAAGCAGTGCCCGTCCTCCAGCAGGAGCACGTCCTGGCCGGCGAGGCCGGCGACGGGGACGGCGCTGCCGCCGGCCAGCGGATGCTCGGCGGGCGTCACGAGGACGAAGTCCTCGTCGTAGAGCGGGATCTCGGTGATGCCCGGTTCGTCGTTGGGCAGCGCGAGCAGCGCCAGGTCGAGCGCGCCGCCGCGCAGCTCCGCCAGCAGGGTCGCGGTCTGCGCCTCGCGCAGCCGAAGGCGCGCCTGCGGCCAGCGTCCGCGCAGCGTGGGTAGCAGCCGCGGCAGCAGGTAGGGCGCCACGGTGGGGATGACGCCGAGCCGGATGTCGCCGGTCAGCGGGGCACGGGCCCGCACCGCGACCTCCGCGATGTCGTCGACCGCGCCGAGCACGCCCCGGGCTCGCGTGACGATCTGCTCGCCCACCGCGGTGAGCAGCACGCTGCGCGTGGTGCGCTCGACGAGCTGGACGCCGAGGGTGCGCTCCAGCGCCGCGACCGCGCTGGACAGGGTCGGCTGACTCACGTGCAGCGCCGCCGCCGCCCGGCCGAAGTGCCGGTGGTCGGCGACGCCGACGAGCGCACGCAACTGGGTGAGCGTCGGCTGCGGAGTAGCCATAGATCGAGGCTATCAAACTTGCCGAATCTTTCGATTTCCTTTCTGGGTCGATGGTAGCGAGAGTGGGTCCTGCCCGATCACCACCGCAGACCCGAACATCACCGCAGACCCGATCACCACCGCAGACCCGATCACCACCGCAGAGAGGACCACCTCGACGTGCTTACCGTCGGCGACGCCTTCCCCGCCTACGACCTGACCGGAGTCGTCTCCAACGACCCCGACACCGCCTTCGTCCGGGAGACCGCCACCAGCCGCCCCGGCGCGTGGCGCGTCGTGTTCTTCTGGCCGAAGGACTTCACGTTCGTGTGCCCCACCGAGATCGCCGCGTTCGGCCGGCTCAACGGCGAGTTCGCCGACCGGGACGCGCAGGTCCTCGGCGTGTCCACGGACAGCGAGTACGTCCACCTGGCCTGGCGGCAGAACCACCCGGACCTGACCGATCTGCCCTTCCCGATGCTCGCCGACATCCGCAAGGACCTGACCGCCGCCGCCGGGGTGCTCGGCGACGACGGCGTGGCGCAGCGGGCGACCTTCATCGTCGACCCGGACAACGTCATCCAGTTCGTCATGGTCACCGCGGGCAGCGTCGGGCGGAACCCGGCGGAGGTCCTGCGGGTGCTCGACGCGCTGCAGACCGACGAGCTGTGCCCCTGCAACTGGCAGAAGGGCCAGGCGACACTGGGTGCCGCGGCGCCCGCCCCGGCCGAGGTGGCGGCCTGATGGCCGTCGCCCGCCTGCGGGAACTGCTTCCCGACTACGCCCGCGACCTGCGCCTCAACCTCGGCTCGGTGACCAGCCAGTCGAACCTGTCCGCCCAGCAGCTCTGGGGCACGGTGCTCGCGGCGGCCATCGCCAGCCGCGGGCGCACCGCGCTGGTCGAGCTGGAGCCCGAGGCGCTCGACCACCTGACCGCCGAGGCGGCCGCCGCGGCGCGCACCGCGGCGGCGCTGATGGCGATGAACAACGTCTACTACCGCAGCCTGCACCTGCTGGAGGACGAGGAGTACTCCCGGCTGCGGGCCGGCCTGCGGATGAACGCCCTCGCCGACCCCGGTGTCGACAAGGTCGACTTCGAGCTCTGGTCGCTGGCGGTCTCCGCGATCAACGGCTGCGGCCGCTGCCTGACCGCCCACGAGCACGAGCTGCGCGGCCGCGGGGTCACCCGCGAGGTGATCCAGGACGCGATCCGGGTCGCCTCGGTCGTGCACGCGGTCGCGGTGACCGTCGAGGCACTGGAGACCTCCGGCGGCATCGACCGGGTCGCCGCCGCGGTCTGAGACCGCGGTCCGCACGTCGGATGACGACTGGCTGTAGTCGATGCCAAGATCGGGGCCGTCGGGTCCCGGCCGAGCGTCCTGGCGCGCCTTCTCGTCCCGTCTACCACGCTGCGCTGACGGCCGGGACGGCGTCCCTGGTCAACGGCGTCGCGGCCGTCGCGTTTCCGGTTCCAGCGGCCCCATCCCAGCCGAAGTGATCAGCTCGGTGCGCGGATGGCATGTCGCCAATCTTATGCACTCTGAGTAACAGAATGCGGATCACAGCGTGGTACTCCACCAGCCCCGCCTCCCCCAGGTTCCGGCACGCTGCCACAATGCGACTTTGTAAGCACGGTTCGTAGCCAACTCATCGCAGTGACCACTATCCGTACATCATTAGTCGCAGCCCGAAACGGGGGACGTACCCGGCCGGGCAGCCGCCACCAGGGGGAGCACAAGATCATGTCGTTAACGCAGCCGACCGACACCTCGACACCCCGCATCGCGCCGCACCCGGTACGCCTCGCGCGCACCGGCGGGGCGGACGGCGCGGCGGCCACCGCCGGGTCGCCCGGCACCCCAGCCCGCGCGCTGTCCGGCCCGCTGCTCGCGACGAACCGCGTCGGGCAGCATGTCCGCGTTCCGAAGACCGCCGAACTCGTCGCCGCCCACCTACGCCGCCAGATCGTCCGCGGCGAACTCCACGAAGACGACGCCCTCCCCCCCGAAGCCGTCCTCATGGAACAGTTCGGCGTCTCCCGCCCCACCCTGCGCGAAGCCTTCCGCGTCCTCGAATCCGAAGCCCTCATCAGCGTCCGCCGCGGCGCCCACGGCGGCGCCCGCGTCCACACCCCCAACGGCCACGTCGCCGCCCGCTACACCGCCCTCGTCCTCGAACACCAACACACCACCCTCGCCGACATCCACACCGCCCACACCCACCTCGAACCCGCCGCCATCCGCCTACTCGCCACCACCGCCACCGACACCCACCTCACCCACCTCACCACCCACCTCACCACCACCGACCACGCCCTCGCCACCCCCCACCCCAACCCCACCGACATCCACACCCACCACCTC
>NZ_LJPA01000059.1:0-19345 GCF_001414035.1 Frankia sp. ACN1ag | reverse complement strand
ATCTACCACCACACCCGCGAATCGATCGAAGCACACCTGACCATCGTGTTCGCCGCCCTCGCCGTCAGCCGCTGGATCGAGAACACCACCGGCTGGTCCATCCGCAGGTTCGTCACGACCGCCCGCCGCTACCGCACCATCACGATCCAAGCCGGCGACCACACCATCACCGCCGCCGACCCCCTACCCGACGACCTCCAGACAGTCCTCGACGCCATCCACGGCACGCACTAAATGGCCCAAGTCAGGTCCTACTCGGGCCGCTTCTGTGCGTGACCGACGGGGACGGCACCCACGTTCATCTACTGAGATCCGAGCAGTTGCGCGGGCTGATCGGCGTCGGAGGACCCGGTCCTGACACCGCCACCCTGACCGCCGGGGCGGCCAAGGCGATCGAGCTCGGGCCGTGGCTCCGCTCCCGACGGGACGCCGAGCGGTCAGCCGCCGAACTGGCGCTGGCTCGCGAGCGGCTGAAAGAAGAGCTACGCCAAGCAATGGGCGATGAACTGCGGGCAGAGGTCGGAGCGGAGGAGATCGAGCGCATCAAAACCGAGCTGCGCGCGGAACTGACCCCGATGGTGCGGCGTGATCTCGAACGGGAACTACGCAGACGGCCGCCGCGGAGCGCGGCCGATCCCTCACCTTCTACCTAGAACCAGCCCATGCTCCCGATGTCGTCAATGTAATCAATATCGTCGACGTCGTCCCTGCCATTCATGTCGACGATCCTCCCGGGCCCGTGGATGTCGTCGTGCCTGGCAGTATCAAGGAGCGCTGGCGGCCAGAGGTCCCACGACGATGGCGGAGTTGATCTTATCCAGTCATCCGATGAACCCGGCGCGGCGGCGGCCTCCACCACCGAATGCCACGAAGAAATCGGCTCCGTTCCGCCCGGAAACGTGACGCCCAATGAGTCGAATGGACTCAGTCCCTCCGGGAGTGACATCTCGCTGAGCCCCCCCGGAACCGACGTCTCAAGCGCATCCGTAAGCCCCACGTTCCATAGATCTACCTGATCCGGCCCGTCCAGGAGTGGCGTTTCACTTGACTCCGCCGGCACCAATAGCCCGGGCTCGTCCGGGAGAGTCACATCCCGTAGATCCAACGGGTCCGGTTCCTCCGGAGGTGACGCTTCGCTCGGCTCCCCCCACCGCTCCGGCTCCCCCGGCCGAACCGGCTCCCGCGGCACTGAGGGCTCAGGCCCGTCCGGCCAAACTGGCGTCGCCGTGAAGTCGATCCCGTCCAGGGTCGATATGTCTGCGATATCAGCATCCGGCTCGCGGGGGCGGATCAGCCCGAGGGCCTCGGCGATGCGGAGAAGGATGCCCTTTGATGGCTCGGGCACTGACGGCGGGTCGGCGGCCTCAGCCAGCCAGACCTCCACGCTCGCTGCATGGACCGCGACCGCGACCCGCGCCGCGTCGAGCAGCTGGGCCACCTCGGCCCGGTCTCCGCGCGTGATGACGGCCTCGTCGTCGAACCGGGCCAGCTGGCGCTCCTGGATCTCCAGGTAACGATTCCGGTTTGCGATCGCCTCCTCGCCGACGGCCGCAAGGTCGACCGGGACGCCGGCGGCCGGCCCGTCGAGCAGGGCGGCGAGCCTGGCGTATTCGGCGTCCAGACGTCGAATCTCGGCAGCATCGGAAGCCTGCTCGCGCAATGACGCTACGACGCCATCAACGTCAACCGAGCGCACCCGCACCTGCGAGGTGTTGACCTGCTTGTTGTCTCGGCCGATGACGATTCCGGCGCAGCGGCCCAATCCGGGCGCCGACTGAACGGCTGGGGTGAGCCAAAGCCGATCTCCAAGGCCATGTACCGCACGGTCGATTTCCTTGCCGAGAGCCCGAATTCGCTGCTCGTCGTCGGGTCGGGCAACCAACCGAACCACCATACTGGCGACTTTGGGACGGAATGCCGCGATCTCGTGAATTGAGAGAGTAGGCGTCTTCATCGTATAATTAAAACGATTGCTCTGGACGTTCCTGTCTCCTACGACGACGCCGCACGAGGAGCGTACCCGGACCGAGTAGGACATCACCCGGGCCGGACCGCGCGCCGCCCCATAAGCCACCCGCCCTGACGCCGCAGCGCCGATATTACGCTGGCGTGTAAGCGCCCGCTGGAACTCCATTCGCCGCAGCGAGCTGCCCGGATTCTCCGTCAAGGCGTGGAACGCCCGCATCGACGCCGCGCCCACGATCGCCGAATCGCACGTCACTCGAGGTTCGTCCAGCCGCAGGTAAGAGACGTTCCTCTGAATGTTTTCGTCGCCGGCCATCACACCGTCGGCGCGCCATACGTCAGCCCGCAGAATCCGTTGACCCGGNGGGCCGTCTACCCGCGCCGAGACGCCGCCGTCCGTCCCGGGCCGATGGACCATCACCTCGGCCGGCCCGCGCTCATCATCCCGCCCGACTACGCGGTTCAGGTCGTGGTCGTCCGCCATGTCTCCAGTATCAGAGATCGGGGACGGTAGATCTGCCGAATAAACGGCTGCGGGACCGTCCAGCGTCGGACCGGCCCCCGCAGCCCAGCATCGCGCAGTGGGACTGTTGCGTTCGCCGGACGAGGAAGCTTGGGTGGCCGATCATGCGTGATCAACCGAGGCGTCGTCGGCTTCATCCGCCACCTCCGGCCTCAGTGCCTGTCCTAAATCTTGGTTTGAGGTGCGGAGAGTGCCGTAGGGGTGGGAGGTTTCGGGCTGCCGGTGGGGCTGGTAGGTCGTGGAGATGGCACGTTCTGTTCGGTATCCCTCGGATCTCACGGACGCGGAGTGGGCCTACGTGCAGCCGCTGCTGCCGGTGGCGTCGAAGGACGGCCGGCCCGAGAAGCACGACCGGCGTGACATCGTGGACGCGATCCTCTATGTGACCCATAACGGCGTCGTGTGGCGGGCGCTGCCGGCGGACTTCCCGCCCTGGAAGACGGTCTACGGGTTCTTCGAGCGGTGGAAGAAAACGGGCGTCACCATCACGGTCCACGACGGGCTGCGCGGTGAGGTCCGCCAGGCCGAGGGCCGTAGCGCCACACCGACCGCCGGGGTGATCGACTCCCGGTCGGTGAAGGGCGCTGCCACGGTGGCCGCCCCGACCCGCGGCTATGATGCGGGAAAGAAGGTCAACGGCCGCAAGCGGTTCATCGTCGTGGACACCCTCGGTCTGCTGCTGGCCGTGCGTGTCGTCCCCGCCGGCCGTCAGGACCGCGACGGCGCCCGCCAACTGCTGGTCGACCACTACTTCACCACCCCGACCTGCCGTTTCCTGGTCGCCGATGCAGGGTTCGCCGGCCGGTTCGTCGCCTGGGCGGCGGACGTCGTGAGGACCACCGTTGAGATCGTCCGGAAGGAAGAAGGCCAGCAAGGCTTCCGGCCGCTCCCGAAACGCTGGGTTGTAGAACGCACGCTGGCGTGGATCACCGCGCACCGTCGCCTCGCTCGAGACTACGAACGCGACCCGGCCAGCTCTGCCGCCTTCGTCTACTGGGCCATGATCCGCACGATGGCCCGCCGGCTCGCCCACGGCACCCCCGTCCCACGCTGGGCCCCCAGGAAGACCACCGAGAGTCAATGACCATCAAGATTCAGGACAGGTACTCAGAGCCAAGCGCCTCCGGGCCCAGCGCGGCCCGGTCACAGATGTGATCTCCAGGTAGGGTGGGAGCGCCGAACGCCTCGCGACCCCGCGACCGCTACGAAGCGGCGCGGAGACGAGATCTCGCACGATGACCATCGCGACGGCGCCCGCCGAAGGCAGCACAGACTGCAGCACACATGGGTTCGAAAGCGGCAGAGCCCCGCACCTTGGATGGGGGTGCGGGGCTCTGGCCTGTCTCAACCGTGCGTGCGCTCGGAGGGAATCGAACCCCCAACCTTCTGATTCGTAGATATATCTGGATCTTCTGGGCATGTCCGTAGACGTCCGCCGAGCCCGAGAACCTGCCAAGACTCGTCCGCTGGCGTGCGTCCGCGTCCGCCTCCGTCCGTCGGCTTGGCTGTCAGCTCGGCTGTCACGCCGAGGTGCGCTCCCGCCTAGCCTGACCAGCACGAGTCTACTCACCAGCTCA
Source organism: Frankia sp. ACN1ag (assembly GCF_001414035.1). Classification (NCBI taxonomy): domain Bacteria; kingdom Bacillati; phylum Actinomycetota; class Actinomycetes; order Frankiales; family Frankiaceae; genus Frankia; species Frankia sp. ACN1ag. The sequence goes on along the minus strand of NZ_LJPA01000059.1, from coordinate 15,280 downwards.
GAAGAAATGACCTTGCTCGAACTTCTCACGGGTGACCACAGACAGTCTCGCAACTGGCAAGGCGGACGGGTCGGGCTGTCCGCTGCAACTGGCTCTGCCTTCCGGTCATGCACTGGCGTGCCCACTGCTTACTTTTCGGCCCCCTGGCGTGCGCGACGGTGAGATACCGCCCGGATCATCGGGCCATGGCTGGAGACCCCGCTGACTGGCGACCCGACCAGCGGATTAGAGCTGGTTTCGCAAAGACTGATAGATCGGTGCGTAGCGGGCGGGTAGCCGAGTAGCTATCTGAAGCGCACTGATCGGGTCGACTCTCCGTCAAGCGAGAATACAAGTTCTGCAACAGATGCGTCCGCATTAGTCAATAATGCGCCGAATGCACCAGTTGTATGCTTTTCACCTCTTGAGCTAGAGGCTGGACGTCGCGGCATTCTTTTCAGCTTGACAGCCCACGCATACAAGTGCCACTTTCTACACTAAGACCATGTTCTCAAAAATGCAATTTAGAAGGGGGGATCACCTACAGGCGGAGACCCCCATGGATCATCGGAGTTTTCAATTTCAGTAACGACTGACGAGTCGATATTAAGATCCGTCAGGAGGTTTTTTATCTTCTCGTCTATATTCAAACTACGCCGACGCGCGAGCTGATACAGGGTTTCCGCAGAGCTCCTCAAGCGTTCGTCTAGGCCGCTATGGCCTAGTCTACCCGTGTGCACCGAATCTAGTAAGATTCCCTCCGCGTCAATAATCTCCACTACATACGGTGGGAGCGAGTCCTCATCTTGACTTGAAAGGCGGATTGTAAAATTCGCCGTGGAATAGGAAAAGATATCCTTCCTTCTTGATGAAGCTTGGAGGCTCCACCCTTCTTCTCCTGCCCTTAGCTCTGCGGTAAGCCCCTCAACAATCGCAATCATTTGAGCAGTCGTAAATTCTGCCAACTCAGCTTCCCTCCTCTGTCGAGGCGCCGTACTCGACCGCAAGGGCACCCAGCTCGTTCGTTACCGCCGCAATGGCCGCCCGCACCGCATTGGTGATGGCGACGAGATCTGATGCCTGAGCGGGATCCAACAGTCGAATCTTAGTTTCGGCCGCAACAGATATTGAGGCTTGCAATGATCGGTGCAGCCTCCTTCTTTGATTATTTTCATTGGGAAGAAGCCCGCGAAGTTGCCCCGCCTGCCAACGCCAGGTCGCCAGCCAGGAAATTGCTAACTGCACCTGGTCCAATTGAATCGCACGCTCTAGCTCATCCTCAATCCGCTGTATCTGGGGAAGCAACATCAAGATGTTTCCTCGCGAGATCTGCCGCTGAGCGCGACGCGCCGCATCAGACGCCGCATTAGCTGCATCTTTGGTTTTTCTCAACTGCCAGAAGGTAACCCCAAAACCTACAACTGCAAAAGGTATTGCGGTCACTCCATNCACAGCATCGAGAACAGACACGGTCTGAGGAACCCCCGAAGTGAGCAGACGGAGCAAGTGTAACCCGGTGACCGCGGGCGCCACCCACGATGCGTCTAACGCTGGTCTCGGTGGGCGGCTGGCGGATAAGTTTGGCAGCGGGTGGGCTGACCCACGTGCATGATCTCCGGCGCACCGGGGCCAACATGCTCTCCCGGCCCGGGGTCATGAACGAGATCCGCCCCCTGCTGCGGCACACCCGACTTGCCACGACCGCCGATATCTGCGTCGCCGTGCTGGAGGACGTTCGGCGCGGGACGGCCGGTATGGACGACGTCCTGACCCGCCTCCGCCACCCGGCCGACGCTACGGACAGCGACCAACAGGAGGGGGTCGTGTGAGCCGTCCGACAGTACTGCCGCAGCAATGGCAGTACAAATGGCAGTACTTGTGGTCCGGAAGCGGCAGAGCCCCGCACCTTGGATGGGGGTGCGGGGCTCTGGCCTGTCTCAACCGTGCGTGCGCTCGGAGGGAATCGAACCCCCAACCTTCTGATCCGTAGTCAGATGCTCTGTCCGTTGAGCTACGAGCGCGCGCCCGCCACCGTGGTGGCCGGCGGTGCCAGCTTACAGCACCGCGGGAGCGACTCAGGGACCGCGTCGACGTGGGGCCATCTGTAGTTTGTCCGATGCTCGTGGTGAGTGGCGGACGTGGGGCATCCCGCCTGGCCAGTGCCCGCGACGGAGTCGCGGGTCGCTCCCGTGCCGTCCGCGCGGCTCACCGGGAAGGTGCCGATGAGACGGGAGGAAGGCGGGCACGCGGGCGGCGGGGCCGGCCGGCGAGCGACGGCACAGCTTGGCAGCATGACGCGGCTACCACAACACGCATCGGTGTGGTCGCTACGTGCACGTGTTCCGCGTACCATGAGGGGCTCTCGGGGGAGAGAGGCTTCGACGTCCCGCATGAACCAGGACGTTCGGGCGTGCTGGACTCCGGGCTTCATCCTCGCGGGCAGTGATCTTGTTGGCCCCTTGCGGACGGATCGAGGATGGCCGGGCTGCGCGCAGACGATCTCCAGCCACGGTTGCCCGCCGCTGATGCCCTNCACCGCCTTGAACCCCGCCGACCCTGGGCGACGGCTGCCCTGCCCAGCAGGCCGGCGGCCCCACCGAGGGCGGCCGGCGCACCCAGGCCGGCCGGCGCCGGGCCCACGGCCCCATGGTCGGCCCGGCCGTGGTGGTCGGCCCGGCCGTCGTGGCGGAAGGTGGACGTGCGGTGAGCCGGTTCCTGCTCTGGCTGTCCGGCGCCGACCGGGAGATCCTCGGCCGGCTGCGGCACGACCGGGCCAAGTACGTGGGCGTGGGCAGCGCGGTGCTCACGACGGCGGCGATGGCCACCCTCTCGTCCACGTTCGCGTTGCGGATGGCGCTGAAGCTGCCGATCCCGGTCTGCCTGCTCGTCGGGCTCGGCTGGGGTCTGGCGATCATGGCGCTGGACCGATGGCTGGTCGCGTCCGTGCAGCGCCAGGACCACTGGTACCTCAACGCGCTGCTCATGCTGCCGCGGCTGGTGCTGGCGATCCTCATCGGGCTGGTCATCTCGACCCCCCTGGTCCTGCGGATCTTCCAGCCGGAGATCGACACCGAGATCACCCAGATGCACGCCGAGGACGCGGCCGCGTTCGAGCAGCGGATCACCACCGACCCGCGCGACCAGGAGCTGACCCGGCTGCGCGCCCAGCGCGACGCCCTGGTCAAGGTCGGCACCACCGGGGTGGACGTGAGCACCGACCCGGAGGTCGCCCCCCTGCAGCGGCAGATGGACGGCCTGCAGACCCGGCTGGCCCAGGCGAACGCCGACGTGCTCTGCGAGAGCCTCGGCACCTGCCCGGGCCAGCCGAACAAGGCGGGGCAGGGCTCGAACTACCGGCTCAAGGTCTCGCTGCGCGACGGCATCCAGGCGCAGATCAACGAGCTGCAGCCGAAGCTGACCGCCGCCGTCGACGCCGCGCGGTCCCGCCAGCAGGCCGGCCGGTCCAGCGCGACGCAGAACGCGAACAACCAGCTTCCCGCGCTCAACGCCCAGATCGCCGCCCTGGAGACCGGGCAGCGCAACGACCGGGCGGCGTTCAACCGCCAGAACGGCGACAACACCGGGCTGCTCATCCGGATGGAGGCGCTGGACCGCATCACCAGCGATCCCGACCACCGCACCCTCGCCAACGCGCACCTGGTGCTGCTGCTGTTCATCACCGCGATCGAATGCCTGCCGATCCTGGTCAAGTTCCTGATGTCCTTCGGCAAGCTGACCACCTACGAGAAGGTCGTCGCGATCGAGGAGCGCAACCAGCTCATCGCGGAGGAGGAGATGTCGGCGCGGCGGCGGGCGACCGTGCTCCTCGACGGCCAGGACGCCTACCTCGAGGCCCAGGTGACAAGGGAGCAGAAGGATCCGGCGATCGAGCGGCTGGCCCGGCGGACGGCCGCGGTCCAGGAGGAGGTCGCGAACGCGGCGTTGGACGCCTGGCGCGACCGCGAGCTCGGCCGGATCCACAACTCCTTCGACGACTATGTCGCCACGGCACCGCCGCCAGGGACGGGCAGCCTCCAGGTACCGGGCGGTCCGCCAGGCCCGTCCGGGCGCAACCGGGGCTGGGAGACGCCGGTCGAAAGGCCGGCCGCCCGGCCTGGCCGACCCGTGCCGCCGAACCGGCCGCCGGCGCCGCCCACGCGGCCCGATCTCGCCAGCCGCACCCCCGACGACCTCACCTACAACGACGATCTCACCTACGACGGGGACCTCACCTACGACGGGGACGAGCCCACGGTCACCCCGGATCACGAGCCGCTGACCACCCGCTACGACCCGCCGCTGCCGCGCCGCGACACCCTGCCCCTCCCGAGCGACGACGACCGGCGGCGGGCATGACAGGCGTGAGCGGTGCGGGGCGCCACCTGACCGACGGCCGCGCGACGCCGATGCCGCCGTCCGCCGGGCAGGCGCACGGCGTTCCCGGCCACCGGCGCGCTCACCTCCTGCGGGGGGCCGACCGCGTGCTCTCCTCCAGCCAGAGGAACGGCTCCAGCACGTTGATCGGCCGGATCGCGCCACGGATGCGCGCCTCCCCGCCGGTCTTGACGACGTTGGCGAAGTCGTGTGCGCGGAAGTACCCCGACGGCCCGATGTGGAAGCCCACGGACGAGCTGACGAAATAGGAGATCCGGTCGGGATGGAAGAAGGTGTTGATGCTCCCGCGGACCAGCCGGGCCGAACCCTCATGACCCTCGTCGCACAGCCGGTCGAAGAAGGTCTTCGCGAGGTTGTCGGGCACCCGGGGGATGCGCTCCGGCTCGTCGCCGGTGAGTACCACACCCGTCCGGAACGCCTGGCGGAACACCGCGGGCTCGTCGAACTTCGTGACGCACACCGCCAGGAAGTGCGGCAGTTTTCCGCCGCGCAGGCGGTTGGCCTCGAAACACCGCCGGGTGACCTGCTCCAGGGTGCGCTGGAAGAACTCGTAGGCGTCGCTGTTGCGTTCTTCCCGGACCGGATCGAACAGATAGACCAGCCCGTCGCACCTGCTCAGGTGGTCGAGCAGCAGCTCCCACTCGTCGGGCGCGTCCAGTAACTCGACGGCGAAGACCGTGTTCTCCGGCCGTGGGCCGCGGCGCAGGGGGCGGCCCGCACGCCGGCCGCCCCGCGCCGGACCGATGAACCGCCAGCTCAGCGCCGTCAGGCCCGGGGTCGCGGAGGGGAAGACGTGCCGGCTCTGCAACAGGTCGGTGTTCTCGGACAGGAACGCCCCCGCGTCGTCGTCGCCGCCGATGACGATCCAGGATGGGCCGCCCGGGGTGGTGGGTTGGCTGATCGCGGCGATGTTGAGCGCGGCGAGGAAGGTCGTCTTCCCGCTCTGCGAGGCGCCCCACAGACCGATGCGGGCGAGCTGCGTCGGCTGCCCCGCCGGCGCCGTCACAGCCGCGCTCCCCGAGCCCGGAGGACGGCGTCCGCGGCGCGCGGCACGGCGCCGCGCGCGTCGATACGCACAGGACGGACAGTGAAAATAAGGTGCCCCCCGACACGGCGCCGGCAGCGAATATCCCCCGCCGGAACGAGCAGGCCCTCGGGCTACTCTCCGTCATGGTTCATACGCTCGAAGCGACAGATTCGTTGGAGTATGGAGCGGCCCGGCTGCCCGGTCAAGCCGCCACGAACGGCCGATTCACCCGGCCCCGGGCGCCGGTGGGTGGATGCCCCCGGCGGCCCGCGTGCGGCATTGCCCGCCACCGGATGTCTGACCGATTGTGCTGGTGAATGCACGCTATGCGCGCCCGAGTCGGTCGCAACGTAAGATCGGCCAGCAGCATCCGGCGGGAGTCGCGGAACCCGGCGCGGACGGCGGCGGTGCGGCGCTTGCCAGGTCTGGCTGCCGGTGCGGCGGGACGGTTCGGGGGGAGCGGTGACGGAACGGCTGACCGACATCGAGGTGGAGACGCTCGCGAACGCCTTCCACCGCCCGTCCACCGCCATGGCGATGCTCGAACGGGCCGGTCTGGAACGGCGGCGGCAGCCGTCCTGGACGTCCCAGACTCCCCTGGAGTTCTGGGATGACGTCAATCACCAGCTTCGCCAGGGGGTGCTGGCGGACGGCCGGGCCAACATCCTGGCGGTGGCGGCGGCTCTCTACCCCGCCAACAAGGTCTTCGCCGCGGTCGTCGAGCCGGCCGGGTCGGCACCGGCCGCGGGTCCCCCGGCCGACGGTGCGGCACCGACGGCGGGCCCGCCCGGGACGGGCTCCGGGGAGGTGCACGCGCCGGCCGGCGGTGTCCTGTTCGCCATCGATCCGGTTCGATTCGGCCCGGCGGGGGTGCCGGTGGCCTGGCGGGACGGACTGTGCCAGCTCGTGGGCCTCGCCGCGCAGCACTGCGACCTGCCGGCCGACGCGGTGAGTGTCCAGGACCGGGGCGGCGGGCTGCTCGGCGCGGTCCGCGACGACGTGCCGGCGGAGCTCGTGGTCGCGGATCTCGTGCGGGAGCTGCGGGGAGTGCTGCACACCTACAACCGGCCGCGGGGCGAGAGCGGTCGGGTCCGGCTGCGGGTCGCGCTGCACCAGGGGCGGGCCGTCGCCGACGACAGCGCTGCCGCCCGAAGTGACGCCGCCCGAAGTGACGCCGCCCGAAGTGACGCCGCCCAGGCGGCCTCGCGCCTCGTCGACACGCCCGCCCTCAGCCGCCTGCTCGGGGAGTTCCCCACCACGGAGATGGCCGTCATCATCTCGGGCACGCTGTTCGCGGCCACCGTCGATCGACGGCGGCGCGATCTGGATCCCGGCTCGTTCCGGCGGGTCGAGACGGGCGTCCCCGGCCTCGCCGGCCCCGCCTGGGTCCAGGTGCCCGCGGGGGGCGAGGGGCCGGCCGACGGCCCGCGGGTGCCCGCGGCGGATCAGCGGTCGGTTCCGCCGCCGGTGGCGTCGATCGTCGCCGAGGAGCCGCGCACCGCGGCCGGGTGGGACTTTCTCGTCTCCGCCGCGGAGGAGGACAGCGATTGGGGTGAGTGGTGTGCCTGGCAGCTCGAGCAACAGGGCTTCCAGGTGCATCTCGACACCTGGGACGTCGTCGCCGGGGATCACCTGGTGGGGCGCCTCGACGAGGCGGTGTCCCGCTCGAAGCGGACCCTCGTGATCCTCTCCGAGCACTACCTGGCCTCGGAAAAGGTGCAGGCCGAGTGGCAGACGGCCTGGAGGTCGGACCCGACCGGGATGAAACGGCGCCTGATCCCGGTGCGGGTCGCCGCGAACCGCTCGAAGGCCGAAGGGCTGCTGCAGGGCATCAACTCCATCGACCTCGTCGACCTGGATGGCGACGAGGCGCGGCGCACCTTCGTCGACGGGATCCGCCGGGCGATCGAGGGCCGATACCGGCCGAGCGAGGCGCCGCCCTTCCCCGGCTCTCCCCCGCGGACCTGACCCGCGGCGACAGCCCGCGGGCCTGGCTCGCAGCCGCGATGCTCAGGGGCCGGCGATCGGGAGGTGGATCCGGTTGCCGGCGGCGGCGAACTCCGCGGCCTTGGCCCGCAGCCCCGCGGCGACCGCCTCGTCCCCCGCGCCCGGGGTTGAGGTCAGGGCCGGGGCGGCCGGGTCGGTCGCGGCGGTGCCGTCTCCGGCGGCCCGCACCTGGTGGGAGATCTTCATCGAGCAGAAGTGCGGTCCGCACATCGAGCAGAAGTGGGCCGTCTTCGCGGCGGGGGCCGGCAGGGTCTCGTCGTGGTACGACCGGGCGGTGTCCGGGTCCATCGCCAGGTGGAACTGGTCGGCCCAGCGGAACTCGAACCTGGCGTCCGACAGCGCGTCGTCCCAGGCCCGGGCGCCGGGATGCCCCTTGGCGAGGTCCGCCGCATGGGCCGCGATCTTGTAGGCGATGACGCCGGCCTTGACGTCGTCTCGGTCGGGCAGACCGAGATGCTCCTTCGGGGTGACGTAGCAGAGCATCGCGGTGCCGTGCCAGCCGATCACCGCGGCGCCGATCGCCGAGGTGATGTGGTCGTAGCCGGGGGCGACGTCGGTGGTGAGCGGCCCGAGCGTGTAGAACGGCGCGTCGTGGCAGATCTCCCGCTGCAGCCGGACGTTCTCCTCGACCCGGTGCAGCGGGACGTGGCCGGGCCCCTCCACCATCACCTGCACGTCGTGCTCCCACGCGACGCGGGTCAGCTCGCCCAGGGTGGCGAGCTCGGCGAGCTGGGCGTCGTCGTTGGCGTCGGAGATCGAGCCGGGCCGCAGGCCGTCGCCGAGCGAGAACGTCACGTCGTAGGCGGCGAGGATCTCGCACAGCTCGGCGAAGTGGGTGTAGAGGAAGTTCTCCTCGTGGTGGGCGAGGCACCAGGAGGCCAGGATCGAACCGCCGCGCGAGACGATCCCGGTCCGGCGCCGCGCGGTCAGCGGCACGTAGCGCAGCAGCACCCCGGCGTGGACCGTCATGTAGTCCACCCCCTGCTCGCACTGGCGGATGACGGTGTCCCGGTAGGCCTCCCAGGTCAGCGCCTCGGGCCGGCCGCCGACCTGCTCCAACGCCTCGTAGATGGGCACCGTGCCGACCGGGACCGGGGAGTTGCGCAGGATCCACTCGCGGGTCCGGTGGATGTCCGCACCGGTGGACAGGTCCATGACGGTGTCGGCGCCCCACCGGGTCGCCCAGACCATCTTCTCGACCTCCTCCTCGATCGAGGAGGTCACGGCCGAGTTGCCGAGGTTCGCGTTGATCTTCACCAGGAAGGACCGGCCGATCACCATCGGCTCGGACTCGGGATGGTTCACGTTCGCCGGCAGGACGGCGCGCCCGGCGGCGATCTCGGCCCGCACGGTCTCGACGGGCAGCCCCTCGCGCAGGGCGGCGAACTCCATCTCCCGGGTGATCTCTCCCCGGCGCGCGTGGGCGAGCTGGGTGACGGCTCCCCCGCCGGGCCGGGCCCGTAGCGCGCCCCGCCCGCCGGCCGGAGCGGTGTTCCCGCGCTCGGCGATCCACCGTGCCCGCAGCGGCGGCAGGCCCCGGCGCACGTCGACGTCCGTCGCCGGATCCGTGTACGGGCCGGAGGTGTCGTAGAGCACGACGCTGTCCCCGGTGGTGAGGACGACCTCCCGCATCGGCACCCGCAGGTCGGGGTCCGCGCCGACGAGCCAGGTCTTGCGGCTGCCCGCCAGCGGCCCGGTCGAGACGGCCGTCGCCCGGGGCGCGGCCGGCGACTCCTGGGACGCGGCAGGTGACCCTTCGGACGCAGGCCGGGCCGGCGTCCGGCCCGGCGAGGCCGCCGGAAAACCGTTCGGAATGCCCCCCGGGATGGCCTCGGATTCCGGCCGGGAATCCGCCTCGCCGAGGCCGGGAAAATTCTCGGAAGAAGGAGACGAGAAAGAACGGTCGATTGGCGACATCATATGAACTCCCTACGCCGGCATTACCCGGACAGGTTCTGCGGTCGGCGGCCCTAGCCACCCTCTCAGCCCCTCGGTGGAGCTCCCGCGATCAATTCGCGCATGGTCACCATAAACCACTCGGCTAGCGGCCGTCAGTCGATCGCGTCCATCACGCCGGCCCAATCCGTCAGGGCGCGATCTGTCAGGAGGCTGCCGTCCCGAGGCAGGGCGGCGGGTCTGGGTGCGGCCCGGGGGGAACGGCCGGTGCCTCGCCGAGGTAGCTCGCCTCGATGAGGTCGGGGCGGGCAGCGAGCTGCGCGGCGGGCGCGGCGAGCGCGACCCGACCGCGGTCGAGCACGTAGCCGCGGTCGGCCACCCGCAGCGCGAGGGCGGCGAACTGCTCGACGAGCAGCACACCGGTCGACGTCTCGGCCGCGATTCCGCGCAGCAGCTCGAGCAGCCGCGGCGCGACGCCGGGCGCCAGGCCGAACGACAGCTCGTCCACCAGCAGCAACCGCGGCCGGCGCACGAGGGCGACGGCCAACGCGAGCCGCTGGCGCTCGCCGCCGGACAGCTCCCCGGCCGGCCGGTCGAGCAGGCCGCCCAGCGCCGGGAACCAGCCCAGGACCCGCTCGATCTCGCCGCGGTGGCTGCGGCCGGCTGCCAGGCGCAGGTTCTCCCGGACGGTCAGCCGGCCCAACGCCCCCCGCCCCTGCGGGACGACGGCCAGCCCTCGCCGGGCAAGCGTGCTCGGCGCGGGACGCCGGAACCACTCGCCGAACACCCCGACCCGGCCCGCACTCGCCGGCAACAGGCCGGCGGCCGTGCGGATCAGGGTCGTCTTGCCGGCCCCGTTCGCCCCCAACAGCGCCACGATCTCGCCGGCACGGACGACCAGCGACACCTCCCGCAGCACCGGTCCCTCGTGGTAGCCGCTGCTCACCCGCTCGAACTCGAGCAGCTCGGTGCCTGCCGTCGGCACCGTGGACGCGGTCGGCGGCCGCCGGGGCGATGGGGAGACGACCGGCGAGGTCGCAGCGGCCGGCACGGCCGGCACCGCCGTGGCGGTCGGCTCGGACGGCAAGGCGGGCTCGGACGGCAAGGCGGGCTCGGACGGCGAGGCGGGCTCGGGGCCGTCGGAGCCGCCCAGGTAGGCCGCGCGAACGGCCGGATCCGCCCGGACCTGCGCGGGGAGCCCGCGGGCGACGATCCGACCACCGTCCAGGACGAGAACCCGGTCGCAGACGTCGAAGACGAGCTGGACATCGTGATCGACGAGCAGGACGGCGACGCCGCGGCCGGCGATGCGCCGGATGCGCGCGGCCAGCTCGCGCCGATCTCCGGGGTCGAGCCCCGCGGCCGGCTCGTCGAGCAGCAGGACCTTCGGCATGGCCGCGAGTGCGCGGCCGAGGGCGACCGCGGCTCGCTCGTCATGGCTGAGCGTCGCGGGCAGGCGGTCGGCAATCGCCGCGAGTCCCAGCCGACCGGCCTCCATCGACCCGGCCACCGGGCGCGCCACCACGGCGATGTTCTCCGCCACCGCCAGGCTGTCGAACAGCTCCAGGGCCTGGAAGGTGCGGGCGAGCCCGAGCCGCTGCCGCTCGTGCGCCGGCAGCTCGGTCAGCGCGGTGCCGTCCAGGGTCACGCTGCCGGCGAAGATCGTCGCGAAGCCGGTGAGCGCGTCGATCAGCGTCGTCTTGCCAGCCCCGTTCGGCCCGATGAGGCCGGTGACGCTGCCCGCCTCGAGGCCGAAGGAGACACCCTCGACGATGCGGGTACCGCCCTGCCCGGCCGCGAGCATGTCGACGGACAACAACGCCGTCACGACACACCGCCGGGGTTGAGCGGGAACGCGGTCAGGCCGGGCCGGTTGCCCTCCGCGAGACGCGGTGGCCCGCCGTCGACACCCTCGGGCACATCCGCACCGGGTCCCCCACCCCCACCGAGCCGCCCATCCCCGCCGAGCCGTTCATCCCCGCCGAGCCGTTCATCCCCGCCGAGCCGCTCATCCCCGCCGAGCCGCCCATCCCCGCCAGGCCGCTCGGTCCTGCCGGGCCGCAGTTTCCCGCCGGGCCAGCCGGTGCGCCGGGGCTGGCTCGGGCCGACCCGCCGGCCGGCGCGGCCGGGCCGGTAGACGAGCCCCGCCGGCCGCAGGACGGCCAGCACCACCACCGCGAGACCGCACAGCACCTGCTGGTATTCGCCGAGCCCGGCAACGCGGTCCAGCGCCGTGAAGGCCAGCCCGCCGGGGGCGAGCAGCCCGCCGGCCAACGCCCCGCCGACGCTGGTCACCCCGCCGACGGCCGCGATGGCAAGGAAGAACAGCGAGGCGGTGACCCCGAACGAGTCGAAGGACAGCCGGCCCTGGCCGTACCCGATGAGGCAGCCGCCGAGGCCGGCAAGCGCTGCGGACAGCGTGAATGCCAGCACCTTCGTCCGGCGTACATCGATCCCGGCCGCGGCCGCCGACCGCTCGTTGGCCCGCACCGCGAGCATCCGCCGCCCGAGGTCGGCGGTGCGCAGGCGGGCCACACCGTAGCCGCCGGCGGCGAGCACGGCCAGCGCCAGCAGTCCGTACTGGACCCGGGGAAAGCCGGCCCCGGACAGTCCGAGGTCCAGACCGAAGATCTTCGGATTGGGCACGGACGAGCCGGCGAGCCCGCCCGTGATCAGCGGGTTGCCGAACACCGCCTCCTGGATCGCGACCCCGGCGACCAGCGTGATCAGAGCCAGATCCACGCCGCGCAGCCGGCGCGACACCACCCCGAGGAACAGCCCCGCGACCGCGGCCGCGAACGTGGCGATCAGGGGGGCGATCGGGAAGGGCACGCCGAGCTCGCCCTCCAGCCGGGCCAGCAGGAAGCCGGCGACGCCGGCCAGCGACATCTGCGCCAACGAGAGCTGGCCGACGTAGCCGGTCAGCACTACGAAGGACAGGCACACCACGGCGCCGGCGAGGCTGCGTTCGAGCCCGAGCCGCCAGGAGCCGGTGAGCAGGAGCAGCGCGACCACTCCGACGGGCACGCCGAGCAGCAGCCCGCCGAGCGGGCGCCGAGCGGGCTCGACCACGGGCAGCGGCACCGACCCGACGGCCCCGGCCGCGCGCCCAGGGATCAGCGTCCCGCGCCGGCCCGCCACGGCGAGGACGAGGATCATCGGCAGCAGCGCCCGCAGCCCCGGCTGGTTGAGCCAGCCCACGTCCTGCTGCAGCGGGAGCAGGAACCCCTGTGCGACGCCGAGGCCGAGCGCACCGGCGACGGTCAGGCCGAACGAGGACAGCCCGCCGAGCAGGGCCGCGGCGAGCGCGGGCACGACGAACAGCGAGTAGCTCGTCGGGTTCAACGCGCTGATGGGGGCGACCAGGATGCCGGCCAGCGCGGCGAGCACCGCCGCCAGCATCCAGTTCGCCGCGGCGATCCAGCCCGGCCGGCGGCCGAGCAGCGCGGTGGTCTCCGCATCGTCGGCGACGGCCCGGGTCGCGAGGCCGAACATGGTCCAGCGCGACATCGCCCACAGGCCGGCGGCGGCCACGACGACGAGGCCCGCCAGCAGCAGCCGGTCACTCGGCACGGTGACGCCGAGCAGGTGCAGCGGCGACTGGGGCAGCACGGGGTCGAGGAAACGGTTGTCCGAGCCGAACTGAACGACGGCGACGGCCTGCAACGCGATGGTGAGGCCGACCGCGGCGACGACGGTCATCGTCGGCTGGGCCCGCCGCAACGGCCGGAAGACCAGCAGATAGGACGCCAATGCCAGCAGGGCAGCCATCGCAAGAGAAACCGACAATGCCAACCCGAACGTGGGGGTGTCGGTAAGATGAATTCGCGGCGGCAATCCGACGACAGGCAGGACGAGATCACCGACCTCGCGCAGCTCGGCATACTGATAAGTGGCGTACATGGCGAAGGCGCCGTGCGCGATGTTGATGACGCCGGAGGCTCGGTAGGTGAGCACGAGTCCGAGTCCGAGCGCCGCGTACACCGCACCCGGGCCGAGGCCCAGCAGCATTGCAGCTACATAGGTGGTCACGGGGCTCCCGAGCACATGTCCAACGTCGAAGCCGACGGACGGGCGGCAGGTCGGAAGTGTGGGCGAGCGGTCACCGAATCACTCCCGTCCCGCCGGCCGGCGGTCTCACCCAGGAACCGGGTGAGTTGGAGTGTAGCTTGAACGCCCGTGAGACAAGCTTCCCGCGTCCTGCTCGCGTTCTCCGTCGCCCTGTCCGTCGCCATCGCCGGCGCCGGCTGCACGAGCCAGCGCGGTGGCTCGTCGGGTGGCGCAGCAGCCGGCGCCTCGGCGACCCACCTGACCGGGCCACCGGTGACCCTGGGCTTCGTCACCATCGAGAACAGCACTCTTGGGTCATACCCGGAGCCACGGCGGGCGGCGCAGGCCGCCGTGAACTATGCGAATGCCGCGCTCGGCGGCGTCGGCGGGCGTCCGCTGCGGCTGGCGACCTGCGCCACCGATGGTTCCCCGGAATCCTCTCAGAACTGCGCCAACCGGCTGGTCGCGGAAAAGCCGATCGCGGTGGTCGGCGGCGTCGATTTCGGCACGCAGGCCGCGATGCCGATATACGAGGCGGCCCACATCCCCTATGTCACCGGTTCCCCGCAGCTCAGCGGGGAACTCGATTCCAAGAACGCGTTCGCGCTTTCCGGTGGCTCGGTCGCGGAACTGCTCGGCCTCACCGACTACCTCACCGCCACCCGGCACATCCGCAGCGCCCACGCGTTGTACGTGGACCTTCCCGGGCTGCTCACCGCCGCCATCAAGGGATCCCAGAACGTTCTGCGCAAGAAGGGTGTGACCGACGTCCGGCTGATCGCCGAGAAATCTGACGCGGCGGACTTCGCGCCGGCACTCACCCAGGCCGCCGCCGGCAACCCGGACGCCATCATCGTCGTGTTCCAGGCGGCGGCGTGCGCCCGGATCGTCCAGGCTGCGGCGGCACTGAACATCCGCAGCGACATCTACTTCGTCGGCGCCTGCGCCACACCCGCGGTGCCGCGGGCTGCGGGTGGCCGCACCGACCACCTCTACTTCGCCTCCAGCTACCTCCCCGTCGGATCCAGCGGCGGGGACGCCGACACGGTGGCCTACCGCAAGGCCGTGCCGGAGGCGGACCGTACCTCGGCGTCACAGGGCGCCTTCTCGGCCGTGCTCGACCTGCGGGTACTGCTGGCGAAGACCCCGCAGCCGACCTCGGACGGCCTGCTCACCGCGCTGCGCGCCACCCACGACCAGCCCAACGTCATGGCCCACCCGTACACCTGCGACAACAAGCAGATCGACATTTTCCCGGCCATCTGCAACACGGGCATACGGCTGCTGCGTTGGAAGGACAACTCCTTCTCCGACGTGACCGGAACCTGGCAGGACGGCCGCCAGCTCATCACCCTGATCAACTGACCGCCCCGCCGCTCAGGGTCGGAGATGACCGAATTGCAGGAGGTTGTGGACGGATTCGGGCAGCCGAACGGCTGACAACCTCCATGCAATTACCCGCCAGGCTCGGCATCTCTGGGCAGTTCCCCTGATGCCGGGCCTGGCGACTCGCGGAAAGGGCGCGGTCAGGCGAGGCTCTTGGCCTGGGCCCACCTGACTTGGGCCATTTAGTGCGTGCCGTGGATGGCGTCGAGGACTGTCTGGAGGTCGTCGGGTAGGGGGTCGGCGGCGGTGATGGTGTGGTCGCCGGCTTGGATCGTGATGGTGCGGTAGCGGCGGGCGGTCGTGACGAACCTGCGGATGGACCAGCCGGTGGTGTTCTCGATCCAGCGGCTGACGGCGAGGGCGGCGAACACGATGGTCAGGTGTGCTTCGATCGATTCGCGGGTGTGGTGGTAGATCGGCCGGGCGGCGAGGTCGGACTTGCTCATCCGGAAGCTCTTCTCGACGTTGAGTAGCCGGCTGTAGGTGGCGATGACCTGCTCGGCGTCGGGGTCGGGCAGGTTGGTGACATACCCTTTGATC
>NZ_LJPA01000058.1:0-20575 GCF_001414035.1 Frankia sp. ACN1ag | reverse complement strand
ACGGCATGACTTGTCCTGACCGGCAGAGGGGACGAGGAAGATCTGCCAACACCAGCCTGCCACACCCCAGAACTAAACAGCGACGGTCTACTAGCGCGTAAAGCATCTGCATCCCGGCGCGGGCCCATGGGGTCTGCCCGGCCATCAGACAGCTCCACACTGCCAGGTCCGGCGAGGGTTCCGGGTCGACCAGGAACCGGAGCCACCAGTCGATGGCCGCGCCCTGTGTCCCGCCAGCCACCCCGGCTGGCGGGAGCAGCCGGGCTGTTCCGGCCCGTGCCCGGTAGGCGGCCTGGATCGGCTTGTGATGGGGGAACGTGTCCCGCAAGTACCTCGTGACCGGGCTGTCTCGATCGCGGAGCTCTTCTACCAACGATGACATCTGTCACCACCTCCATGCCACAGCATGAGCTCGAGGTGTGACAGAACTTGCCGGGATGACCGGATCGATCAGATCTGGGTCTCTGCCCTGCTGGTCCCGGCCCTGGCCGGCTGCATCATCATGATGTGCTGGTCACGCCCGACTCTCTCCCGAGTCGACACGACCGGTCCGTGGTGGTTGTAGTTACCGCCGCCCGAAGGGGGTGCGGACCGTCAGGCCCGTCGCCGTGCGCGCGGGCCCGGGTCGTGAGGGCTGAGGTGCTGCCCGGTCGGAAGGCGGCAGTAGAGGCTGTCCGGCTGTCACGAAGGTCGACGGTCACATCCTCATCATCGCCAGAGACGGCCACGACCGGGCGGCGCGGGTTCCGCCTCGCACGCCGCCGGTGTCACCAGTAGTCCCCACACAGCATCAACATCACCCGTTGGACCGTTGACCCGCGGCCCTCCTCGCAACCCAGCACTGTCAGTACCAATGGCGACGAGAGACCGAGTTGAACAGTTTGACCCGAGAAAGGCGTGCTGGCGTGATTCGATGCGGAGGGCGATCGTCGGGTCACGCTGGCGATCGGGGGCGGTCGGGCTGCCGGAGGTTGGGGTATGGCGATCAGGCCGCGGTTTCGTCGGGTTGCGGCGTTGCAGCGGGAGTTCGTGGATCGGGAACCGCTGCTGCGGGCGTTCGAGGAGGAGATCGGCCGGGTTCGGGACGCACTCGCCGGCAGAGCCTCGTCCCCGCGGGTGTTGAACGTGACGGGCGTCGGAGGGATTGGGAAGTCGCGGCTGCTGCGGGAGTTGCGGGTTCGGGCGCCGGAAGGTTGGCGGACGGCGTCGTTGGATCTTCAGGTGCCGGCGATGCGGCAGCAGGAGGACGCTCTCGCGGTGCTGCGCGCCGAGTTGGGCGGGCAGGGTGTGCGGTTCGATCGGTTCGACCTTGCCTACGCGGTGTTGTGGCAGCGCATTCACCCGCACCTGCGGATCAGTCGGGAGACGTTGCCGTTCGTCGAGGAAAGCGGGATCCTCACGGAGATCGTCGACTCGGTGGCCGGGCTACCGGTGTTCGGCACGGCGCTCGGTCTTCTCAAGGCCGCCGAGAAGGTGACGGGCGATGCCCGCCGCCGGTCCCGCATCCGCCATGACGAAACGTTGTCATCGCTGGACGACCTTCCGAATGCCGAGGTCGTCGACGCCGTGACCTTCCTGTTCGCCGAGGATCTGCGGGCCGCCTCGCAGAGGCGTCCCTACGTGCTGACGATCGACACCTACGAGGCGTTGGTCCCGGAACCGACGCGCTCGGGGCGCACCCAGCTCGCGGACGTCTGGCTGCGGGACCTGATCGCTCAACTCGACCGCGGGCTGGTCGTGATCGCGGGAAGGGAGCCGCTGCGCTGGGACGTGTACGACGCCGACTGGCGCGGACTCATCCGTACCCGTTCCATCGACGGGCTGCCGATGGAGGCGCGCCTGGCGCTCCTCGGCTCATCCGGGATCGCCGAAGAAGGCGAACGGCGGCGGCTGGCGGTGGCGAGCGCTGGGCTTCCCTTTTATCTGCACCTCGCGGTCGACACCGGCGGCGCTGGCGCTGAAGACGACTCTGGCGCCGAAGACGACGCCGCCGGGCCGCGCCTGGCACGGGCCGCGGCAACCCAGCGGGAAATCCTGCAACGCTTCCTCCAGCACGTCGGTCCCGACGAGGTCCGGACACTCGAGATTCTCGGGGTGGCGAGGATCTTCGATCTGGAGATCTTCCGGGCGTTGACGGCCGCGCTGCAGTTACCAGGTCATGTGACGGCCTGGGAGTCGATCTCGTCGTACTCGTTCGTCTACCCGGCGGGCGCGCAGTTGCGTTTCCATCAGCTGATGACGGAGGCGCTGCGCGACCGGCTGTCGGAACCGGCCCGGCTGGAGCTGCACCGGCTCCTGCGCGACGCCTGGACACGGCGGGCCTTCGAGGATCCCGAGGACGGCGGCATCACCGGCCAGGAGGCTTCCCGGACGGTGGACGGGCGGATGTTGGCAGACCCGATCGCCTTCCGGGAGATGGTCTTCCACGCGCTTCCCCTCGGAGAGGTGACCGGGACGGAACTGCTCGACCTGGTCGAAGTCGCGGTCCGCGGCGGTTCCGAGGGCGCAGCCGACGGGGTACTGGCCGACCTGCGCGAGTTCCTGCGCGACAACCCAGCCAAAGCCACACCCGAGCTGACGCAGACCGCCCAGGTGCTCGGCGTCGAGGCGGTGCTGCGCAGCGGCGAGGCCACCAAGGCGCTGGAGCTGACGCCCGACCAGACATGGAACACCAGCACCCCGGTCGGCGCCCGGTTCGCCGTCGCGGCCGGCCAGGCACGCCGCATCGCCGGACGCACATCCGAGGCACTGACGCTCTACCACCAGGTGTGGAGCGGCCACGACGACACCGCCCGGATGGGCGCCGGCCTATGGGCCGCCGACCTGCACATGTGCCAGGGCCGTTTCGTCGACGCCGAACGGTTCGCGACCGAACTCGACGCCATCGCCGCGCGGCGCCACCCCGAGGCTCGCGGGGACGTCGCCCGGCTACGCCACCTCGCCCACCGGTTCGCCTTCGACTTCGCCACCTCGCAGCGCCTCCTCGACGAGGCCGCGACCCATTATCAGACGGCCCGGTCCTACCTCGGTAACGCCAACATCAAAACCAACCGGGCCGAGTTGCTCGCCTTCACCGACGCCGAGGCGGCACTCACCGAGGCGAGGGCTGCCATCGAGGTCCAGACCGAGATCGGCGCCCAGCACGAACTCGGCAAGTGCCACACGGCCATCGCCGTCGCCTCACTGCGGCTCGGTCGCCTTGACCACGCCGAGGTCGCCTTCAGCGACGCGGTCGAAGCGTTGACCCGGGCCAGCTACCGTTCCGGACTTGCCCGCGCCAGACTGTACGGGGCGGCACTGGAAGTCCGACGCGGCCAGCTCGACGTCGCCCGGACATCCATGACGTGGGCGGTGAGCGAGTTGGAGGCCGCCGAGGTGTACCCGACGCTCATACTGGCTGCCGGCATCGCGCTGCGGGAACTGGGAATCGAGGACGGAGACGTGACGCAGGCCTGCCGGCGCGCCGAGCGCGCCATCCAGCCACTCACGACACTGGACGACGTGAAGGGCCGTATCGACGTGTTCGTCCGCGACCTGCTTGGCCTCGGCGAGGCAGCCCGATGACCCTCCCCGAGCCCGCGAACCCGCCAGCCGACGAGGCCCCCGCGGCCACGAGCAGCGATCCCGACGAGCTCTACCGCGTGGCTCTGGCCCGGACCGACCGAAGCGCCGGCTTCTACAACCACAACGTGCGGGTCGAGACCCCGGACGGCCCGGTCGTCGTCCGGATCCCGATCCCCGGCGCGGACACCATGGATCTGACGATCTGGCCCGAGGCCGCCGTCGTCCAAGCGATCAACCCCGTGGTCGGTCGGGTCCCGCGGCTGCTCCGCGCCAACGCAGACCCCGCCTACCAGGTGGTCGAGTTCATCACCGGAGACGTACTCGACGCGGTAGCGCCACGGGGGAAGCGGGTGCCAGACCATGTGATCCGCGATGTCGGTGAACTGTTCCGCCAGCTCGGCCAGGTTCCCCTCGAGCAGCTACCAACGCTGCCAGAAGGCTGGCCCGCCGACGGCGGCACGGCGACGTTCGCTCATCGGCTCTCCGCCATCACCATCGACGTGCATACCCGGTTCCGCGACGAGTTCGGCGACCTGTTCGACTCCCTCGGCTTCCCCGCGGACCCGTTCGAGCCCATCCTCGAACGCTGGCAGACCCTCTCCCCCAGGCCGTTCCGGCTCCTCCACACCGACATCCACCGCAAAAACATGATCATCGATGCGGCGGTGACCTACTTCCTCGACTGGGAACTCGCCCTCTGGGGCGACCCCGTCTACGACCTCGCCGTCCACCTCCACAAGATGGCCTACCAACCCGACGAAGAAGACGCCGCCCGCGCTGCCTGGCACGCCGCCGTCCCCGCCGACGCCGCCCTCGCGTGGACCGCCGACCTCGCGACGTATCTGGCCCACGAGCGGGTCAAGTCAGCGATCGTCGACACCGTCCGCTACACCAAACTGATCACCACCCGCACCGAATCCCCCGCCGCCGAGGCCGCGCTCCTCGACAAGCTCACCACCAAACTGACCGCAGCCCACACCGTCTGGCAGACCGGCCACACCCCCGATCGGCACGGGGTTGAACAGCGGGTACGCGCCGCTCGGTGAACCGAACCACCAGCGAAGATCAGACGCCCCCGGCTTGACCCGTGCAGGAGCGCAACCACTGCTGGATCGTCCGACGAAGCCGTGGGGCACGCAGCCGAACAGGAAGCACTGGCTGGCGTCNCAGGAACCTGGCAAGTTCATCGCATGCAGGATTTCGAGGTGTGGCCCCGGTCCGTGGAGTGGCCCCAGTCGGTGGACGACCTACGCAGGCTCCAGGAGACGGACGATCTGCCGAAGTTCCTGTTCTTCTGGGGTCACCGACCGGCCGCTGACGGCGGCATAGGGAAGGGCTGCCTCAGCCAGTGGTGGCCGATTGAGTTCACCGTCGATGGCACTGTCTACCGCAGCGCGGAGCATTTCATGATGGAGCAGAAGGCACGATTGTTCGGCGATGAGACTGTCGCCGAGCGCGTGCTTGTCGCTGCGAGCCCGGGTGAGGCGAAGGCGCTGGGCCGCCACGTTCGCGACTTCGACGAGGAGACCTGGTCCGACGCCCGCTACAACATCGTCGTGCGCGGCAACACCGCTAAATTCGGTCAGCATCCCGCATTGCGGGAGTTCCTTGTGAACACCGGTCAACGGACGCTGGTCGAGGCGAGCCCGGTGGACCGGATCTGGGGAATCGGTGTGGCGGCCGACGACGAACGATCAGACCGGCCGAACGCCTGGCCTGGCCTGGCCTGGCCTGAATCTTCTCGGTTTCGCGCTGATGGAGGTGCGGGCCCGCGTCGCGAAGCTATGACCTGACCGACAGGCGTTTTCAACAGCACCGCCGCGCGTCTCCGGCCGGTTGTCGTCATGAGCACCCCCGTCACTATCGAGGACGCAGCGCCGTCCACCCGGTGCCGCCGACGCCGTTCGCCGAGTGGATGCAGCGCCGATTATCACCGCGACATCGCGAACTCCAGGCCGTGGACAGGACGTGGCTACGCGGAATGACGCCGCCGGGTTACGACGCATCGCCCCAACCCAGAGCCAATATTGATCTTCTGGGACGAAGCTCCCGGAAATCTTCGAGGGCGCCAACGAACTCCAGCAGTGGATCGTCGCCCGCCAGCTCATCGGCCATGACATCACCGGGTGAGTCGCTCCAGAGCCGACCGGGGCCTGCGGAGTGCCTCCTGGCCCTGGCTATGTTCTGGCGCGACAGGCTGGCTAGTATCGGAGCTTATGCCCGTATCGGTACCCGAGAAGACACTTGAGCATTGGGCCAGCCAGTACCTCCTGTCGGAGTACAATGCCGCATTGTGGTGGCCCGCCTTCGGAGAAGACATTGACATCAGGCGGTTTCCAGCCAGGCCCGGAAAGGCTGTTCAGCTTGAACTGAAGACGGCCACGGTCAAGGACGGCGAATCAGAACCCGTCGTGAAGGTGAACCGGTGGCAGTTGTGGAATTATCTTCGCTCGGCCGACCCTCAACCGTTCTATGTCTTCCCTCGGCCCACCTGGAAAGGCGTCCTTGAAGACGTTGCGGGGCCAGCAGTCACGGATCTAGGATCAATGCCAGTGAATTAAGAACAGCATCAGCAAGATCCACTTTGGATATTGATCTTGCAGGTGCGGTGTTGGCGTCGGAGTGCCTTTTCCGGTCACGGTAGAATTAGGTCGTGGTACTTGAGAACGGGAACGCCGGGCCAGGCGGCCGGTTGACGGATCATATTTCGCTCGGGGTGCTCACGGGTTTCGTCCACCATGATCTGGTGGACGATGTTCTGGTCGCGACGGGTCGGGTTGAGAAACGGTCTCGGAAGCTGCCCGCGCGGGTGATGGTGTATTTCACGCTGGCGATGTGGCTGTTCTTCGATGACGACTACGAGGAGGTGATGGAGAAGCTTGTCGCGGGTCTGAAGGTGTTCGGCTGGTGGCGGGACTGGGAGGTCCCGACCGGGAGCGGTATCACGCACGCGCGGAAACGGCTCGGGGAGGAGCCGCTCCGGGTGTTGTTCGAACGGGCAGCGGAACCGATCGGGCATCCCGGGCTGAAAGGGGGGTTCCTGACGGGTCGGCGGTTGATGGCGATCGACGGGTTCAGCCTGGACGTCCCCGATACTGCCGCCAACCGCGAGGAGTTCGAGAAGCTCCAGGACGGGCCGAAGGCCAGCGCCTACCCGAAAGTCCAGGTGCTTGGGCTCGTCGAGTGCGGCACCCGTGCGTTTCTCGCCGCCGCGCTGGGTGGATGCCGAACGGGTGAGACCACGCTGGCCCGCCAGATCCTGGGCCGGTTGGAACCCGGCATGCTCGTCATCGCCGACCGAAATTTTTACGGATACGACCTGTGGCGCGCCGCCGCGGAGACCGGCGCCGACCTCATGTGGCGTGTCAAGGCGAATCTCACCCTGCCTGTGCTGGAGAGCTTCGCCGACGGCTCCTACCGCTCCGTCGTCCTCGCCGGTGGCCTGTCCGCCGGCCGTCGACGTAACCTCGTGGAGAACGCCCGGCACGGCGTCGAACTCGACTCGGCCGAGGCGATGACTGTCCGCGTCGTGGAATACGAAATCACCGACCGCGGCGACGGCGACGGAACAGAAACGATCTGCCTGATCACCACGGTGCTCGACCCCGCCGACACCCCCGCTCCACTGCTCGCCGCCGCCTACAGCGAGCGCTGGCGGGAGGAAATCAGCATCGGGGAACTTAAGATCAGTCAGCGTGGAAACGGACGTGTGCTTCGCTCAAAAACCCCGGAAATGGTCCGCCAGGAAGTCTGGGCCATGCTCCTCACCCACCACGTCATCCGAAAAGTCATGGCCGACGCGGCCGAAGAAGTCGATATAGACCCCGATCGGCTCTCCTTCACCCGCGCACTCCGCGTCATCCGCCGCCACATCACCGGGCCGGCGGATTTTTCCCCCTGACGACCAGAAGAAGACCCTCACACGGGTCCACCGTGACATTCGCCGTCGGAAGAACCCCATCCGCCACCGCACCTGCCCCCGCGTCATCAAACGAGCCCGCCACAACAGCTACCTCGTCAAACGCGACATCCACATCACCACCCGTCACACCGGGCCACCCACCGTCACGCTCCCGCGCGTCGCCTAATTCACTGGCATTGGATCTAGGATCCAGGCGTGGTGGCCAGCTATGGTTTGGGAACTGGTTGTTCGCTATCACGGCCACAGATGCCGCCAAGGTGCTGGAGGTGAAGGCAGACGATCCCGCGCCCCCGAGAAATAGCACAAGGCAACTGGTCCGGTTCACCTCGTGCACATCTGCGATATGGGGTTCCTCACGGACTTCCTATACCCCGGAGTTGATACCATGGCAAGACCTCTGGAAAGATCTTGCGGGAGGTAGCCGTTACGAGTGGCCACAGGCGATCCACATTCCCCGCATTCTTGCAGATAGGGCAGAAAGATCACTTCGAGAGCGGCCCGCCCGGCCTTCCCATCGGTCCGAACAGATCACGAGCCTTCTTCATGAAGTAGACGATTTCATCGCAAGTAGCGTGACGAACGAACAGTTCGTCACTTTTGTGTCCGACGAGCAGGGCCGCTACTGGAGGGCAGAGAACGGGGATTCGGACGCCGGTAGACCGACTGTCGAGCTGGACAACACGCATGCATCCGATAGCCATCGAGTGCTGGTCTTCCTAACAGGGTTTTCACGTGACGACGGCTGACGACTGCCCGGATCCAACGNGACACATCAGTCGACCCCAAGCCCAAGAAGATCATCAGATGAGTCGTCCGGCGTCACCTCGTCCGGCCCGGCTGCGGCTCCGAACCCGGTACCTCCAGGCGAGAGGACCGACGAGATGACCGCCCGCTCCCCCAGCGCAAGCCGGTCCGCTCGGCGACCCCGTCCTCACAGGTCAGAGCCCCGGTTCGGGTCCGGGCGGTGGTTCGGTCCCTGCCGGGTCGATGAAACCCAGCCGCGCGTCTCCGCCCTCGAACGGGGCGAACTCGACAGCGTCACCCTCTCGGCTCTGCGTGCCTGTGTCGGTGCCCTCGGCGGCAAACTCCGCATCGTCGCCGACTTCGGCGATCGTGAGTACCGCCTGACCTAACGCCAACTACCTCGGGCCCGCCTCCCGTGTCGGCGGTCAACCGGCCAACCGCTGGGCGACGGCACGGGACTGACGCCGCTGGGCGACCACGGCCAGCAGCAGGCAGCCCGCGAGGGGCAGGATGCCGCCGGCCGCGGTGCAGACGAGGGTGACAGTCGACGAGGCACCGGCCAGCCGCAGCACCGCGTTCAGGGGTGCGGTGGAATAGACCAGCAACAGCGCCCAGCCACACGGACGGACCGGCGCCAACCTCGTGCGAAGGCGGCGAGGCGCCCGGCCAGCGTCAGCTGGTCGAGACGTAGCTCCTGGAGCTCCTGGAGCTCGTCGGGCCGGAGCGCGGCGTGGTAGATCGTGGCGTAGAAGGCCTCAAGATCGGGAACATGCTCCGTGACGGCCGCGAACAGGCGGCGTGCCCGTTCGGCACCTTGATGACCTTCGGTCCGGTCCCCGTCCGCTGCCAGTCGCACCAACTCGACCGCGGCAATGGCCCTTCCGGCCCACCAAGGTCCCCAAGCACCTGCTCGTGGGTCAGCAGGATCCGCTGATCGAGATGCTGCTCACCTCATGATGCGCCGCGCTGGGGCTTGACAATGGCTTCGGCCCGCCCGGACGACGCTGTCACATGGAACAAAACAGACGTATAGGGCGTGACGCCATGATCGGCACGCATCGTGCCTGGTCGTGTGTTGACGGCGAGGTCGCGAGTCGGGCATTGTTCATCCATGCGGTCGAGATTCCTCTCCGTGGCATGTCGCTACGTGGACTACCAGCGGACGGCCAGCGCCCTCTGTCGCTGACCGGCTGACTTCTCCTGACTTCTCCTGACTTCTGCCGGCTGGCCGACCGCTCTTTTTCGCGGCCCCCGCGGAAGACCTGAAAGCTGATATCGGGCGAGTTTCGAACGCGTTACGCCGCCGGGCGATGAACATGGTCGGCGTATGTTTCGCGTCCGGGAAACGCCTCCTTCCGCGCGCCCGATTTTCCTGCCTGCGGACGCCCACGGCCTCGTTGACAGCCCTCGATGATGCACGTCCTCAGAGATGCACGTCTTCAGAAAGGAAGACCGCCCCCCGTGAACGCACAATCGCGAGCCGATTCAACGGTGCTAGGTCGCCGAGGCTTCCTCGGTCTCGGCGCGCTCGCCGGCTCGTCGCTGTTGCTCGCCGCCTGCGGCGGTGGCAGCGGTTCGGTCTCGTCCGCCGGCAAGGACGGGGGAACGCTGCGGTGGGGTTGGTCCACGGTCACCTCCTGGGATCCGGTGACCTCGTCCGCCGGCTGGGACGTGCACGCCTTGTCACTGGTCTACGCCGGCCTCACCAAACTGGACGAGAAGGGCAATCCGGTACCGGCGCTGGCCGAGTCGTGGAAGTACAACGGGAAGGGCGACCAGGTCACCTTCGTTCTGCGGCCCGGTCTCACGTTCAGCGACGGCACGCCGGTGAACGCCACCGCCGTGCGCAAGAGCATCGAGCGGGGTCTGACCTTCCCCGGCTCGCTCGTCGCCGCCCAGCTCGCCACCGTCGAGGCCGTCGCCGCGGATGACGACGCACGGACCGTCGCCCTCAAGCTNTCGTCCGTCGACTACCAGGTCCCGAGCCTGCTCGCCGGCAAAACCGGGATGATCGTCAGTCCGGCGGCGTTCGAGAAGGACGCGAAGGGGCTGGCCACCAGGCCGGTCGGCGCCGGGCCGTTCCGGCTCACCGAGTACGTGCCGAACCAGTCGGCGAAGCTCGTCCGGTTCCCCGGATACTGGGACAAGGCGAACATCCACATCGGGAACTTCGAGCTGTATCCGCTGCCCGAGGCGGCGACGGCGATCGCGTCGCTGCAGTCCGGCCGGCTCGACGTCGCCCAGATCCCGGGCAGCCAGGTCTCCGCGGCCAAGGCGGCCGGCCTCGAGGTGCAGGTCATCCCCTCCCTGGTGACGACGGTGCTCGACGTCAACGTCACGAAGAAGCCGTTCGACAACCCGTTGGTCGTCGAGGCGTTCAAGCACGCCCTCGACCGCGCGGCGCTCGCCAAGGCCCAGACGTTCGGCCTCGGCGTGGTCAACTACCAGCCGTTCCCGCCCGGGTACGTGGGCCACGACCCGAGCCTGGACAATGCGTTCCCCTACGACCCGGACAAGGCGAAGAAGCTGCTCGCCGAGGCCGGCTACGCGAACGGTCTGGAGCTGCCGCTCACCGCCACCGGCGCGAGCTCCGCTCTCGCCGAGCAGGTGCAGGCGCAGCTGGCCAAGGTCGGCGTGAAGGTCACCATCGACACGATCCCGGCGTCCCAGGCCACCCAGATCGTGTACATCCAGCACGCGAAGGCTTTCGCGGTGGACGGCTTCGCCGGGCGGGACTCGGCCGTGCAGGCCTTCCAGGTGCTCTTCGGCGAGCAGGGTCTGATGAATCCCGGCCGCAGGACGCCGCCCGAACTGAACGCGGCCCTGCAGAAGGTGCGCCAGACGCCGCTGGAGGATCCGTCGTATCCGACAGTGCTCAAGGCGGCCACCAGGATCGCGGTCGAGCGGATGCCGAACATCTTCCTGTACACCCAGCCGCGCGTCCTCGCCCGCAAGAAGAACGTCTCGCCGCTCGGCAGCTACCTGGCGGTGCAGCGCTTTGACGGCGTCCGGGTCAACTGAGCCCGGCCACGAGCTGGTCCGATGAGCAGGCGGTCCGATGAGCGGGTGGTCCGGTGAGCAGGCGGTCCGGTGAGCAGGCGGTCCGGTGAGCAGGCGGTCCGGTGAGCGGGTGGTCCGGTGAGCGGGTGGAGGGCGGCCGATGACGGCAGTTGAGTTCGATGCGCCGGCGGGGCTGACCGGCCGGGGGGCGGGCGTCCCGCTGAGCCGGTGGGCCGCACAGTGGGGCATGGCGGTGCTGCGGCTGCTGCGCAGCACGCTGTTCGTCGGCATCCCGGTGGTGCTGATCGCCACGATCATCACCTACGGGCTGGGTGCCCTCACCGACACCAACCCCGCGGCGCAGGTGCTCGGCGAGACCGCGACGCCGGCGGACATCGACCGGATGAACCACTACTTCGGTCTCGACCGGCCGCTGGTCGTCCAGTACCTCAGCTGGCTCGGTCACGCCCTCACCGGGGACCTCGGCCGGTCCTACTACACCACCCTCCCGGTGACGGACAGCATCAGCCAGGCACTGCCGGTGAACCTCTCGATCACGGTCCTCGCCGTGCTGATCGCCGTCCTGCTCGGCGGCGCCCTCGGCATCGGGGCGGCCCTGTCGGGCGGCGGCTGGTTCGACCGGGGGGTCACCCTGCTGTGTTCGGCGGCGTCGACCGTGCCGCCGTTCGTCATCGGCATCGGGCTCATCGTGCTGTTCTCGGTGACGGTCCCGATCCTGCCCTCCGGCGGCTACGTACCGTTCAGCGAGGACCCGGGGCGGTGGTTGCGCTTCGCGATCCTCCCGGCGATCGCGCTCGCGGTGGAGGGCGCCGTGGCCATCGCCCGCCAGCTGCGGACCTCCCTCGTCGGGGAGCTGCGGGAGAACTACGTCACCGGGGCCGACGTCCGCGGCCTGACGAAGCTGCGGGTGGTGTTCGGCCATGCGCTGCGCAACGCCGCCGGGCCGGCGATCACCGTGCTGGGCTACTCCATCCCGCAGATCATCGGGGCCATGGTCGTCGCCGAGGCGGTCTTCAACCTGCCGGGCCTCGGCAAGCTCAGCCTGGACGCGGCGGGCAAGGGCGACATCCCGGTGATCCAGGGGGTGCTGGTCACGATGATCGGGCTCGTCGTGGTCTCCAACCTCCTGGTGAACGCCGCCCTGCTGCGCCTGACACCGCACGCGAGGAGGCAGCAGCCGTGACCGAGAACGCGCGCGGCCCGTTGCGGCGGGCCCTGCGGCTGCGGTCCACGAAGATCGCGCTGGTGATCCTCGCCGTGGTCGCCTTCTTCGGGTTCGCCGGCGGGGCGCTCGCCCCACACGACCCGCTCGCCCAGGACACCGGCCACATCCTGGCCGCCCCCAGCGGGGCGCACTGGCTCGGCACCGATTATCTCGGCCGCGACGTGCTCAGCCGGTTGATGGACGCCACCGGCCGCTCGGTGGTCGGCGCGGTCGAGGCGGTGGCCGTGGCCTTCCTGCTCGGGGTGCCGGCGGGACTGGGCTCGGTCTACTTCGGCCGACTGTTCGAATGGGTGGCCCAGCGCATCACCGACGCGGTGATGACCCTGCCCTACATCGTCTTCGCGATCGCCGTGACCGGCGTTATCGGCAACGGCCAGGAGCAGGCGATGCTGGCCGTCGGGGTGTTCCTCGCGCCGCTGTTCTTCCGGGTCACCCGGGCGGCGGCCCTCACCCTCACCCGCGCGCAGTACGTGGAGATCGCCGAGCTGCTCGGGGCGTCCCGCTGGTGGATCATCCGCCACCACGTCTGGTCCAAGGTGTTCCCGACGGTCGCGGTCACCACCGCGCAGATGTCCGCGATCGTGCTGTTGAGCGTGTCCTCGCTGACGTTCCTCGGCATCGGGGTGAAGCCACCGGCCCCGACCTGGGGCGGGATGCTCTCCAGCGACCTCGGCTTCCTGGCCCAGCAACCGTGGGCGCCGCTGTTCCCGGCACTGGCGATCATGCTGTCCGCCGGGATGCTGAACGCGATCGCCGACGCCATCCGGGACACCACGGGGGTGGCGACGATCCCGCTCGGCCGGAGTCGTCTCCGCCGACCCGCCGTCACCATCCCGGCGCAGGAGAAAACCATCCCGGCGCAGGAGAAAACCATCCCGGCGCAGGAGAAGACCATCCCGGCGCAGGAGAAGAGGTCCCATGCCTGAGCCGATCACCCACCCCGCCGAGGTGCTGCTGACGATCGACGGTCTGCGGGTCACCATCGCCGGCGGCCGGACCGAGGCCGTCCGCGGGGTGTCGTTCGAGGTCCGCCGCGGCGAGACGGTCGGCATCGTCGGTGAGTCCGGCAGCGGCAAGACGCTGGTCTGCCGGTCGGTCCTCGGGGTGCTCGCGCCCGGCTGCGCGGTGAGCGACGGAACGATCGACTTCGCTGGTACCTCGCTGGTCGGGATCCCGCGGCGGGCCTGGGACCAGCTGCGTGGCACGCGGATCGCCGCGGTGTTCCAGGACCCGGCGTCCTACCTCAACCCGTCGGTGCCGGTGGGGCACCAGCTGGCCGAGCAGCTGCGGGTGAAGCT
Source organism: Frankia sp. ACN1ag (assembly GCF_001414035.1). NCBI lineage: Bacteria > Bacillati > Actinomycetota > Actinomycetes > Frankiales > Frankiaceae > Frankia > Frankia sp. ACN1ag. Next base: position 6,801 of record NZ_LJPA01000058.1, on the reverse strand, counting down.
CGGCCGGTCCCGCCGGGACGCCCGCGACGCCGCGGTGCGGCTGCTCGCGGCCATGGGCCTGCACGAACCCGCCCGCGTCTACCGCCAGTATCCCTATGAACTGTCCGGCGGCATGCTGCAGCGGGTCGTGCTCGCCATCGCCGTCTCGGGAGATCCGCAGCTGCTCATCGCCGACGAGGCGACGACCGCTCTCGACGTCACCATCCAGGCCGAGGTGCTCGAACTGCTCGCCGGGCTGCGGGCCGACCGCGGCCTGGCGGTCATCGCGGTCTCCCACGACCTCGCCGTCATCGCCGAGTTCTGCGACCGGGTGCTGGTGTTCTACGCCGGTGAAATCGTCGAGGCCGGGCCGACCGCCGCCGTGCTGCGCGCGCCGCGGCATCCGTATACCGAGGCCCTGCTGCGGGTCGCCTCGGTCGGCAGCTGGGAGCGACGCAACCTCGCCGTCATCGACGGCCAGCCACCCGCGGTCGGTGCCACGCTGCCGGGCTGCCGGTTCGCCGACCGGTGCGCGTTCGCCACCGAGCAGTGCCGCACCCGGCCGATCCCGCTGACCGAACTGGCGGATGGCCGGGCCGTCCGGTGCGTTCGCGTCGACGAGATCGCGCTGAGCGGAGCCGGAGCCGGAGCCGCCGGAGCTGGAGCGGGAGCGTCACGATGACCGACACCGACCTCGACGCCGCCGGGCGGGCGGCCTCCGCCGCGACCCCGCCGACCCCGCCGACCCCGTCCACCTCTCCGACCCCGTCCACCTCTCCGATCCCGTCCACCCCGTCGGCTCCCTCCACCCCGTCGGCCTCGTCCACCCCGTCGGCTCCGTTGCTGCACGTCGAGGAGCTCGGGGTGTCCTTCGCCCGGCCCGGGGGCGGCCGGCGGATCCGCGTGCTCGACGATGTGGAGCTGACCGTCCGGCCCGGCGAGATCGTTGGCGTCGTCGGCGAGACCGGCTCCGGCAAGACGACGCTGGCTCGGGCGATCGCCGGCCTCACCACCCCGGACGGCGGCCGGGTCCTGCTGGACGACCGGGACATCGCCCGCCTGCGTGGCCGGGCCCGGCGGCGGTTCCGGCGGGGCGGCACGATCCAGTTCGTCTTCCAGGATCCGCTGCGCTCGCTCGATCCGGAGCTCACCGTCGGGGCCAGTGTCGGGGAGGGACTGGCGATCGCCGGCGTCGGGAGCCGGGCGCAGCGGGCCGAGCGGGTGGCTGGTGCGCTGCGGCAGGTCGGCCTCGACCCGGCGGTGGCCGACCGGCTCCCGGCGCAGCTCTCCGGCGGCCAGCGGCAGCGTGCCTCCATCGCCCGCGCGGTCGTCGCCGACCCTCGACTCCTGCTGTGCGACGAGCCGGTCAGCGCGCTGGACGCCTCCAACCGCAACCACATCCTGCTGCTGCTCGACGAACTGCGCCGCCGGCTGGCCCTCGGGATCGTCGTGATCTCCCACGATCTGAGCTCCCTGGCCGGGATCGCAGACCGGGTGGTCGTGCTCTACCGGGGCCGGGTGGTGGAGGCCGGGCCGATCGCGGACGTGTTCACCCGGCCGCGCCACCCGTACACCGCGCTGCTGATCGCCTCCGCACCTGACATCCACGGCCGGGACCGGCTCGCCGCGGCCCAGCTGCGCTCGCAGCGTCCCGACGACGACGCGACCGCGCGGTGGGCGGGCGGCTGCGTGTTCGCCCACCGGTGCCGCTTCGCCACCGACGTCTGCGCGCAGACCCCGCCGTCCCAGGACGCCGCCGGCCGACCCGCCGGCGACTGGACCGTGGCCTGCCATCACACCGACACCTGGCGGAACCAGACCGCCGCCACCGCCACCCCAACCACCGCCACCCCAACCACCGCCGTCACCGCCCGGAAGGAATCCTCAGCGTGAGCGTCGAGTTCATCGGGATCGCCAGCACAGCCGCGGGCAGCGAGTCGCAGGGCTTCGCCGGCCAGGCCGTCGATCCGGCCTATCTGGAACAGCTGGTTCGCACGCACGAGGACGCCGGCTTCGACCGGGTGCTCGTCGCGCACTCCTCCGCCATGCCCGACGGCTTCGTCGTCGCCGACCAGATCCTCTCCCGCACGACGACCCTGAAGGTGCTGCTCGCGCACCGTCCCGGCTTCGTCGCCCCGACGATCGCCGCCCGCACGTACGCCACCCTGGACGCCTTCCACCCGGGCCGCGTCGCCCTGCACGTGATCACCGGTGGTGACGACGTGGACCAGGCTCGGGACGGGGACCTCACCGACAAGGTGACCCGCTACCGCCGCACCGACGAGTTCCTCGACGTGCTGCGCCGGGAATGGGAGTCGGCGGCGCCGTTCGACTACGACGGCGAGTTCTACCGGGTGCGCGGCGGCTGGTCGTCGGTACGCCCGGCGGCGGGGAACATCCCGATCTACTTCGGTGGGGCCTCCGCCGACGCGATCCGGGTCGGGGGCAGGCACGCCGACGTGTACGCGTTCTGGGGAGAGCCGCTGGCCGGGATCGTCGAACGGATCGGGCAGGTACGCGCGGCGGCGGCGCCGCACGGACGCGACCCGCGGTTCAGCGTGAGCCTGCGCCCCATCCCGGCCGACACCGAGCAGGCCGCCTGGGACCGGGCCGCCGACATCCTCGAACTCACCCAGGCGCGGGCCGGTGAGTTCAAGCGGGCGATCGGTATCGACGGGGCCGCCCAGGTCGGCAGCCAGCGGCTGCTGAAGTTCGCCGCCGAGGGCGACGTGCACGACAAGCGGCTGTGGACCGCGATCGCCAAGGCCACCGGCGCGGCCGGCAACTCCACGGCGCTGGTCGGCAGCTACGAGCAGGTCGCCGAGTCCCTCGTCGACTACGTCAACGTCGGGGTGTCCACCCTGCTCATCCGCGGCTTCGACCCGGTCGCGGACGCCCGGGACTACGGCACCCTCATCCGCCTCGTGCGGGACCAGACCGCCGACCGCGAGCCGGTGCCCGCCTGATCCTCGGCTCCACCCGGCTTCGGCCCGGCTTCGGCCTGACCCGGCTTCGGCCCGGCCCGGCGTCAGGACAACCCAGTTTCAGCACAGCTCGGAGGTTGCGCGCATGTCCCTCGACATCCTCGGCATGGTGAGCACCAAGGAGGCGTCGGAGACCCGGGGCTCCTTCTTCGACGGCCCCGCCGTCGACACCGCCTACCTGACCCGGTTCGCCAAGGCCCACGACGCCGCCGGGTTCGACCGGGTGCTCATCGGCTACGGCGCCACCTCACCGGACGGTTTCGCCGTCGCCGGCCACGTCCTGGCCTCGACCGAGCGCCTCGGCGTCCTCATCGCGCACCGGCCGGGATTCGTCGTGCCGACACTCGTCGCCCGCAAGCTGGCCACCCTCGACCAGCTCAGCGGTGGTGGGCGGGTCGCCATCCACCACATCTCCGGCGGCAACGACGCCGACCAGCGCCGGGACGGCGACTTCGCCGACCACGACACCCGCTACGAGCGCACCGCCGAGTTCATGGCGGTGCTGCGCCGGACCCTCACCGCCGACGCCCCCTTCGACCATGAGGGCCGCTTCTACCGGTTCGCCGGCGCGTACAGCTCGGTCAGGCCCGCCACCCCCGCCGGCATCCCGCTGTTCTTCGGCGGGCAGTCGGACGCCGCCGTCGCGGTCGGCGCCCAGCACGCCGACGTCTACATGCTGTTCGGCGAGCCACTGGAGCAGACCGCGCAGCGCATCGCCCTGCTGCGCGCCGCCGCCGCCAGGCACGGGCGCACCCTGCGGTTCAGCCTCTCCACGCGGCCGATCATCGCCGACACCGAGGACGCCGCCTGGGCCCGCGCGGAGGCCATCGCGGCCGAGACCCGGCGGCGGGTTGCGGCGGCCACCCAGGGCGGGCAGGGCTTCCCCGGCCTGTCGAACTCGGTGGCCTCCGAACGGCTGCAGCAGGTGGCGGCCCGTCAGCAGGTGTACGACGATCGGCTCTGGTTCGGCGTGACGGCGCTGACGGGACCGGGCGGCAACTCCTCCGGGCACGTCGGAACGGCCCAGCAGGTCGCGGACGCGCTGCTGCGCTACCACGACATCGGCGTCGACACGTTCCTCATCCGTGGTTTCGACCCCTACGAGGACGTGGTGCACTGGGGCCGGGAGCTCATCCCGGCGTTGCGGGCCGGCGCGACCCGTCAGCCGGCCGGGTTCCTACCTGTCAGGTGAGCAGGTCGGGCTGCTCCGCCAGGCCGCCGCCGCCACGGTGCCACCGGCCTCGAACCGTGCCAGCGCCGACTGCGTCATGCCCGCGGCGCGGGCCAGCAGGTCACCCGGACCGCCCGGCCCTCCAGGTAAAACCGCAGCTCGCGGGGCTTGCCGTCGAGCTGCCGCGCGTACGGCTCACCCAGCAACGGACCCGCTCGGCGAGCAGGTCCACGTAGCAGGCGGCCGTCGCGAACTGCGCGACGTCAGGCCTGATCAGACGTCAACCTCCGCCACGGCAGCGCCAAGGATGAGACTGGCGGCCACCATGCCGTCCGCGAACCGCTCCGCCTGGCGGCGCGGAACATGGAACGACGCGACCACAGCACCGGCGGCGTCGCGGGCGACGAACAGTATCCGGTCGTCGGGCAACGGGTAGGAGGCCACAGTGTCGGCGGATGGGGTGGTCTCGACCAGGTGGCGAATCTCGTCGTGATCCATGGAGATTCCTTCGGGTTCGGGTGAGGAGTAAGGAACGACTGGCCGCCCAGGTTGGCAGCCGGCTCGGGGCAGCCCGCGGCGGGTACGAGCCATAGCCCACGCCGAAACCGTAGACGCCGTCGGTCGGCCGCGACCCGCTGGCACCTGGTGGCGCACTACGCCACCGGCCACCTCGATGTCCTGTCCGACGAGCGTGCCGCCGACACCGTCGGCCTGACCCGGGAGATCGTTCCCGCCGGCCGGGCCCGACACGCCTCGACGGCCGACGCCGGCCGATGCTGGTTGTCTCCGGCGGCCCTGGTAGCCCGCAGCCGCTGGACCGGCTTCGGCCGCACTCCGCTCGCTTGGCGTGGTTGTGATTTCGCCGGCAGGGCCTCCTGTCCGCAGCTCCGGCGATGCCGGACCGGCGGCGCTCCCCGCGCAGGCCGTGTTGGGGCGATGCCGGTTCGCCCTCGGGTGCCCGGCGAACCAGGCGCAGTGGGATCATTACCGGCGGTGCCAGCCACAGGGAGGATGACCGTGTCCAGTTCCCCGACCGACCCCGGCCCCGACCAGGCCCCCGACGCCGATCGGGACGCAGCCCCACCTCCGCCGGGCTCCTCCGCGGACGCTGGTCCGGTGCCGGCCGAGCCGGCGCGGGGCGGTTCCGCGGAACCGCCGGAGGCGCCATCCGGGGGCCGCCCGCCGCTGCGCCCGGTCGACTGGGACGGCTCGTTCACCCGCACCTGGCAGTCCCGCGACGACAACGAGCTGACAAACCGTCTCGCTTCAGAGCAGGAGCGGGAGTGGAGCCAGCGAGAGCTTGATCAGATGATGCGGGAGTTCCGGGACAAGGCGAACGCGGCGGCGGACGCGCGTGCACGTGCGGAGCGGGAGCGCGCCGCCGAGCAATCGGGTGCGCCTGATGACGCACGGTCGCGCTTGTTCGACAAGTTGGCGGGATTCGGCCGTCCGTCCGACGAAACGGATACCTTCCCGGACGGTGACGGCGGCGGGTCTCCGGACACGCGTTGACGGATCGCCGTGCTTGGCAGGTGACCGGCCCAGCCGGTTATGGGCTGAAGCGGGAATGCCCGGTTTCGGCTGTCGGTGGCCGTTCGGGTCGGGGTGGCCTGTCGGCGCCCTGGTGCTGGGTGGCGTCGGTGAGCGCGCGGCGGGCGCGAATGGCGTCCGGGTGGTAGGGGCCGTGGTCGCGCATGGCATCGGTGAGCGCGTCACGGTAGAGGGGTGCGGCGTCGGTGTGCCGGCCGGCCTGGCGGTAGGTGTCGGCGAGGGTGGTCCGGCTGGCGCGGGTGTCGGGATGGTCCGGGCCGAGGCTGTGGGTCCGGACGGCGTGGACGCGTTCGCTGAGGTCCACGGCCTGGGCTAGCCGGCCGGTGTCGCGGCAGACCTCGGCCAGGCCGGCGGCGGTGCGCAGGGTGCGGTCGTCGGCGACGCCGTCGGTCCGGGCGCGGGCGACGAGCTGGCGTTCGAGGTGGTGGCGGGCCGCTTCCGGTTGGCCCGCGTCACGGTAGTGGGCCGCCAGATCATCGCGGGCTTCCATCGCGCGTGGGTGTGCACGGCCGAGGAGGCGTTCGTGGCGGTCGAGAACACGTTCGAAGTGGATGACAGCCTCGCCCGGCCGGCCTTCCGCCAGATGGGCGGCGGCTAGGCTCTCCCGGGTTTCCGTGGTCTCCGAGTGGTCGGGGCCGAGGACGCGTTCGCGGCCGGTCAGGGCCTGGTCGAACAGAGGAACGGCGGATTCGGGTCGTCCGGCTTTGAGGTGGGTGCGGGCGAGGGCGTGGGCGCTGTCGAGAGTGCCGGGATGGTTGATTCCGAGGACATGCTCGCGGCCGGTGAACGCTTGGTCGAGTTCTCGGGTGGCGTCGGCGAGGCGGCCGGCCTGGTGGTAGGTGACGCCGAGTTGGTGGCGGCTGTCGAGGGTGTGGGGATGGTCTGGGCCGAGGACGCGTTCGCGGGCGGTGAGGGTGGGTTCGGCGTGGGCGACGGCGTCGCTGGTGGCGCCGATTCGTCGGTAGGTGGCGGCGAGTTGGTGGCGGGTGGTGAGGGTGTCGGGGTGGTCGGCGCCGAGGAGGCGTTCGCGGTCGGTGAGGGTGGGTCGCAGGAGGCGGGTTGCCTCGTCGCCGCGGCCGGCGTCGTCGAGGGCGGCGCCGAGGCGGTGGCGGCTTT
>NZ_LJPA01000057.1:0-24370 GCF_001414035.1 Frankia sp. ACN1ag | reverse complement strand
CCGCCGCGGTTGCGGGTGGTGTCCGATGACGTCTATCCGGGCTGGGAGGAGATCTATCGCGACAACGTGGAGCGGGTGTACAGGATCATGTTTGCGAAGGTGGGGAACCGTCCGGACGCCGAGGACCTGACGGCCGAGGTGTTCATGGCGGCGCTGCGTCCCCTGCGGGTGTCGGCTAGCGTCGGTGAGGTACGGGCGTACCTGGTCGCGACCGCCCGCACGGTGCTTGCCGCGCACTGGCGGCGCACCCTGGGAGTCGCCGTCACCACGCTCGACGAGGATTCCGCCCAGACGATGTTCACCACCGTCGGCGCCCCGGTCGGCCCGGCGCTGGACAACCCCGCTCGCGCGGAGGCGATCCTNGCCGCGNTGCCGGACCGGTATGCCCGCATTCTGCGGCTGCGGTTTCTGGAGGCGTGCACGCTGCGGGAGGCCGCCGACGAGCTCGGGATCACGGTAGGGAACGCGAAGGTTCTCCAGCACCGCGCGCTGCGCCAGGCGGCCCGGTTCGGTGACGAGATGGCCCCGTGAGCGGGCGGGGACTGCGCCGGTTTGTCGAGGACCTGATCGGTCACCGGCGGCCCAGAGGGTTCGACGCGGGCCCGGGGGACGCCGCCGCCCTGCGCGCGGCGATCACGCTGCGGGCTGCCCGACCCGGCAGCGACGTGCCGAGCGAGGAGTTCGTCGCGCGGCTGCACCAGCGTCTCGCCGCCGCCGAGGCCGCCTCCGACCAGGCNGNCTNCGACCAGNCTGNCTNCNACCNNNCNGCNTCNNNCNNNNCCNCNTCNGNCNGNNCCGCCNCCGNCNNGGCCGNCTCCGACAGCGCGGCCGCTGGTGGGGCCGGCGNGGGGNGGCGGCGNGGGACGCGGCGCCGGTTNGTCCAGGTCACCTCGCTNGCGGCCGGCTCNGCGGCGATCGGGGCCGGGGTGGANCGGGCCGTCGGNGAGCGCGGCCCGGGTAGCGGTGACCGGGCGGACGCGCCGGTGGCCGGACCGGAGCCGGCGACCGGGCCCGGCGGCGCCCTGGTTCCCACGGCCGGCATCTGGCGGACCGTCGCCACCACGCAGGACCTGCCGGAAGGCGGAGTGCGTGCCTTCGACACGGGGACCGTGGTCGGGTTCGTGCGGCGGACCGATGGTCGGGTCCGCGCGACGTCGGGGATCTGCACGCATCAGGGCTGCCGGCTGGCCCTGGACCCGGCGCAGCAGCGGCTGAACTGCCCCTGCCACCGCATGGCCTTCTCACTGGCCGGCGAGGTCGTGAACTACAAGATCCGCACCCCGCCGCGNCCGCTGCCCAGCCTCACCGTCCGCGAGGTCGACGGCGTCGTGCAGGTCTACGTGCCCCCCACCCCCACCTGAGCGTCCCCACCTGAGCGCTCCCACGTGAGCGCCGCCTGCCTCGGGGTGCTCGCCTGGCCGTGAAGCCGCGCCGGCGCTGGGCGGCGGTCACCATCGGGCGGTGACCGCCGCCGTGTTCAGGCCGCGGCGCTGGAGCCGGTCAGTTCGCCGGCAGGTCGACCGAGCCGTCGATGACCTCGTGGGTGNCGGTGTCGACCGCGTGCACACTCATGATTTGGTCGACGCCCTGGTCGGGTGCCTTGCTCATCGCCCGCAGGCCGGTGTCGGTCGCCGTCACGTCCTGCTGGAAGAACCTGACGCCGTTGTCGGCGAAGGTCACCGACCAGACGTGACCGGGCGGAGTGGTGATCTCGAACTCCTCGCCCGCGACCAGACCGGGACCGTCGTCGTCGTGCTGCGACTTCAACGTCCAGGGGCTGCCGAGGGAGCCGACGCCGCTGGTCTCGACCGCGGGGCCGAGCCGGCGACCCCCGCCGCCCCCGCCATCTCCGCTTCCCCCGCCATCTCCGCCGCCGTGGCCGCCGGAAGCCAATGCGGCTGGCGCCGAGAACAGGCTGAGTACCACCGCTGCGGTCGCGGCGAGAACGCCGACCGAAACTCGTGTCCGTTTCACCGATGATCTCCTAAATCGATGCGGTTCCCGGTTCCGCCGCCGACGCGGCCGGGCTGACATCTGGAGATAGGGCAACGGGTTACGGAGGCCCGGACCATCCCGACACCCGCGCCAGCCGGACCACCCTCGCCAGCCGGACCACCCTCGCCGACACCTACCGCCAGGCCGGCCGGCACGCCGACGCCGCACCTCTTTACCGTGACGCGCTCACCGACGCCATGCGCGACCACGGCCCCTACCACCCGGAGGCCATTCGCGCCCGCCGCGCGCCCACCGACGCCACCCAGCACCAGGGCGCCGACAGGCCGCCCCGACCCGAACGGCCACCGATAGCCGAAACCGGGTATTCCCGCTTCGGCCCGTAACCGGCTGGGCCGGTCACCTGCCAAGCACGGCGATCCGTCAACGCGTGTCCGGGGAACCGTCGCCGTCACCGTTCGGGGAGGTATCCGTTTCGTCGGATGGTCGGCCGAAGCCCGCCAACTTGTCGAACAAGCGCGACCGTGCGCCATCAGGCGCACCCGATTGCTCGGCGGCGCGCTCCCGCTCCGCACGTGCGCGCGCCCGCCGCCGCGGCGGAACCGCCGGAGGCGGCTCGGCCGGCACCGGACCAGCATCGGCGTGGGAATCCGACGGCGTGGGAATCCGACGGCGTGGCCGCGTCCCGATCGGCGTCGGGGGCCTCGTCGGGGCCGAGGGCGGGTGCCGGCGGCGGGGAACGGGTCCACGCGAACGCACCCGACGCGAACAGGTCCGCGACGCTGCCTATGCGGAGGGCCGTCGCGACGCCCGCCGACCCGAACGTCCACTCCGAACGATCACGCATTCGGATTGCGGTCCGACAACTTTTTCGGCGCGCTGATAACGGCGGTCCGGGCCCGGTCCGGCGCTTTTCCGCGGCCGAACCACGGCGGTCTCGACGGAGCCGCGCGGACGGCGGCCTGCATGTCGAGCGCCTGTGTGTGGGTGAGCGCAGGTCACGCCGCGACGGCGTAGGCAGGCCGCGGGCCAGCTCCGCCACCGGGCGATTCTGCCCTAGCCCGGATCTCCGGAAGACACCGTCTTCGGACGGTATTCCAGCCGGGAGCGCGGTGCTAAAGTTCGCCGTATGGGACGCCTCGGGGGCTGGCTCACACGCTACGCGGAGAGCGTTATCTCGCTTGCCATCGCTTTTGTCGTGGCGGTGCTCAGTGTGGTGGACGTGCTCAACCTCCAGGCGGTCAACAACTCGATTCTGCTGGTCCTCGCCCTGCTGGCCATGGGAATTATGCGCGACCGCGCCCACCGGGAGGCGGTCGAGAACACGCTGGAGGCCACTCAGCAGCGGCTTGAGGCGGTGCTCACCCCGCTCGCCGAGGGGGTCCAGCGCATCACCGACATGGGCAGCACGGTTGCGCTGGCCCGCAAATCCCTGGGTGAGATGAGGATGGTTCGGGTCATTTCCGGCGTCGAGGTGACCGAAGCCCTCGCCGAGGCCCGGGCGGACACCCGTGAGTGGATGTTCAAAGGCGGCACCGGCACCTATATCAGGGCTGTGACGCTGCCCGAATGTGTGGCGGCTGCCCGGCGCGCGAGGCGCGAACTCGCGATGTCCATTGAGATCATCGATCCGACGGACCGGCTCGTCTGCGAGCGATACGCCCGGTTTCGTCATGACATGTCTCCCGGGCCGGACGGGACCGGTGAGGAGTGGACGCCGGAACGCGCCCGCAACGAGGCGTATGCCATGGTCCTCGCCGCCGCCTGGTACGAGCAGCGGTTCAACCTTCTGGACATCGACGTGCGCCTGTCCTCGGTGATGACGACGTTCCGCTGGGACCTGGCCTCCCACAGCCTGATCATCACGCAGGACGACTCGGCCGCGTTCAGCACCCTGGTCCTGCGGGGCGGACGGCAGTACGACAGCTGGAAGACCGAGCTGCGCAAGAGCCTCGACCAGGCCCGCCGGGTGCCGATGGAACTCGCCGACCAGGCTCCGCTGAGCGCACAGCCCAGGCCGGACGAGGCGCGGGCGCTGTTCGACTGCCTCGCCGTCCCACTGCCGAACGACTTTTCGGATGACGAGGTAAAGGACATCATCCGGCGCGCGATCAACCCCCGCAACCCGTACGCGTGAGGGCCGCCATGAATGCCACGGGAGCGTCCGGGACAACCCCGACAGATGCCGTCCGGAGTTCGATTGCCGTCCGGAGTTCGATCTCGGCGACCGTCGAGAACTACCTCGCCGCCCTCGACGGACTGACCGGCGGCCCGCCCGTGCCGGCCCTGCGCCATCCGCTCGGTTTCACCTGCCTGCCCCTCCTGCGCGGTCCGGTGGGTATCTGCGTCCACGTCTGGACCGCCGCGACCACGGCCACCCGGCTGACGACGTCGCCGTTCCACTGCCACAGCTGGGAGCTGTACAGCCTGGTTCTCGATGGCGCGGTCCACAATCAGTGTCTTGAACTGGCCGATTCGACCACCGACGAAGCGTACCGAATCTTTGAGATACACAGCACCGCGGTCGTCGACGAGATCCGCGCCACCGCCGACCTGGTATCTGTGCGGACGGGTGAAATGTGGGTAAACGGGACGCGTGACTTTTACCATCTCCGGTCCGGGGTCTTCCACCGCACCGTCGTTCCGGGCGGCGAGGCGTGCACGCTGGTCATCGGGCTGAGTCGGCCTGGTGGCGCGGACCGGTCCCTGGGGCCACCGGACCTGGGTTCACATCAGCGTCGCCGTCGGTACTGTGATCCAGCGGAAACGGTGTGGTTGGCGCGGGGCGCCGCCCGACATCTACGGAACGCGTCGGGAGAAGGTCTGGTCGAACAGCTCTCGGCCACTGCTGCCGGCGCATATGTCACCATCAGCGCCGAGGGGGAAATGTGAACGAAATGGGCCGTCCGTCAAAGCACGGTCCGGGCGGTGCCGAACCGGATCTGGAGCTGGCCCGCGCCGTCGCGGTCGAGGCGGCCGAAGCCGCCGGGGCGATGCTGCGGGAACGTGCCCGGGGCGAACTCGCCGTCGCGGCCAAGGGAGCAGCCGGTGACCTGGCAACCGTGCTCGACCGCGAGGCGGAGAAGATCATTTACGAGCGGCTGCGGGCCTCCTTCCCGCACCACCGCATCCGCGGCGAGGAGTTCGGCGTGTCGGGACCGGCGGGCCGCTGGGAGTGGATGGTCGACCCGCTCGACGGCACCAACAACGTCGCGATCGGGATGCCGAACTACGTGGTGGGGATTGCGCTGTGCGCCGACGGGCACCCCACGGTCGGCGTGGTCCACGATCCGGTCACCGAGCGCACCTGGTCCGCGCTGCGTGGCGGCGGGATGCGTGGGCCCCGCGGCGGCCAGGCGAGCCGGGCCCGGGAACACGACTGCGATCCCGGCCTCACGGTCGCCTGGACGCAGGGTCACCGCGTCGGGCGGCACAACCCCGCGGCGCGGGCGCTGAAGTACGTGCTCGACGGCGTGGCACTGCGGGTGCTGCCGCTGTGGGCACCGCTGCTGTCCTGGTCGATGATCGCCCGCGGTGACATCGACGGATTCCTCGGCTACCAGGCCGAGGACATCGACCTGCCGGCCGGCTACCTGCTCGCCGTGGAGTCCGGCGTGACCGTGCTGGCCCTCGACGGGGAGGTCTTCGACGGTCGCACGGGGCCGGCCCCGTGCTCCTTCGTCGCCGCCCGCCCCGAGCACCTCGACACCCTGATGAGCATCGTCGAGACGGCCGCGAAGCTGGCGCCGGAGCTGCCGGCCATCCGCATTCCGGATCCGCGGCGGTGACCGCCGCCGAGGCCGCACCGGACCGCGGCGCTCCGTCGTTCTTCATCAGCTACTCGCCGACCGACGTCCGCTGGGCGAGCTGGATCGCCTGGGAGCTCGAGGAGGCCGGCTACCAGACGGTGGTACAGGCCTGGGATTTCGTCCCCGGCACCAACTTCATGGAGTTCATGGACCGCGGGGTCACCGAGGCCCACGTCGTCATCGCGGTCATGTCCCAGCATTACCTGACGTCACGGTGGGGAATGCTGGAGTGGCAGACCGCGATGCGAGGCGATCCCGACGACCCGAAGAGCAGGCTGATCACCGTCCGGACGGACGACGCCCCGCTCGACGGGCTCCTCGCGGTCGTGACCTACGTCGACCTCGCCGGGGTGCAGGACCCGAACGCGGCCCGTCACCTCCTGCTCACGGGCGTGCGTGAATCCGTCGCCGGCCGGGCGAAGCCCGCGGCCCGGCCGAGGTACCCGCTGACCGAGGCCCTTCCCGCGCCGGGCGCGAACGCGGCGGTCGCACCCCCCGTGCGCCTGCGCCCCCGTACTCCACCGCCGTTTCCGCCGGTGCTCCCGGCCCGGCAGCGATCGGCGGACGCGGTGACCATCCTGCACCTGCCCGCGCCCCGGTTCGGGCGCGCTGCGCGGCGCGGGACCGCCGGTGCGAGGGCCGCCGCGGGCGCCGACGTCGGCGGCGAGAACGGCCCCGACCTCGGCGGCGACGTGGCCCGACTGCGGGACCGCATCTGGGGGCAGCTCGCGGCGATCGACCGCGCCGGCGGGCCGGCCCCCGACCTGCTGGTCATCGCCGGTGACCTCACCGAGACCGGCACCCGCCGGGAGTTCGACGCGGCACTCGCCTTCGTGAGTGACCTGCGGGCGATGGTCAACCTCGAACCGCGGCGCATCGTGCTGGTGCCGGGTCGCCACGACGTGTCCCGGGCGGCCTGCGCGGCGTACTTCGCGAACTGCGAGGCGGACAACACGCAACCGCGCCGGCCGTACTGGCCGAAGTGGCGGCACTACAGCCGGATGGTCGCCGAGTTCTACCAGGAGGTGGACGGCGCGATCTTCGATGCGGCGCAGCCGTGGCACCTGCTGAGGGTCCCGGAACTCGCCGTCGTGATCGCCGGGATCAACACGACGATCGCGCAGAGCCATCGCGACGCGGACGACCACGGGCTTGTCGGTGCGGAGCAGGCCGCCTCCCTGGCCCGCCGGCTCGCGCTGTTCGAGCGGGACGGCTGGCTGCGGATCGGGGTCGCGCACCACGCGCTTGCCGCGCCGTCGGTCGCCCGCGCCGACGCGATCCGCGACACCCAGGTCGTGCGGGAGACGCTGGGTTCCCGGCTCAACCTGCTCATCACCGGCCGCGGCGACGTCGCGCCCGGCCGCACCCCGATCATCGTCACGCCGCCGCGGGAGGACTTCCAGCTCCTACAGGTCCAGCCGGACGGCCTGCGGCACTGGCGGACGCCCGGGGACGGCGGCGACACGGGCACGTGGCGGCCACACCGCTGGGCCGACGCGGGCGCGACCTTCGCCGCGGCGCCGGCACACCCGGCCGGGATCGTCCGCGCCAACGCCAACGCCAACGCCGACCCCGACGCCGACGACGGGGCTGGCCAGGACGCACCCGGTGACGATCCCCGCGAGGCGGCCGCGCCGGACCCCGATCGGGAGCTGCTCGAGCAGGTCGCGGAGGTCTGCCAGGTCAGCGANCAGCAGGCCCGGATCCGGCGGGTAGGCGGGGAGGTACCGCACCTGGTCGTCACCCGCCGGGGCGACGGACTGACCTCCGTGGCGCGCATCGGCGCGCAGGCCGGCGAGGTGACCCATGCCGATCTCGAACGGTTCGCGACCACCGTGCGGGCCCTGGATCTCGATGGTGGGGCCGAGCTGGTCTCGGCCGTCACGCCCTCGGCCGGGCTGCGCGCCGCGGCCCGCAGCCGGGGGATCCGGTTGCGGAGCTTCCTGGAGTTCCAGGGGCTGCTCGATCTGCGGGAGTTCGTCGCCCGGCAGACAGCCGAGATCACCGTCGACCGACGCTATCCCCCCTCGCTGTACGTCCCGCAGCGCTTCCGCGAGATGGTCGGTGCGGTCCGCACCGTGCGTGAGGGTCTCAGCGACGAGCTGATGCGGCTGGTCGCCGAGGAGGAGGGCCGGTTCGTCCTCGTGCTGGGGGACTTCGGGCGGGGCAAGACCTTCGCGCTGCGCGAGGTCGCCCGGCGCATCCCGGCGGAGCTGCCGCACCTGACCCCGATCCTCATCGAGCTCCGCGCCCTGGACAAGGCGCACTCGGTCGACGGCCTTGTCGCGGCCCACCTGGCCAACCACGACCAGAGCCTGGCGGACCTGCGGGCCTTCCGGTACATGCTGCGCGAGGGTCGGCTCGTGCTGCTGTTCGACGGCTTCGACGAGCTGGCGAGCCGGGTCACCTACGAGCGTGCCACCGAGCACCTCACGGCGATCCTCGAAGCCACGGAGGGCGACGCGAAGGTCATCGTCGCGAGCCGGACCCACCACTTCCGCAGCGACGAGCAGGTGCTGACCGGGTTGGGTCAGCGCGTCGGGCTGCTTCCCCGCCGCCGTGTCCTCACCATCGAGGACTTCGGCTCCGCCCAGATCCGCGAGTACCTGCGCAACCGCTACCGGGACGAGGCCGCCGCGGACACCCGGCTGCGGCTCATCAACGGTATCCGGGACCTGATCGGGCTGTCCCGTAACCCCCGCATGCTGACCTTCATCGCGGATCTGCCCGCCGAGCGGCTCACCCGGGTCGCCACGGCCCACGACACGATCAGTGCCGCGCAGTTGTACCGGGAGATCCTCGACAACTGGCTCGCCTTCGAGGTCAACCGTACCCAGGGCGTCATCGGCTCCCCGGTCGGGCTGACGCTGGACGACATGTGGACAGCGGTGACCACCCTGGCACAGCGGCTCTGGACCGCCGACGAGGAACGGTTGCGCCTGGCCGACCTGCGCGAGGTCAGCCAGACCCTCGCCGGGATGACCGAGGAAGGCCCGTCGCCCGCCCAGAGCGAGCACGCGCTCGGCGCGGGCAGCCTGCTGGTCCGCTCGGACGACGGGCTGTTCGGCTTCATCCACTCGTCCGTGGCGGAGTGGCTGGTCGCCAACTGGATCGCCGAGCGGCTGTCGGCCGGCGCGCCGGGCGCCACCGCGTTGCTGGCGCGCCGGGCGCTGTCCGCGCTGACGGTGGAGTTCCTCTGCGACCTCGCCGATTCGCGGGAGCTGCGGGACTGGGCGGCGACGGTGCTGGACGACCCCGCGTTGCCCGAGACGGCACGGGCGAACGCCGTGAAGATCAACGTGCGGCTGCGCACCCCGGTGCGCGGCGACCTGCGGGGCACCTCGCTGCGCGGCGAGGACCTGTCGCACCGGGAGATGCGCGACGTCGACTTCACCGGCGCCGACCTCGCCGACACCCGCCTCGTCGGCGCCGACCTCACGGGGGCGATCCTGCGCGACGCCACGCTGGCCGGCGCCTGCCTGGACGGGGCGAAGCTGCGCGGCGCGGACCTCACCGGCGCGGACCTCACCGGCGCCCGCCTGCTCGGCGCGGACCTGCGGGACGTGCGGTTCGACCGGAGCCGGTGGCGACGCGCCCTGGTGATCAACGCGGCCGCGGCACCCGAGCTGACGGCCGTGGCGCGCGCCTCCGGTGGCGCGGTGATGCCGGGTGGGCTGGTCGAGTTCGGGCTCGCCCCACCCGCAGTGAGCGTCAACTTCGGTTTCGAGACCGGTCGGATTCCCGCCCCGGTCAGCTACAGCCCGGACGGCTCGATCATGGTGATCGCCGGCGAGGACGGCGGTGCGCTGGTCTGCGACGCCGACGGACTTCCGCTGCGGACACTGCAGGGGCACCACGGCCGGGTGCACGCCGTTCTGGCGACCGACAGCCACATCGTGACGGTGTCGACGGACTGCACCGTCCGTCTGTGGGATGCCCTCACCGGCGAGCCGATGGGTGAGCTGCGCGGGCACCAGGGCTGGATCTGGCCCATCACGCTGAGCCCGGACGNCACGCTGCTGGCCACCGGTGACCGCGGTGGCGACGTGCGGGTCTGGGACGTGTTCTCCCGCGAGCTACGGCACACGCTGCCGGGTCACGGGGAACGGGTCTGGACCGCAGCCTTCCACCCGAGTCGGCCGCTGCTCGCGACCGGCGACAGCACGGGGACCGCCCGGCTGTGGGATCCGCGCACGGGGTCGCTGGTCCAGGTGCTCGCCGGCCATTCCGGCAGCCTGTTCCGGCTGGTGTTCCACCCCGACGGCACGGAGCTCGCGACCGCCGACGAGGCCGGGGACATCCGGTTGTGGGACGTGGGGTCGGGACGGCTACGGCGGCTGCTGCGGGGCCACGAGCGGCCGGTGTACACCATCGACTACCGGCCGAACGGCACCGAGCTCGCCAGCGGCGACACCGGGGGCGTGGTGCGGGTGTGGACCCTCGCGACGGGTGAGGGACGCGTCGTGGCCCGGCACACCGGTGCCGTCTACCGGGTCGCCTTCAGCCCCGACAGCACGCTCCTCAGTTCCGGTGACAGCGACGGAATCCTGCGGCTCACCAGCACCGCGACCGACGCCCCGCTGCACACGCTCGCCGGGCACCGCGGCTCGGTGTGGCCGGCGGCGTTCCGCCCGGACAGCCAACGACTGGTGACTGCCAGCAACGACGGGACGGCGCGGATCTGGGAGACGCGGACCGGCACCTGTCACACGACGGTGACCGGGCACGGCCGCAGCCTCACCGCCGTCCGCTTCAGCGCGGACGGCCGGCTGGTCGCGGTCTGCGGCCGCGACGGGCTCGTGCGGCTGTGGGACCCCCGCACCGGCCGTCGGCTGGGCCAGCTCGGCGGGATCTCCGACCAGATGATCTCCGCCACGTTCAGCCCGGTCGACGACCGCATCGTCGGCAGCAGCAACGCGGGAACGGTGCACGTCTGGAATCTCCGACCCGTCGCCGAGGCGCTTCGGGCGCGGCGAGCGGGTCGGGCCGGCGGGGATCCGGGTGGCGGGGATCCGGGCGGCGCGTCGGCGGACAGTGGGCAGACATCGCCGATGGCGGACGTCGGCGGCGCGGACATCGGCGTCTACGAGCGCGAGCTGCGGGTGGAGACCGAGCACGTCTGGGCGGAGGTTCTCGATCCGGCCGGGGAGATCCTCGCGACCGCCAATGACGACGACTCCGTCCAGCTCTGGTTCCGCACGACGGGCCGGCAGCTCCTGGGCATCCCCGATCACCGGGGGCGGGTCCGCTCGCTGGCCTTCAGCCCGGACCGACGGATCCTGGCGACCGGCTGCGACGATCGGCTGGTGCGGCTGTGGCAGCTGACGGACGACCCGTCGCCGCGGCTGGCCGCCGCGACGGGGGCGGCCCACGGGTCATGCCTGGTCCTCGCCGGGCACACGGACCGGGTCTACGCGGTCCGTTTCAGCCGGGACGGACGCCACCTGGCCAGCGCCAGCAACGACGGGACCGCGCGGATCTGGGACGTCGCCACCGGTGCCTGCCGGCAGGTGCTCCGGCCCGGGACGGCCCGGCTGTGGACGGCGGCGTTCAGCCCGGACGGCCGGTTCCTCGCCACCGCGGGCGACGACCTGGTCATCAGGCTGTGGGATCCGTCGTCCGGCGAGCAGATCGCGGCGCTCGAGGGCCACACCAGGCGGATCTGGTCGATCGACGTCGCGTGCGACGGCCGGCTGCTGGCGAGCTGCGGTGATGACGGCACCACCCGCCTGTGGGACGTCTCCGACCTCGACGGCGAGGTCCGGGCACCGACTCTCACCCTGGTCGGGGTCCCCTCGGGATGGGCCGCCCTCTCGCCCGACGGGCGGTACAAGCTCGCCGGTGACGTGGCCGGGCAGATCTGGCACGTGATCGGGATGTCGCGGTTCGAGATCGGGGAGCTGGATGGACACCTGGGCGATGTACGGCGCCTCACGCTCGACGAACCGTTCTGAGCGGCCGGCCGTCGACGCCGACAGGGCACTGGTCGCCATCGACCGGGTCGGGATGGTGTCCTCGGGTACGGGGGCGGGAGCCGGCCGCAGGCCACGCCTCGTACTCGGGGGCCGGCGCGGAGGCCCCGATAGGGTTGAGGTGTGGCGGTATTGCAAGTCTCCCTGCTCGCGGTCGCCGTCCTCGGGGTGTTCGCGCCCCGGCTACCCAACTGGTTGGTGCCTGCATTCGTAGCGGCCGTTCTGCTCCTTTCTGGGGAGCTCACCGTCGGCGCGGGATGGGACGCGCTGCGGCCGCTCATGGCGCCACTGGCCTTCCTTCTGCTCGCGGTTCCGCTCGCGGTGATGCTCGATCGGATCGGCTTCTTCGAAGCGGCCGCGTCGTTGATGGACCGGGGCCGGGATCCGCGCCGGGGATTGTGGATAATGGCCGCCGCAGTGACGACCTTCCTGAACCTCGACGCGTCGGTGGTGCTGCTCACCCCGCTGTATATCCGACTCGCTCGAAGAAATGGCCTCGATGCCGGATTGATCGCGTTCCAGCCGGTCCTGCTGGCCTGCCTCGCGTCAAGCGCGCTGCCCATCTCGAACCTGACGAACCTTATCGCCGCGGACACTCTCGACCTCGGGATCGAGGATTTTCTCGTCCATCTCGGCCCGGCGTCGCTCGCGGCCGTCGTCGTGGGCTGGCTCGGTTACCGACGCCTGCCCGCGGCGGCGGCCGCCGTACCGCCGGTCCGCGAGCCGGTGGACCGGCGGGCGCTCTACCAGGGCCTTCCGGTCGTGGTCTTCGTGATCCTCGGCTTCACCGTCGGCGATGCGCTCGGGGTCAAGGCGTGGATCGTCGCACTGATCGCTGACATCGTGCTGGTGGCCATGACGCGGGATCTCCACCTGGGGGACATCCCCTGGAGTGCCGCCGGCCTCGCCACCGGGCTCGGGCTTGTGGCCACCACCGCGGCACCACATCTGGGACTGGAAAACATCTTCGCCGGCCAGGGCTGGGTCACCCAACTGCGGACCGCGCTGTTTGCTATTGTGGCGGCAGACACGATCAACAATCTGCCCGCACTGCTCATCAGCCTGCCCGGACTGCAGTCGGGATCGGAGCACATCTGGCCGCTCCTGTTTGGAGTGAACTTCGGTCCGGTACTCGTTCTGCACGGGGCGCTCGCCGGCCTGCTGTGGCGCAGTACCGCGGCCCGTCTGGAGGTTCAAGTGAGTCCCTGGGAGTACACGAAAACGGGTGTCCGGGTTGGAACGCCGGCCCTACTCGTCGGCTTGGCGATCGTCGTCGTGACCGACGTCGTGCTCCATTGATCCGCCGTGCCGCCCGAGCACGTTCCACCGCGACAGGATTCCGCCGTGNCAGCGTCCTCTCCGGATCCCCTCGACGCACGGTCGAGCCGGGTGTTCGACGTCGTGCTTCTTCCGCCGTCGGGTCTTGCGGCACGCGCCGTTCGGGAAAGTCGACTCCTCGCCGAACACATGCGGCGGGCCGACAATCCGTCCCACTTCCTCCTGGACGGGCCTGATCCGGACGGCGGCCCCGGCGTCTGCGCACCTCATGTCTCGATCTTCATGTTCGCGGCCACCGCGGCGGACCTGCCCGCGGCGCTGCGCACCCTGCGCGAGGTGGCCGGTGCCGCCGCGCCGGTGGAGGCCGTCGGCAGCGAGTATGCGCACAATCCGCACGGCGCTCCAGAGCTCTACTTCGAGCGTTCGCCCGCCTGGTTCGATCTGCAGCGCCGGGTCGTGGCGGCGTTCGAGCCACTGCGGCGCGGCCGGCAGCGCGAGTTCGATCCCGCGGGAACACCCCTGGCCGGGGTGCTCGGCGACCACGGCGCCACTGGCGCCGCCAGGCGGCGCCAGCTCCTGACCTACGGGTACGACGAGATCACCGATGACACAGATGATCGTTTCCGGCCGCACATCACCCTCGCCTGGCCCGAACGCGCCGAACCGGCGGTGGAGCTGGCGTCC
Organism: Frankia sp. ACN1ag; assembly: GCF_001414035.1. NCBI lineage: Bacteria > Bacillati > Actinomycetota > Actinomycetes > Frankiales > Frankiaceae > Frankia > Frankia sp. ACN1ag. The sequence continues at coordinate 10,674 of NZ_LJPA01000057.1, read as the reverse complement.
CTCCCCGCGGCGAGCACCGCGCGCGGCACGTTCGATCGGTTGGCCGTCTACGGCATGAGCGCCTGGGGCACCTGCACGGCGCCGTACGACGTCGTCCCCCTCACCGGCCCGCGTGGCCGCGTCGGAACCGGTAGTCACTGGCTGTTTACGCGGTCTCGGTGAGGATGAATCGGTTGTGTCGGCGGCGGCTTTTGTTCCTTCGGTTCCGCCGCCGCAGGCGCGCCTACGCCCTGGTTCCGTCGACCAGCGAGATCAGCTCGTCGGCGGCTGGGCCCGAGGACGCCGGGTTCTGGCCGGTGACGAGCAGCCCGTCGGTCACCACGTACGGCTTCCAGTCCGCGGCCTTCGAGAAGTCGGCGCCCTTGGCGATGAGCTCGTCCTCGACGAGGAAAGGCACGACCTTCGTCAGGCCCATGGCCTCCTCCTCGCTGTCGGTGAAGCCGGTGACCCGCCGTCCGGCCACCAGGGGGGTGCCATCCGGCGCCTTGGCATGCCGCAGGGCGCCCGGCGCGTGGCACACGAGCGCGAGGGGCCTGCCCGACTGGTGGACCTGTTCGATCAGCCTGATCGACGCCGGGTCCTCGGCCAGGTCCCACATCGGGCCGTGCCCACCGGGAAAGAAGACCGTGTCGACGTCGTCGGCGGACACCGCGTCGAGGCGCGCCGTCGTGTCCAGTTGAGCCTCCGCGGCGGGGTCGGCGGCGAACCGGCGGGTCTGGTCCGTCTGGAAGTCCGGCTCGTTGCTTTTCGGGTCCAGGGGCGGGCGCCCGCCCCTGGGCGACGCCAGCGTGACGGCCCAGCCGGCGTCGCGGAACCGGTAGTACGGCGCGGCCAGCTCCTCGAGCCAGAAGCCCGTCCTGCGTCCGGTGTCACCCAGCCTGTTGTGCGAAGTCAGCACCATCAGGACCGTCGTCATTCCGCTCCCCTTCCGTCAGGACCGCGCCGGCCTTGAGGTCCCGGACGGTGTGGGCGAATTGGTGCAGTCCGGTGCAGGAGGGTGCAATCACGTCACTCACCGCCGGCTGCTCGCCGCCGAATATGGGAATGCCCCTTCCCATCCCCAGGCGGCGGACGGTTCGAACGTTCCGCACGGCCCTGCATCGCGCCGAGTACATCTCCTTCACTCTATGTGATCGCATGCTCGCTGTCGAGCGAGGGAGTCGGCGGGTGGCGGCGCGGTTCCGGGGATGGACGCGGACAACCTGCCGACGCTGCGGGCGGTATCCCGCGCCGGTGCGCAGATGCCCGCGTGGGGGTTCGCCGCCGCGCGGGCGATATGGTGGAGGGGCATGATCGGGCGCGGGGGGAAGCGCGAATCCATGGACTCCACAGCAGGGCCCGGTGAAGCCCGGTGGGATTTCTTCATCTCGTACGCGATGGCCGACTCGACCTGGGCCGAGTGGATGGCCTGGGAACTCGAGGAAGCCGGCTGCAGAATTCTCATCCAGGGCTGGGACTTTATTCCGGGAAGCCATTGGATGGCAGAGATGGAGAACGGAGTCCGCTATTCGGAGCGGACTATCGCGGTTCTTTCCCGTGCCTATCTCGGCTCCGTCTACGGGCAGGCGCAGTGGCAGCTTGCCCACCGCGCGGACCCGCACGGGTTCCATCGGCGCCTGATCCCCGTGCGGATCGAACAGTGCGATCAGCCGGGCCTGTTGGGCGGCATCGTGTCACTCGACCTGTTCGATCTCGGCCAGGACGAGGCCAGAACACGACTCCTGGAGCTGGTCCGTGTGCTGCAGGTCGGGCGCGCGAAACCGGGATCCGACCCGGGGTTTCCGGTGAGCCCCGCGGTCCGTGCGCCAGAAGTGATCTCCAGTGGTATCGCGCCGCCCGCCCTGACCCGGGGTGACCTGCCCGCCTTTCCGGGTCCCCCGAACGCGGCGGCGATCAGTTCCGCCGACGCGCGACGCCCGCCGTCGACGGCGGGGCCGGTCGCACCGAGAAGGAAGCCGGTGAGGTGGTTGTGGCCGGTCGTCGTCACGGTGCTCGCGGTCGCACTCGTCGGCGCTCTCACCGCCGGTCCGATGCTGGGCGGGCTGGGCGGGCTGAGGGACGCCTCGAAGGATCCCGCCGCGCCTGCTCCCAGCGGGGGCCGGGTCTCGTCCACCCCGACCTCGCAGATCACGACGTCACCAGATCCGGCAAGCAGCAGCTCGACCGCTCCCGTCGGCGAGGCGCCCGCCGGGGCCACCGGTCCCATCCCGAGACCGCCGACGCCGATCGGCACCACCGGCGCGTCGGTGCTCCCGGCCTCGGCGGGGCCGACCCCGCAGCCGGCGCAGCCACCGGTCGACGCCGGACCGCCGGGAGCGCCCGTTGTGAGGGCGTATGCCGAGTCGACGAACGTCGTCGTGGTCGTCGGAGCGCCGGGATCGGGCGGTCCGGCGAACACCTACTACGTCGCTGCGGTCAGCACCACCCACCCAGAATGCAGATTCGCAGTCTGCGACGCCAACACAAAGACCATCCACGAGCCGGGTAGCGTGACTTTTGTACGTACCACCTGCGACGTGTATGACGTGTACGCCGCGTCCGCCTATGACGACGGCACGGGAAACGTGAAGTCAGGTGGGCAGACCGGCCCCGTCAGGGTTTCCACCTGCGCCTGAGGGGAGAAGCGCCCGGAAGCGGGGCTCGCCGTGTGCTTGTCCGATGGCAGCGTGAACGTGTCCGACTGAGCGAGGCGGCCCGGGGTGGAGCTGCTCGAGGATCGGGGTGTTCCATCCGTGGCGTTCGCCGCCCGACACCGGAGGTCTCTCGTGTTCATCGCCATCCTCGACTTCGACACGGCTGTCGCCGACCGACCGGCCGCTCTCGCCCAGCTCGACGGGGAGCGGGACCAGGTCCGCGCCATGGCGGGCAACATCGCCTTCCGGGTGTACGCGTCGCGCGAGAACGGCACCCGGATCACCGTCGTTCACGAGTGGGAAGATCAGGCGTCGTTCGCCGGCTACCTCGCGTCGGACGCCTTCTCCCGCTCCGGCGCCGCGCTTCGGCCGATCATGAACGGGGCGCCGGTGAGCCGGCGCTTCCACGCCGAACTGCTGGAGTCGGTCGCCTGACCGATGCCGCGGCCAGCTCCTACGATCGGCCCGTGCGAGGCACGTCGATGACCCGCCAGGCGTACAGCTTCGTCCGGACGCTCCCACCGGAGCCCGACCGCGATCTCTGCGTCGACCGCCACTACCTCCTCTGCGCCTCCGCCGGCGCGCTGCGGCTGGAGGTGCAGGGTCAGGTGTGGGTGTTGCCGCCGGCCCGGGCCGCACTGATCGAGGCGGAGCGGCTGATCCGGGTGAGCATCCCGCGGCCGGTCACGACCGCATCGGTGCTGTTCGACACCGCCTTCACGCCGCCCCCGCCGGCACCGTTGACCGTGTTCGACCTCAGCCCGCTGGCACGGGCACTGTTGACCGAGTGCGCGGCCTGGGGCGAGAGCGACGAACCCCTGGCGGCGTACGCCGAAACCCTGTTCGCCGCGCTCGCCGCGGTGACCTGGCGGCTCGCCGAACAACCGAGCCCGGTCGTCGTGCCGGCGGGACGATCACCGGAACTACGCCGAGCCCTGCAGCTCACCGAGCAGCGACTCGGTGGCGAGCTCCGCTTCGAGGACCTGGCGGGCGAGGTAGGCCTCACGCCACGATCGCTCGCCCGGCGCTTCGAGGCCGAGGCCGGCATGACCTGGCGGGCGGTCCTGCGCCGCCTGCGGGTGCTGCGCGCAATCGAGGAACTCGCCGCGGACGACACCCCCGTGACCACCATTGCGTTCACGACCGGCTACGCCTCACTGTCAGCGTTCAACGCCGCCTTCCGTGACCTGACCGGCCGCACACCCACGGAGTACCGGGCCAGCTTCCGGCCCTGACCGGACCCACACCGGACCCCGCACCCCTGTCCACGCACCGGACCACGCACCGGGCCTGCCACGGGAGGGGGCGGCGGACGAGGGCGCCGTCGAGAGCGGGCGGGCCGGGGGAGCGCTGACGCGGCCGGGACAACCCTGTCGGCGCCGTGCTCGCCGGCCGGGACGGCGGGTGAACAGGGCCGATGAACCGTGCGGGGCGAGTTCGTACGCGGGCTTACTGTGTTCGTATGCGGAAGAAGGTCGTCACGATCGGGAACTCGGCGGGCATCACCATCAGCCCGGCCGAGCTGCGCGCTCTGGGGATCGGCCCTGGAGACACGGTCGAGGTGACCGTTCGCGCCGGGGTACTGGAGGCCCGCGCCGTGAGCCGGTACGAGGATGCCTCCCTGCCCGACCTGATGGCCGTGATCAACGCGGCCCGGACTCGGCCGTGACCTGGACTCGGCGGGAGTTCCTGGCCGAGGTGGCCCGCACCGGGGTCTTCTCGGCGCAGTACGCCGAGGATGTGCTCGTGCGCCTGGCGCACCACTCCGCGGCCATCGAGGGCAACATCCTCGACGGCGAACCCCTGACCACCAGCCTCGTCCGGGATCTGCACGCCGCGCTGATGGACCACCTGACCCACGAGCACGGCGAGTACAAGACCGCCAGTAATGGCGAGTACAAGACCGCCAGCAATATCGTCACCGGCGCGTCCTGGCAGCCCGCACCGCCCGCAAGCGTTCCGGAACTCATGCGCCAGTGGGCTGACCAGACCGAGTGGCAGACCGCCAACCTGGACAACGAGGCCCTGCTCGAGGCCATCGCCGGCGCGCACATCGCGTTCGAACGCATCCACCCGTTCGCCGACGGCAACGGCCGCACCGGCCGGACGATCATCGCCTGGCAGACCATCCGCAGATTCGGGTTTCCCGCCATCATCCAGGTCACCCAGCGACCCGCCTACATCACCATGCTCGACACCCAGGACACGGCCGCCCTGACCCGTCTGCTCGCGGTCTCACTCGCCGACGAGGCAACCCGCCGCTCCGCGACATAATCGCCGGACCCACGGCCAGGACTCCCCACTGGCGAAACCGCAACCTCAGTGTGGCCGGGTGGTCGTGTCGAGTATGCCTCGGATCACCCTTTCCAGTTCCGGAAGCTTCTCCGTCAACACCTGCCAGACCAGCGCATCGTCCACGGTGGCATAGCCGTGGATCAATATATTCCGGAATGCAACGATTCGAGGCAGCTCAGGGATCGCGGCGGCGATCTCCGGCGCAACCCGGGACAGTTGGTTCAATGCCTCGCCAATGATCTCGAACTCGCGCTCGACCGCCGCACGGAGCATCGCATTCGACAAATAATCATCAAATGATCTGCCTTGGGCGAAGTCGCGAGCGAGTTCGGCCGCGTTCGCAGCGTCCCAGAGATACTTCCGCGGATCACGCTGCATACAACAACTGCTTGGTCTGCATGACCCGTTCGCGGAAATACGGGTTACGGATGCTCGTGACACTGACAACATCGACAGCACGGCCCAACAGCCGCTCCAGCCCTTCCTTCAGGGCGAAGTAGGTGCCGAAGTAGTCGAACCCCGTGCGAGCGTCGTCGAACTCGACCAGCACGTCGACATCACTGGTGTCGACGTCGAAGGAGTTCTCGACGGCGGAACCGAACACGTCAAGACGCCGAATCCCGAGCCCTCGACACAGAGCCTGGATCTCCGCTCGTCTCGCCTCGATCAACGGATGCATGCCAACCCCCCTCTGCGATTGGGCCCGTCCGGCCGCCGCATCGCCCAGATCTGGGTATCGACACGGCTTCGCCCGCGCCGTAGGCCTCGTATCGTCGCAGTGTCGCCCAGCCGGGGCCAGCCAAACGATCGGTCGCGGCACTACGAGGCCACCGCCGGGCCGGCCGGGGCTGGGGACGTTGTCGACCTGGAGGAGCTGGGGCGGCCTGACCGTCGCCCGCGCCAGGCTTCGGCCGGCACCCAGGACACGGCCGCCCTGCCCCGTCTCCTCGCGGTCTCGCTCGCCGACGAGGCAACCCGCCGCGCCGTGACGTAGCCGTGATCACGACGCCATGCCGGCGACGCCGGTGTTCTCGTCGGCGGCGCGGTGGCGGTTGGTGACCCAGGCGTCGGGCAGGGCCACCCATTCGCTTTCGGTGACGAGTTGGACGAGGGCGCCGTCGAGGCGGGGCGGGCGGGTCGGCTCGGTCGTCGGGCAGAGCACCCAGACCGGCCGGCCGCTGGCGCGGGCCCGTTCGGCGAGGGTGAACAGCACGTCGAGGCCGCGGTCGTCGTAGCGGCCGAACACACCGGCGTCGTGCAGCAACAGCGGCGCCGGCCGGCCGCCGGGCTCGGCNTGGCCCGGCTCGGCGTGGCCGGGGGAGGCGTCGACCAGTGCGGTGAGCTGCGGTGCGGCGCGTTCCCAGGCGGTGCGGACGTACTCGGCGAGGTTGGCGGCCGCGCGGCTGCCCGGCGCGGCGGCGTCGGCGCGCAGGATCGTTGCCCAGGTCGGTCTGGGCCGCGGGTCGACCTCGGCGTGCAGCGCGTCGAGGAACACGGCGGCGACGTCGACCGGCTCGGCGGCGAACCGGTGCGGCCGGGTCAGTTCCGCGCGGGCGGCCAGGTAGTGGTTGCGCCGGACGGTGAGGGCCCGGAAGCCGCCGGCCTCGGCGGCGGCGGTGAGCCGCTGCTCGGCGAGGGCCGCGGCCGCCCGGTCCGGACTGTCGAACACCGTGCGCGCCGGCCGGCTGCCCAGATCGGTGGCCTGGCGGACGACCGGCGTCGCCCGCGAGCCGAGCCCGGCGGAGGAGAGCAGACCGTGCGGCGGCACGTAGCCGTCACGGGCCGGGTTCCATTCAAGGACGAACCCGGCGGCGGCCAGCGGGCCGTCGAGCGCCGGATGCGCCGGCAGCTCGGTGGTGAGGCCCGGAAAACGGTTCTGCACCCGTTCACGGATGGTCGCGACGTCCAGCAACGGCCGGTCGGGCCGCTCGCCCGGCCCCGGCTCCGGCTCGCCGAGCCGCGGCGGCCCCGCGGCCGGGAGGGGAGGCAGCACGCCGGCCTGGGCGAGGCGCAGCGCCCGGACGAGATCCAGATCGCGCGGGTAGATCTCCAGGCGGGCGTTGGTCGCGGCGGTACGCGAGGCGGCGGCGGCCAGCCGGACGAGGCGCTGCTGGTCCAGCGGGGGCAGCCCGGCCAGCTCGTCGGCGGCCCCGACTCCGGCGGATCCGGCGCCGCCGTCCGCCAGGCCCTCGCCGTCGGTGTCGACGGCAGCAGCGCCGACGGCCGGCGCGGCACGGACCGCGGCCAGCTCCCGCAGCACGGTCGCCGGGGCGGGCAGTTCCTCGGCGCGGGCGAGCCGGTCCGCGGCCCGGCCCAGGGCGATCGCGTACGCGAACAGCGCGGGCGCGGCCGGGGTGAGCGGGCCGTCGTCCTCGGTGGCCTCCAGCGCGACCAGGGTCCGCTCGTAGAACCTGCGACGGGCCAGGCGGGGCTCGGAGTCGAGGTCGACGGTTTCGAGGGCGGCCCGGACCGCGGCGGCGAGGATGTCGACCATCTCGTCGCGCACCGAGCGGACCGCGTCGTCGGCGTGCCAGGCCCGGCGTCGCGCGGTCAGCACCTGCGCGATCCGGCCCGGCGTCACCCCGACCCGCCCGGCGACCTGCTGCTGCGGCGCCCACAGCGCCACGTCCGGCAGCATGCCGGCGGCGTCGGGCAGGCCGAGCAGCAGTCGGGCGGCCTCGCGTTCGGTGGCGTTACGCCCACCGGACAGGGCCCGGGGGAGCAGCCGGTCGGCGAGGCCCTCGACCGGTATCCGGGCGTAGTCCACGGCCCTGGCCGCTCCCGCTGCCGCTCCCGCTGCCGTAGCCGTCGTCACGGCCGGCGGCGTGTCGGCGGGCTGCTGCCCGGCGGGTGTCGGCTGGACCGGCGTGCCGGTGCTGGTGCCAGTGCCGGTGCTGGCCGGGGGCGCGGCGAGGGCGCGGCGCCACTGCCGGATTCGGGACTGCAGCTCCTGGCGGGTCTTCGCGCCGGTGCCCGGCAGACTGATGATCTCCTTGGAGCCCAGCGCCAGCAGCGCGCCGACGGTCGTCGCGTTCAGCCGGTGCGCCGCCGAGACTGCCCGGGGCGACAGGCCTGCGGCCTCCAGCGGCGTGTCGGCGCCCGCCGCCGCGGCGGCCAGGTCGCGGGACGGGGTGACCGGCACGGGCTGGGCGTCGGTCGCCGGGTGGACGCTCGGGGTCGGCGGGGTGGAGTCGGCGGCGCGGAAGACGGCCTGCCAGGCGTCGCGCATGTCCTTCAGCGACGCGAACCGCCGCGCCGCGTCCCGGTGGAGTGCGCGCGGGAAGAAGGCGGCCAGCCCGGCGCGGATCGCCGGGTCGAACGCCTCGGTGGCGACCGTCGGTGGGCCCTCGGTGAACCGCTCCCCGGCGGATCCGTCGCCCCACAGCGGCAGCTCACCGGAGGCCATCTCGTGCAGGGTGACGGCCAGGGCGTAACGCTCGGCGTGGTCGTCGTAGGTGGTGCGGGTGCCGGCGCCGAGGAACGGGTCCAGGTAGCGGGGCGTGCCGGCGGCGGTGTCGCGGACCGAGATGTTGGCCAGCGAGAAGTCGATGAGGACCAGCTGGTAGGTGCGGTTCGGCCAACGGCGGATGACGATGTTGTCCGGCTTCAGGTCGCGGTGGGCGACGCCCTCGCCGTCGAGGTAGTCGACCGCGCCGAACAGGTAGTCGCTGTAGGTCTCCAGCTCGTCGACGGAGAGCCGGCCCTCGCGCAGCTTGCGGGCCACGGTCTGCTCGCCGGCATGGTCGAGGACGAGCACCGCGCGCCCGCCGATGACCAGCGTGTCCGGGCGGGCCAGGCGGATCACCCGGGAGTCGTTGAGCCGGCCCAGCACGGACGCCTCATGTGCCAGGCGCCCCGCCCGCTCGTCGGACAGGGCGACCTTGAGAACCTCGTCGCGGTTGGTCTTCTCGTTGCGGGCCAGGAAGGCGCGGCTCGTCGAACCGGTACCGAGACGCTCCCTGATCCGCCACTCGCCGCCGACCAGGTCGCCGTGCTGGGCCTCCAACGGGTCCGCCTCGGCAACCGGTTCATCCCGCTCCGCCACGGCCGGGTCCGCCGCAGGGGTGGCCGCGGGGACGTCAGGCGGGGTGAGCTCCTCCTCGGCGAGCAGCAGCCAGTCGAGCAGCTCGCCGACGCTGGAATAGCGGTTGTCGGGCAGCGGGCAGGTCGCCTGCGCCACCACGTCGTTCGCCGCTTCGGACAGCGAGTCGACGACCTCCGCCGGGTGCAGGCCCCCCGCCTGCTCCAGCCTCGCCTTCAGCGCGTTCGGGCTGTCCGCGGGTGGCTGCCCGGTGAGGATCAGGTAGGCCAGCGCGCCCAGGCCGAACACGTCGATGCCGACCGGATCCGGGTTGGGGGCGCCGATCTCGGGCGCCAGGTAGCCGGCGGCGGCCAGTTCCAGATGCGGCAGGAACCGGGCCCGCGGGCTCCACCGCCAGTTCGCGCGACGTCGTCGTCATCGCGTTCGTCAGCGCCCCGGTGCCCGAGCCGGCGTCGCGGGCCGCCGCCTGCCAGTCGCTGATCATCAGGTTGGGCGCGAGCCAGCCCCGGCCGCCGGACGGCACGACCAGGACGCTGCGGGCGGCCAGCGCCCGGTGGTAGAGATGCCGGCCGTGTGCGTAGGCGACCGCCTCGGCCAGCTGGCGGATCATGCGCAGCCGAGTGCCGGCGTCGAGGCGGTCACCGAAGCGGTCGAGATAGTGGTCCAGGCGCATCTCGTCCGGCCGATGGCGGAAGATCAGCGCCGGGCCCGCCTCGTGGCTTTCCAACCCGTCGACCTGGACGATCCCCGGATGGTCGATCCCGTGCAGGACCAGGAACTCGCGGCGGGCGACCGCCTCCCGGTTCGCCCGCTCGGCCTCCCCGGCGGCCCGTTCGACGAGGTAGATCCGCACCCGGCGTCGCTCGGAGGCGACCTGGGCATGGGCGGCGTGGTGGTCCTGCCAGGTCGGACCGGAGTCGAACGCCGGAAACTCCAGCTGCCAGGAGCCGACCTGCTGGTGACGCCGGCTGCGGGCGATCCCGACCGTCGCCAGCAGCGTGGCCAGGGCCTTCGACAGCGCAGGGGTGATCCGCTGCCGCTCGTCGCGCAGCGGCGCGTCCAGCAGACCCGACCAGATCGACGGCAGCGCCACGCCGCCGCTACCGCCGCTACCGCCCCTGCCAGCCCTGTCGGCGTTCCTCTCGGCGGCGCCGCCCGGGGCGCCGCGCTCGGGGCCGAAGACCCAGTGAAGCTGGTGGTCGGGGAGCTCGACCCGCAGGGTCGGGTTCGACAGGAAGACCGCCGGCTGGATGAACGGGATCTTCGTTCTGCTCGCGCGGCCGGCGTTCTCCAGCAGGGACCGCAGCTCCTTGGACTTCTGGTTCGTCAGGTGCAGCGGGTTGTCGAAGATCCGGGTGTTGCCCGAGTCGCGGTGCTGGGTCCAGTTCGACCCGGCCGCGGTCAGCCGGCCGACCAGGCTCTTGATCTCGATGAGGTAGACGCCGCCGCGGGCGACGACCAGCAGGTCGACCTCGCGGATGTGCCCGGTGGTCGCGGTGAAGGTGAAGTTCGACCAGGCGCGGTACGGCTCGGCGTCCGGCAGCAGCAACCGGACGTGCTCCAGCGCCTCCCGCTCATGCGGGAACTGCGACGGCGTGACCGTCTCCCACCGGCCCAATACCAGGAACTTAGGTTCTGATCGTGTAGGTTCGAGGGGTGCCGAGACGCGGTCAGGTGAAGGAGAAGCCCGAGGACCGGTTGGTG
>NZ_LJPA01000056.1:26678-26987 GCF_001414035.1 Frankia sp. ACN1ag | reverse complement strand
CGCCTGGAGCCCCGATGGCACCCGCATCCTCACCACCAGCACCGACCGCACCGCCGGGGTCCGGGACGCCACCACCGGCCACCTCCAGTGCACCCTCACCGGCCACACTCAGACGGTCACGGGCGGCGCGTGGAGTCCCGATGGCACCCGCATCCTCACCACCAGCACCGATTGCACCGCAGGGATCTGGGACGCCACCACCGGCCACCTCCAGTGCACCCTCACCGGCCACACTCAGACGGTCACGGGCGGCGCGTGGAGTCCCGACGCCACCCGCATCCTCACCACCAGCACCGACAGCACCGCGCG
>NZ_LJPA01000056.1:14317-26603 GCF_001414035.1 Frankia sp. ACN1ag | reverse complement strand
CGCATCCTCACCACCAGCACCGACAGCACCGCGCGAATCTGGGACGCCACCACCGGGCAGCCCGCGGGCTGGTGGCTCGAACAGCTTCCAGGTGGCGAGCTGGCGGTCTGGTCGGCGGGCAGAGACGAGCTGCTCGGCGCCTCGGACGAGGCCTGGCGATGGCTGGGCTGCCTGGTGCCGAGCGGTGGCAAGCTGGTCCGGGTGCCGGCCGAAAGTTGGGGCCCGCTCCCGCCGCTGAATCAGTCGACCGTCGAGCCCGATGGCCCCCGGCGGCCGGCGACGATGGCGAGGATGAGCTCATGGCGGAAAAGCGACTACTCCTGATCTCGGGCAGCACCCGCGGGGCATCGACGAACACAGCCGCGCTGCGGACCGCCGTCGCGCTGGCGCCCACCGGGACGGCGGCCGTCCTCTACGACGGGCTGGCCGAGTTGCCGGCGTTCACCCCGGACGCGGACGACTCCGCGCCGCCGCCCGCGGTCGCCGCGCTGCGGGCGCAGCTCGCCGCAGCCGACGCGGTCCTGTTCTGCACGCCGGAGTACGCGGGCGCCCTGCCCGGCAGCCTGAAGAACCTGCTCGACTGGACGGTCGGCACCGGCGACCTCTACGGCAAGCCCGCCGCCTGGATCAACGTCGCCGCCCCGGGCCGCGGACTGGGCGCGCTGGCGGAACTCACCACCGTGCTGGGCTACGTCACCGCCGAGATGATCGAGGCGGCGTGCGTGGCGATTCCGGTGGCCCGCGACGCCATCGCCGCTGATGGAACGGTGTCCGACGAGAACGTCCGGGCCGCGCTGGTCGCCGCACTGCAGGCGATCACCGACCATCTCTCGGTGCGGAACTCCGCGCCCCCGGCCGCAGCACAAGCCTGACCGTTCGACCGACCTAGCTTCGCCGGATCGTCACCCCACGGTCGCGCTGCGTGCGATATCGTCCGCCGTGGGTGCATTCGCCAGAGCGACGGCCAGGAGGAAGCGATCAGTCCCTCGCGCCGCCGGCTGCCAGACCAGGCCGAACACGGACGGCAGGCCTGACCCGTGGCCGAGTTCGACAACCCGCGCCCGGCCGACGAGCCCGGCGGGGATGCCCGGGCGCCCCGACCCGACACACGTCAACCCGCCATCGACGCTCCCTCGCCCCCATCCGACCGGCCCACCGCCACCCCGCGCGAGGGAGTGGAACGCAAGGCCGCGCTCCTCGACCGCCGCGCCGCCGAGGTCCCCACCCACGACCGGCCCACGCCCCCCGTCACCTCGGCCGAGCGGAAGGCGGCGTTACTCGAAGCCCGCGCCGCCGGCGTGGACCGTTCCACCTCCGACGAATCCGGCAGGCCATCCCCCGGCACTCCCCGCGCCGCCACCGATCCCGAGCGCAAGGCGGCCCTGCTCGACAGCCGCGCCGCAAACCGCCTCTCCCGGCCCGAGGCTGTCCCGGACACCGAAGAACGCCCGCCTTCCGAGACTCCGCAGGCCCCATCGCCGCGAGACCCGCCGTCTCGATTGCCGGACGGACCGCCCACCCGCCCCGCGGACACCCCCGTCCGGCCCGAGATCAGCGAGAAGGTGTTCCAGCACATCCTGCACGGCGAATGGAACAGACGCGGCCGCCCCGTCGGCTTCCACAGCGCCCCCGACGGCCATCCCCCGCCTGACCGCCGCATCACCTCGATGGAGGACAGGAAACCGGACGGCACCTACCATGCCGACGTCGAGTTTCGCCATCCGACCACTGGCGAGTGGAGGAGGAAGGATGTTCCGGAGCACACCATGTTCCCGAACCAGTGGTCGGAGCAGAAAGTGCGCGATGCCGTGCAGACAACCTACGAGAGGATCTACGACGACGCCATCGAGCCTAGACTCAGAAATAATGAGGAACTTCCCAAGAAGGCGCTGCGCGACAGCTACGATGGTGTGCTGATACAGCTCTATGTCAGCCCAGGCGGAGAACTCAGGACCGCATTCCCGATCCAGAAGGCCGAACCAGGGGATCCTCGATGAGCAGATGGACGTTCCAGCGCGACGAAGAACAGAATCTGGAGGTGTCCGCGCCCTCGATCGACCGGAATACCGAGGCCGCCGTTCTCGACTTCTTGGAGAGCGATGTCGGCCCACACCCGGCTGATATCACAAGATATGTGCAACGATGGCAGAAAGTACGCACAGGCGAATTGAACGCTGCGCTGGGGAACGGCACCGTGCAGGAGATCGAGGGGGATCGGGTGTTGTTGGAGTCGTTGTACGAGCAGTGGGAGTCGGTGTATTTCACGATCGCGGAGTTCGAGGAGCTGCTCGACGACTATGCGGCGTTCCTCGACTCCCGGCGCCGGCCCGACGCCAACGGGTGAGCGGTTCCGCGGAACCGTCACCGGAGTAGGCCGCCGAGCGGTTCCGCCGCACCACCAGCAAGAGCCGAACCGTCAGCGGGGTAGGCCGACGAGCTCGTCGAAGCGGAGGTGGCGGAGCTGCACGCCGAGCCGGCGGGCCCGGCGGCGGACCGGGCCGGCGGGATCGGGGGTGAACGCCAGGCCGGCGCCGGCGGCGATGTTCGCGGCGACGGCGCCGATCGGCAGGCCGTCGGTGGGCAGGTGGCGGGCGAATTCCGGGGCCCGCAGCAGGTGCAGGGAACGGTCGGCCTGGGTGGCGGCGAAGCTGCGGGCGGTCTCCCCGCGGGAGCGGATGCGCCGCAGCAGGACGGCCCTGTCGGCGAGCAGCGTCACGTGCCGCACCTCGTGCCCGGCGGCGTGCAACGGGTCGACGAACGCGGCGAGCAACGCGGGATCGAGCAGGGTCATCGGTACGACGACCGGGCCGCCGCAACCATCGAGCACAGTGCGGAGCGTCTGGGCGACACCGTCCCGCCACAATGGCATCTCGCGAAAGTCGCCGCGCGACTGCGCGGGCAGCATCCGGCGCAATGCGAAACCGAGATGCTCCGGGTCGCAGACGAAGGATCCGGGCAACCCGCGGTGCAGTTCGTAGGCCACCTGCGTCTTACCGATGCCATTGGGGCCGTTGAGCCAGATCAGCACCCGGGAAACGGTATCAGCATCGCGGTGGAGCAGTGGGGCGCCCACCGGCAGACCCCACTACTCCAGTGATCAGCTCAGCGAGCCGCGCCCGCGCCTACCGACCAGGCCGGCTTGTACTACCGGCAGGCCGGCTCGTACCACCGGCAGGCTGGTTTCCAATACTGGCAGGCCCGTTGGCGAGATGCACGACTCCGTGGTGTATCTGCGGCTGACCGGTGAGGGCGGGCAGTCCCCCGGAGGCGACGCCGCCGATGCCGAAAGCGAAAACGAGTACCCCGACGGCCGCCACGGCCACCTGGATCTTGCGCAGGGCTACTGTACCCATCATTACCTTTCCGTCGAGGGACGGCACATTTGATCACCGAAGGCGTCGGCAGCCCGCTCCGCAGACCGTCCAGAAATCTCTGGCGAACAAACGGCGAAGAATTCCGGAAGGGGTCGGAATTCTGCCGTAAGCGCGGTCCCGATGGCGATCCGAACACTAGCGCAGCCGGGCCCCACCGGGTGCTACCAGAAAGTGCCCATGTCAAGAGGCCGTACACTGATCGACTGGACCGTGAAGATCGGTCGGCGGTCCCGTCCAATAACTGCCGGCACTCCTGACCAGGAGAAATCATCGACTATCTCCACAGCCCGTTTTAGTTCACCGCCGCGACGGCGACATCAATCACACTCGCGGGACGATGTTCCCGAGCGGGGTCCGGCATCATCCAGCCGCGGGCTCCACCCGAAGGGCTCGCTGCGCCCGGTCGAGACAGTTCTGGGACTGGCTCGTCGGCACGAAGTCCATCGCCCGCGCAGACCCGCCCGGTAGTACTCCTGCCAGTGAGCCATTCCCTGCAACGGTTCGCCACCCTCCATAACAGTCGCGGACCGTGATGGCTGAGGGAGTGGGGGAAGGCGCAATGCACTACTGGCGGCGAAGGCCCACAACCACGGCGGCAACATCCAGGTGGTGTCATTGTCGCTGACGACGGCTGGCCGTTGTGGGTCTCCGCTGTCCGTCCCGGCCGCAGCAGGATTCGGGGCATCCAAAGCGACAGCGGCCACCATCGACGGCCAATCCGGCGGCGGCCCCACCGAAGACGGACCAACGCGGCGTCGCCGAACGCCACGCATCAAGTGTCCGCCTCAGCGGCGACGGTCGCGGCCGGCCCTACGCTTCGGGCCTGTGACCGGGAATCGTCATCGCCGCGGGTCGGCGGGTCGGCGGGTTGGCGACGAACCGGGCGGTGGTTCACGGACCACCGCCAGCCGGACAACGGTGAAATCCCGTCACCTCACCATACGGCCTGACGCCGCCGGGCGATCTGCCCTGTTCTGCTCCGACTTTCGGCAAGGAGACTCCACGAGTGGCCACCAGCCCCCAGCGAACGACGGTCTTCGATTTCGCCCCCCAGGACCGAACCCTGCTCGACGCCCAGATCCGGGCGTTGGAGAACCTGGACCGCGGCGACTTCCGGGAGCTTCCGCCCGCGACCGCCGGCAAGTTCCAGCAACTTCAGGGCGCGGGAACGTTCGCGTCCGTCCGGATTCCCGGCGCGGATCCGGACGTCCAGCTCGACGCGGGCGTGTTCGTCCCGCTCGGTGCCGGGCCGCATCCGGTGGTCGTCCTGCCGGCCCCGCTGGCTCCCACCGGGTGGCGTTCCTACCCTGGGCTGCTCGTGAACTTCGCGATCCGCGGCTATCTGGCCGTCGCGTACAGCGAGCGGGGTCTCGCCGACTCCACCGGGAAGATCGACGTCGCCGGGCCGCGGGACCGGGCGGACGGCTCCGCCGTCATCGACTGGATCCTGGAGAACCACGCCGACCGGGTGAACCCGGACCAGATCGCGTTCGCCGGATCGTCCTACGGCGCCGGCCAGAGCCTGATCATCGCCGCGCACGACGACCGGGTGAAGGCCGTCGCCGCGCAGAGCGCCTGGGCGGATCTCACCCGCTCGCTGTACGAGAACGAGACCCGGCACATCGCCGCCTTCGAGGCCCTCGCGGCGCTGTTCGGCGAGGACCGCCTGTCCGACGAGACGCGGCAGATCTTCGCGGACTTCCGCGCCAACAAGAACATCAAGAACCTGCTGGACTTCGGGGCCATCCGCTCGCCGATCAGCTACGTCGAGCGGCTCAACAGCCGCCGGGTGCCGGTCTTCCTCGGCACCTACTGGCACGAGACGATCTTCTCGGTGCCGGCCGTCGTCGAGTTCTTCAACCAGCTCACCGGCCCGCGCCGGCTGCTGGTGCAGATCGGCGACCACGGCGGCGACGAGATCCTGGGTTTCCTCGGCGGCTGGAGCCGGCCGACCGCGACGACCTTCCGCTGGCTGGACCATCACCTTCGGGGCAAGGACAACGGCATCGGGCAGGACGGCAACGTCCACACCGAGTACATGCACAACCTGTTCGACCTGCGTAAGTCCAACGACTGGCAGTCGTACGTCCAGCCGACCCGACGGTTCTATCTCGACCAGCCGCGGGGCGGCTCCACCGACGGCGTCCTGGCGTCGCGTCCGGCCACCGGGTGGACGACGACCATCCAGGCGGGCGTGGACACCCCCGCGCACGTCGCCGAGGCGCTCGTCCAGACCGGCGTCCTGGAGCGGCTCGGTGCCCCCGCGATCTACGACACGGCGTCGATCTCGCGGCGGGACGCGGCCGTCTGGGTGACCGAGCCGCTGGTCGCGCAGAGCCAGCTCACCGGCAACGTCCGGCTGCACCTGACGATCCGCCCGTCCGCGGCGACGGCGACGATCGTGACCCACCTGTTCGACGTGGACCCGGGCCGCGCCAAGGGCAAGATCATCACCAGTGCGCCGTACACGCTGCTCAACGAGCGGGAGGGCGAGGCGCGTGCGATCGACGTCCAGCTCCAGCCCGCAGACTACCGCATCGCCGCCGGCCACCAGCTCGCCCTCGTGATCGACACCAAGGNCCGCCTGTTCGCCGACGCCACCGTCGACGGCGGCCAGGTCGAGTTCGCCTCCCCGGACGGGGCCGCCTCCTACCTGGAGCTCCCCCTCGCCGACCTGCCCGACGCGGAATAACCCTCCTGTTCCGCGGAACATTCGCCTGAGTCAGGGCCGGGGCGATGGCCGGGCCCGTGCGGTGGACGCCGCACGGGCCCGATCCGTCCGCGACGACGACGGCGACCGAACGGCGTTCGGCGGCCGGCCCGGCATCGCGGTACGGATCGGTGGGGCGCGGGCCCACCGGCGGCTAGGCTCGGCGGCTGCGCCCGCCGCCACCACTGCCGCCACTGCCACCACTGCCACCACCCACCGGTTCGGAGACGTCCGCCCATGAGCTCCGACGTTGTCCTCGACGCCCGGTTCACCCATGCGGTCTACACGCGCGCCCAGACGGCCCGCCACGTCGGCCTCGACCCGGACGACCTGCATCGCGCCGCGATGTGGACGGTCGGCCGGGCACGGATCGGCAAGCAGATCGGCACGATGAGCAACAATCCGCCACCGATCGTCACCTCACTTCGCCGCCCCTCCCCGCCGGAGCCGCGCATCCCGTTCATCGGCCTCGCCGAGGCCGTGGTGTACGCGGCCGTCCGGCAGGGGACATCGCTGCCGCAGATCCACGCCCACGGGGCACTGTCCATCGTTCGGAAGAGCCTGGGCGGCGCGCACCCCCTGGCCACCAGGGCGTTCGTCACCGATGCGCTCGCCGTGCTGCGCGCCTACGCCCAGCACGAGGACGCCGCCCCGGAGATCGTCCAGGCCGTGACCGCGCCCGCCCCATCAATCCCATCAATCCCGCCAACCACGCCGCCATCACCATCCGCGCGAGACCTGCCGGTGCCACCGGCCGCTCTACCAGCCGACGAGTCGGAGTTCGCGCTCCTCGTCGCCCGAGTGGCCGCCCACGTGGACTATGGCGAGGACGGCTACACCCGCCGGATCCGACTACCCGGGTACTCGACGGCGGACGTGATCGTCGACAGCGGGATCTCCGGCGGCCGGCCGTTCTTCGCCCGCGGCGGCCCGGGGGCGGACGTCGAGACGATCGTGCGGCAATATCAGGGCGGGGTGCCGATCGGCGAGCTGGCCGGCCGGCACGGCATCCCCTCCGCCGAGATCGCCGAGCTGGCCAATCTCACCTGGCCGGACCCCGAGCCACCCTCCGTGGCCCCGCCATCCAATGATCACCTTCGGTAGTAGGCATCCCGAGCGGTGACGGCGAGGCGTCGTCCGGCGGTGCGCCTGCGTCACGACCTCGGCGATGTGGCGACCACGTCGCCCGGGCTCGTCCTGCCCACTCCCCGGTTACTGTTGTCCCTGTGTGAACGCTCACGGACTGGCGGAGGGCGCGTCCGGCACAGCGGTGACAATGGTTTCGATGTCCTCCACGCCTTCCTTCGCCACGCATCTCGCCGGTCTCGATCCGGTGAAGCTGGGTGCCGTGCTGCGCGCCCGCCCCGACGTGCTGGTCGAGCCGCTGCCCCGCGGTTTCGAGCAGCTCGCCCAGCGGCTGACCGACGCCCGCTCGCTGAGCCGGGCGCTCACCGAGCTCGACCGGGACAGTCTGCAGGTGGGCGTGGCGGTCGCCCTGCTGCCGGGCCCGGTGACCGCCGACCGCCTCGCGACGTTGCTGGGCGTGCCCCGCGACGCCATGCACGCGGTGGTGGACGGTCTGTTCGCCCGCGGTCTGGCCTGGCCCGTCCCGGCGGCGACCGGCGGCGAAGGCGGCGAAGGCGGCGAAGGCGGCGAGAGCATCCTCGGCGAGCCGGCCATCCGCCTCCCGGCGCCGCTGCACAGCCACTGGTCGGAGCCGTTCGCCGAGATTGACACCGCGACGCAGCTCGCGAGCGCCGCGCTGGTCGAGGACGTGCGGACGGCGGTGCGCGCGCTCGGCGAGGACCCGACCGGGCTGCGCAAGCCCGAACTCGTCGCGCTGTTCGCCCGACTGCTGGCCGATTCCGTGCGGGTGGCGGTCCTCGTCGCCGCGCTCCCGGCGCCGGCGCGGGAGCTGCTGACGGACCTGGGATCGGCGGTCGACAACGACCTCCCCTTCGTCCTCATGCTGGCCGAGCGGGAGCAGCGCGCCGGGCCGGCCGCCGTGCGGGCCCTGATCCACGCCGGCCTGATGCTGCCGGTCCGGGGTCTGGCGGAGCTGCCCCGCGAGGTTGCCGTCGCCGTCTGGATCACCGAGCACCGCGGCACGCTGACCGGCCCGCCGGACGTCCCCCGACCGGCGGTGGATCCGGCCGGGGTGCGATCGAGTGCGCAGGCGGCGGCGCAGGACGCCGTCCGCACCGTCGCGGCGCTGCTCGACGAGGCGGCGACCGTGCCGATCGCGGCGCTCAAGCGCGGCGGGATCGGCGGACGGGAACGGCTACGGCTGGCCAAGCGGTTGTCGCTGCCGCCGGCGGACCTGCCGGTGTGGATCGACCTGACGGCGACCGCGGGCCTGCTGATCCACGACGACGCCGGCTACGTGCCGGGACCGGGGTTCACCGCCTGGCGGGAGGCCACGCCGAGCCGGCAGTGGGCCCCGCTCGCGCTGGCCTGGTACGTCCAGGAGCATGCCCCGTCGGGCCGGGAGCTCGACGACGAGCGGGACATCGCCCCGCCGCTGCCGATCGAATCCGAAGCCGGCCTGCTGCGCGGGACCTTGCTGCGCGCCGCCGACGGCGGTCGGTCGGTGCGGCTGACCGCCGAGAACATCGACTGGTTCTTCCCGCTGGACGGCTACCCCGACCCCCTGCGGGCGGCCGTGATGGCAGCGACGATCCGCGAGGCCGAGCTGCTCGGCGTCGTGGCGGTCGACGTCCTGTCCGAGCTGGGCGAGGCGCTGCGGACCAGCGCCGCCGACCTGGCCGACCTCGCCGGCCCCGCCGCCGCCTTCCCGTCGTACCGCGCCCTCACCGCGGCGATCACCACGGCCGCGACCGCCCTCGGCGACCGCTGCGCCGAGTTGCTGCCCGAGTCCAGACCCAGCCTGATCCTCCAGTCCGACCTCACCGCCGTCGTCTCCGGCCCACCGACCGCGACGATGGCCCAGGTGCTGCGCGCCGCCGCCGAACCCGAATCCCGCGGCGCCGCCGGGACCTGGCGGTTCACCCCCGCGTCCGTCCGCGCGGCACTGGACGCCGGCTGGACCGCCGACGAGCTGCTCGACGCGCTGCGCGCCATGGCCGACCACACGCCGCCCCAGGCCCTGGAATATCTCGTCGCCGACGTTGCCCGCCGCCACGGCCACGTCCGGGTCCGCGGCCTGCGCAGCGCCATCCTCGGCGACGAGCCGACGACCACCGAGCTGCTGCACACCCGCGTCCTCGCCAAGCTGCACCTGGCCCGGCTCGCCCCGACCGTCCTGTCCAGCCCCGAGGACCTGGACACCGTCCTGGCCGAACTGCGCCGCGCCGGCTTCTACCCCGTCGCCGAGGACGCCACCGGCACCGTCATCGTCCCGTCGTCCGGCCGCGCATCGTCCGGGCCGCTGACGCGCCACCAGAAATCCGCCTCGCCGCCTCCCGCCGGTAGCGGCCGGACCCGAGGCGCCGGCGGCGCACCCCGGAGGGTGACGCCGGAGGAGCTCGTCACGCGCCTGCTCACCGACGCCGACGAGGGCGTGCCCCCGCCGAGCCCCCTGGTCCGCGAGCTCGCCGGCCTCAACGACCGCCTCAACGACGGCGAACTCGCCCTGCTCGCCGAGGCCGTCGAGTCCCGCGGCGACGTGGTGATCGCCTACCGCGACAAGAACGGCAAGCGCACCGTCCGCCGCATCACCATCAACGCCATGTTCGGCCGCTGGCTCGACGCCTGGTGCCACCTCCGCAACGACGACCGCGAATTCGCCATCGCCAACATCCAGTCCATCTCCCCCGCCGGCTGACCCACGGCAAAGGATCACATCATCGCTCGCTGCGGCGCCTCCTGATCCGTCTGGTCCTGATCCGTCTGGGCGTCCGCCTGGGCGGCCTTCGCGACGGCGGTGGCCGCACGAACGAAGGCGGCGACGGCCGGCGAGCGGGAGTCCTGCGGCCAGGCCAGGACGAGTGTGGTCGGGGGAAGATCGCCGACGTTCCGGTAGGCGATGCCGAGCCGGCGGTGCCGGGAGGCGACCGAGACGGGCAGGAACATGATGATGCTGCCCAGCTCGATCAGGTTGAAGATCTTCGCCAGGTCCAGGGGAGTCGGCTGGGCCTCAACGACCCGTCCCCGGGGCGGGGAGGGTGACTGCTCGCGGCCGTTCTGGGTCCGCGCGGTCGTGGGCGGACGGCCGTCGCGGTCGGCGAGTGTGCCGTCGGGCAGCGATCGGCCGGCCAGGTCGGCCAGGCACAGGGAGGAGCGGGCGGCCAGCGGATCGTCGGCCGCCAGCGCGAGCAGGCGGGGCTCGGTCAGCAGCGGCTCGACGTCGAGATCGTGGTTGTCGAACGGGGTGGGCAGCAGCGCGATGTCCGCCCGGCCGTCGTGCAGGGCGGGCACCTGGTCGCCACGGCCGCCGAGCAGCAGCTCCACCGGGAGGGCCGCGTCCTCGCGCTGGAAGGCGGCGAGGATCCGCGGGAGCAGCCCGGCGTCGAAATCGGCCTTGAGCGCGACGCGCAGGCTCGGCGTCGGCTGCCCGGCGTGCCGGGCCCGCCGGGCGGCCGCGGTGACCGCGTCGAGTGCGGTCCGGGCGTCGTGCAGGAAGACCTCCCCCGCCGGGGTGAGCGCTACCTGACGCGTCGTCCGCTCGAGCAACCGCACGCCCAGGTGACGCTCCAGGTCGCGGATCGCCCGGGACAGCGGTGGCTGCGCCATGCCCAGCCGCTCGGCCGCACGCCCGAAATGCAGCTCCTCCGCGACGGCCACGAAGTACCGAAGCTGCCGAACCTCCAGCTCACTCATATCCGCACGGTATCAATCCGGTGCGGATCGGTCCTTCAGCTCCGGCGCCGCGCCGGCTTGACTGGGTCATGCCAACGCCGACGCGCGGGCCCACACATCCCGCGCACGCCGTCGCCGANCAGGCCATCTACCCGTCCCGCAGGCACAACGGCGCGCACCTCACCGTTGTCCGGGCGCAGCCCCTTGGAGCCCCTCTTGATCGTCGTCACCACTCCCACCGGTCAGATCGGCCGGCAGCTCCTCGACACCCTCCTGACCAGCGGCCAGCCCATCCGCGTCATCGCACGCGACCCCTCCCGCCTGCCCGCACACACCCGCGAGCGCGTCGAGGTCGTGCCGGGTTCGCACAGCGACGCCGACGTCGTCACCCAGGCGTTCGCGGGCGCCGACGCGGTGTTCTGGCTGGCTCCCCCGAACCCCCAGGCTGTGAACGTCGAGGCCGCCTATCTCGACTTCACCCGGCCGGCATGTGAGGCCATCGAGAAGCACGGGGTCAGGCGGGTCGTCGGTGTCTCGGCCCTCGGCCGTGGGGTGGCCCTGGGCCGCAACGCCGGACTTGTGACGGCGGCCCTGGCGATGGACGACCTGATCGCGAGCACCGGCGTGCACTACCGGTCGCTGGCGATGCCCGGCTTCATGGACAACATGCTCAACCAGGTCGAGGCGATCAGGAACCAGGGAACGTTCTTCTCGACGCTGTCCGGCGACCACAAGCACCCGACGTGTGCCACCCGCGACATCGCCGCCGTCGCCGCCCGCCTGCTGCTCGACGACTCCTGGACGGGGCAGGACGACGTCCCGGTGCTCGGCCCCGAGGACCTCTCCCAGAACGACCTGGCGAACATCATGTCCGAGGTGCTCGAGCGTCCAATCCGCCACCAGCAGATCCCCGGCGACGCCTTCAAGGCGACACTGATCGAACACGGCATGTCCGACGCGATAGCGCAGGCCATGCTCGACATGATGACGGCCAAGGACAACGGCCTCGACAACGCCGAGCCCCGAACCCCCGAATTCACCACCCCCACCACCTTCCGCCAGTGGTGCGAGGAAGTCCTCAAGCCCGCCGTCCTCACCTGAACCCCTCGACCGGCCCACCCGCTGCGGACTCCCAGCCGCCGCCCTTAATCACAAGTAGATACCCACACCCTGGGCCTCCGGCGGCCAAGCGCCCACCTCAACCGTGCTCGGGTCGCAAGGCCGCCAGGAATGATCGGCAGCCCAGATCATGAAAGTAGCTTTTCGGGCTGATCCGTGTTGCGATCCCTCCAGGGATGATCAAAGGCGCTGCGATCGCGGGCCCGCGACGGAGCGACGACGGTGACCAGTTGCGATGCCTCCAGAGATGATCAGCGGCACGAGCGGATCATCCGACACCTACACGTAGCGCACGCGTTGCGATCCCTCCAGGGATGATCAGCGG